>JBFLGC010000019.1:0-45329 GCA_041859945.1 Tetragenococcus sp.
GGGATAGAATGTATGAATTCTTAGATAAATTGGTTAGTGTGGCTTTACCTCGTGTCCGCGATTTCCATGGAATCAGTAAAAATGCTTTTGATGGCCGTGGTAATTACACATTAGGCATCAAAGAACAATTGATTTTCCCAGAAGTGGATTATGATATGATAGACAAAGTTCGCGGTATGGATATCGTGATTGTTACAACAGCAAACACAGATGAGGAATCACGTGAATTGTTGACACAATTAGGTATGCCATTCCAAAAATAAAAAGGAGGCGAATAACGTGGCTAAAAAATCTCAAATTGCTAAAAATAAACGTCCAGCAAAATATTCTACTCAAGAATACACTCGTTGTGAACGTTGTGGACGTCCACATTCCGTATATCGTAAATTTAAACTTTGCCGTATTTGCTTACGCGAACTTGCCTATAAAGGTCAAATTCCCGGTGTGAAGAAAGCTAGCTGGTAAAATCAAACTCGCATAAAGGAGGTAAATCATCTAATGGTCATGACAGATCCAATTGCAGATTTTCTAACCCGTATCAGAAATGCCAATATGGCAAAACACGATATGTTAGAAGTACCTGCTTCAAAAATCAAACACGACATCGCTGAAATCTTGAAAAATGAAGGTTTCATCCGCGACGTTGAATATATCGAAGATGACAAACAAGGCGTGATCCGCGTGTTCCTTAAATATGGAAAAAATGGAGAACGTGTTATCACAAACTTGAAACGTATTTCTAAACCTGGTCTTCGTGCTTATGTGAAAGCTGACGAAGTTCCTAAAGTATTGAATGGTTTAGGGATCGCGATCATTTCTACTTCTGATGGTGTGATCACTGATAAAGAAGCTAGAGCAAAAAATGTTGGCGGCGAAGTAATCGCCTATGTATGGTAATTGAAAATATTCCACAAGGAGGTGTCTCTAAGTGAGTCGTATTGGTAAGAAAGTCGTTGTTTTGCCTGCCGGTGTTACGGTCGATCAAAACGGAAACGACATTACAGTTAAAGGGCCTAAAGGCGAATTGACACGCACTATTTCTGCTGACATTACAATGAATGTCGAAGGAAGCGAAGTCACATTCACTCGTCCAGATGATACAAAAGAAATGAAAACAATCCATGGAACGACGCGGGCCAACTTCAATAACATGGTCGTTGGCGTAAGCGAAGGTTTCCAAAAAGCGTTGGAACTTGTTGGGGTCGGTTATCGTGCGCAATTACAAGGAAGCAAACTTGTACTAAATGTCGGTTACTCCCATCCAGTGGAATTTGATGCCCCTGAAGGCATTACCATTGAAGTTCCTGCCAACAATTCAGTGATCATTAAAGGATCAAATAAAGAAGTCGTTGGTGAATTGGCTGCAAATATCCGTGGCGTACGTCCTCCAGAACCTTATAAAGGGAAAGGGATCCGTTATGTCGGCGAATTTGTACGTCGTAAAGAAGGAAAAACTGGTAAATAGTTTTTATTTACTTAATGCAGCTTAAGGCTAGCAAATACAAAGAGGTGACAATTGTGATTACAAAACCAGATAAAAATAAAACACGTCAAAAAAGACATGCACGTGTCCGTAACAAAATCTCTGGTACTGCTGAGTGCCCACGCTTGAACATTTATCGTTCAAATAAACACATCTACGCGCAAGTAATTGATGACGTAGCGGGTGTGACGCTAGCAAGTGCCTCTACCTTAGATAAAGAAATTTCGGGTGGAACCAAAAGTGAACAAGCACAAGCTGTCGGGAAACTGATTGCTACTCGTGCGAATGAAAAACAAGTAAAACAAGTAGTCTTTGACCGTGGCGGCTATCTTTATCATGGCCGTGTAGAAGCGTTAGCACAAGCTGCACGTGAAAACGGACTAGAATTTTAGGAAAGGGAGGAACACCATTCATGGTTTATATTGATCCTAACCATTTGGAATTAGAAGACCGTGTCGTAGCCATCAATCGTGTCACGAAGGTCGTCAAAGGCGGACGTCGTTTACGGTTTGCTGCACTTGTAGTAGTAGGCGATAAAAACGGACATGTTGGTTTTGGTACTGGTAAAGCACAAGAAGTACCAGAAGCGATCCGTAAAGGCGTTGAAGATGCTAAAAAGAATTTGATCGAAGTACCAATGGTCGGTACCACACTTCCTCATGAAGTCATTGGCATATTCGGTGGTGGCCGTGTTATGTTGAAACCTGCAATCGCCGGGGCTGGAGTTGCAGCTGGTGGTTCAGTTCGTGCCGTCTTAGAATTAGCGGGTATTGCCGATGTGACATCAAAATCATTAGGTTCAAATACACCGATCAACGTTGTTAGTGCCACGATCGATGGTTTGAAACAATTAAGACGTGCCGAAGAAATTGCTGAACTTCGTGGTAAATCTGTCGAAGAAATCGTAGGGTAAAGGGGACATTACAATGGCTGAATTAAAAATCACTTTAAAACGCAGTATTATTGGACGTCCTCAAAACCAACGCGATACAGTAAAAGCGTTAGGTTTGGGCAAAGTGAATAGTAGTGTCGTAAAACCTGCTAATGAAGCAATTTCTGGTATGGTCAAAACGATCGCTCACTTAGTGGACGTTGAAGAAATATAATTTTTAAGAAATTCTGATTAAGGAGGTGCCAAACATGAAACTTCATGAATTACAACCTACAGAAGGTTCTCGTCATGTACGTAATCGCGTGGGCCGTGGCTCATCATCTGGCAATGGTAAAACAGCTGGTCGTGGTCAAAAAGGACAAAAAGCACGTTCAGGTGGTGGAACTCGTTTAGGCTTTGAAGGTGGTCAAACCCCATTGTTCCGTCGTTTACCAAAACGTGGCTTTACCAACATCAATCGCAAAGACTATGCGATCGTAAACATCGATGCGCTGAATCGCTTTGAAGACGGTGCAGAAGTAACACCTATCGTTTTAGTTGAAGCTGGTTTAGTCAAAGATGAAAAAGATGGAATCAAAGTCCTTGGAAATGGCGAAATTTCTAAAAAATTAACAGTAAAGGCAGCAAAATTCTCAAAATCAGCAGAAGAAGCCATCAAGAATGCTGGCGGTTCAGTTGAGGTGATCTAATGGTAAAACTTTTAAAGGAAGCTTTTAAAGACAAAAATATTAGATCAAGGATTTACTTTACTATTTTTATTTTGTTCGTTTTTCGTCTGGGAACACATATCACGGTTCCAGGCGTCAATGCAAGTCGTTTGAATGCTATTTCTGACATGCCTTTTTTGAACATGTTGGATCTTGTTAGTGGCAGTGCCATGCAACGTTTCTCTGTTTTCTCAATGGGTGTTTCGCCTTACATCACCGCTTCGATCATCGTTCAATTGATGCAAATGGATATCGTTCCTAAATTTGTAGAATGGTCGAAACAAGGAGAAGTAGGACGACGGAAACTCAATCAAGCGACTCGTTATATCACAATCGTTTTAGGATTTTTGCAATCTGTTGCCTTGACTGCAACTTTTCAATCTTGGACCCAATATGGTTTTGTTGAAAATCCTAATGTGATGGCTTATATCACGATCGGGCTGGTTTTGACTACAGGGACCATGTTTGTGACTTGGTTAGGCGAATTGATCACTGAAAAAGGGATCGGTAATGGGGTCTCCATGATCATCTTTGCCGGGATCATTTCTAGATTACCAGTCGAAGGCAAACAACTGATTGAAGATTATTTCATCAATATCGAGAAATCAGAAATTTGGAAGTCCGTGATCTTCATGGTCATCTTGCTTGTAGCTATTTTGGCCATCGTTGCCTTCGTGACGTATTTCCAACAAGCAGAGCGTAAGATCCCAATCCAATATACCAAGCGGATAGCTGGCGTACCGACTAGCAGTTATTTACCATTAAAGGTCAATGCTGCCGGCGTCATTCCTGTTATCTTTGCTAGTTCATTGATCGCAACTCCTAATGCAGTCATTCAAGCTTTTGGCGCACATAAGAGTTCAGGTTGGTATCAAGTACTTGAGACTCTCTTCAGTTACAATACTGTCCCTGGAGCGACTCTTTACACGATACTGATCGTAGGGTTCACTTTCTTCTATGCCTTTGTTCAAGTCAATCCAGAAAAAATGGCTGAAAACTTGCAAAAACAAGGCAGCTATATTCCCAGTGTGCGACCAGGGAAAGCTACGGAAGATTATGTATCTAAGTTATTGATGCGTTTGAGTACTGTCGGAGCACTTTTTTTAGGCTTTGTTGCCTTAGTACCGATTGTCGCTCAAATGGTCTGGAACTTGCCGCAATCGATTGGCCTAGGTGGTACAAGTCTGTTGATCGTGATCAGTGTTGCACTTGAAACAGCGAAACAACTAGAGGGCTTGTTATTGAAACGTAATTATGTCGGATTTTTCGACTGAGTTTTTTGAGGTGTTGAGGTTTTCCTCAACACTATCCTAAAAACTTCAATTAAGTAGCTTTAAGGAGGAATTGAGATGAACCTCATATTAATGGGATTACCGGGTGCCGGAAAAGGGACACAAGCCGAAGAAATCGTGGCTACTTACAAGATACCCCACATTTCCACAGGTGATATGTTCCGTGCTGCGATCTCCGCTGAAACCAAGCTAGGCCTAGAAGCGAAGACGTATATGGACAAAGGAAATCTAGTTCCTGATGAAGTGACCAATGGCATCGTAAAAGAAAGATTAGGTCAAACCGATACCGAGAATGGTTTCTTGTTAGATGGCTTTCCTAGAACCCTTGATCAAGCTAAAGCGCTAGATCAAATGTTAGAAGAACTAGGAAAGAAACTAGATGCTGTAATCAATATCGAAGTTCCTGAAGCAGTCTTGGTGGAACGTTTGGCTGGTCGTTATATTTGCAAAAATTGCGGAGCGACTTATCACAAATTATTCAACCCGACCAAGGTCGAAGGCACTTGTGATCAATGTGGTGGCCACGAATTTTATCAAAGAGATGATGACAAACCGGAAACGGTGAAAAACCGTCTTTCAGTCAATGTAAAAAGCAGTGCACCGATCTTAGCTCATTATAAAGAAAAAGGACTGTTATATTCCATTGATGGCAATCGCGAAATCGAAGCTGTATTTTCAGATGTGAAAAAGATCATTGACAAGTAGTCGATTGCCCGCAAAACCAACTTGCAAAGTCAGCCTTTTTCTTGCGGTATCAGATATATTATGCTATAATATGTCAGTCCATCTTCTAATCTTTTAGAAGATCGAGTAAGAAAGTAAGGTGGGAACAAGGTGTTTCCGCCATTTTAATGTGTCAAATGTGAAACAAGTACAAGGAGGTACTGTGCGTGGCAAAAGAAGATATGATCGAAATCGAAGGTACAGTCGTCGAAACTTTGCCGAATGCAATGTTTAAAGTTGAATTGGAGAATGGACATCAAGTGCTTGCGACTGTTTCTGGTAAAATCCGGATGCATTATATCCGCATCTTACCTGGAGATAAGGTGACAGTCGAACTTTCACCTTATGATTTGAGTCGTGGTCGTATTACCTATCGCTTTAAGTAATTGTACTCCGTAAAAATACAGGAGGTAGTATCATGAAAGTAAAACCATCAGTAAAACCAATGTGTGAACATTGTAAAGTAATTCGTCGTAAAGGGCGCGTTATGGTGATTTGCCCAGCAAATCCAAAACACAAACAACGTCAAGGATAATCGGAGGTGTAACAAGATATGGCTCGTATTGCAGGAGTAGATATTCCGCGTGATAAACGGGTAGTCGTTTCACTGACTTATATTTATGGGATCGGGGAAACAACTGCTAAACACGTATTAGCAAATGCTGGCGTTTCAGAAGAGATCCGTGTACGTGATCTAACCAATGAACAAACAGATGCTATCCGTGCGGAAGTAGATAAATTGAAAGTTGAAGGAGACCTTCGTCGTGAAGTGAACCTTAACATCAAACGCTTGATGGAAATCGGTTCTTACCGTGGAATCCGTCATCGTCGTGGTTTGCCTGTTCGCGGACAAAATACGAAAAACAATGCACGTACTCGTAAAGGACCCGCAAAATCAATTGCAGGTAAGAAAAAATAATCTTTAGACAAGGAGGTTAAAACTTCATGGCACAAAAAAAAGCGACACGTAAACGCCGTGTAAGAAAAAATATTGAATCTGGTATTGCGCATATTCATTCCACGTTCAATAATACGATCGTAATGATCACTGATGTTCATGGAAATGCATTATCTTGGTCGTCAGCTGGTGCTTTAGGATTTAGAGGAAGTAGAAAGTCAACACCTTTCGCCGCTCAAATGGCAGCAGAAACCGCCGCAAAGGCAGCAATGGAACATGGACTTAAAAGTGTAGAAGTAACTGTTAAAGGTCCTGGCTCTGGACGTGAAGCAGCCATTCGCGCACTGCAAACAGCAGGCTTGGAAGTTTCTGCGATCCGTGATGTAACGCCTGTTCCTCATAATGGATGCCGCCCTCCAAAACGCCGTCGTGTTTAATGAGTGCTGATCATTTTGAGTTTCAATAAGAAGGTCATTGAACAAGACACTTTTCGTTTTGAAAGGGGTAAGAGATAAGAATGATTGAATTTGAAAAACCAAAAATTGCCAAAATTGATGAAGAGAAAGATTATGGCAAGTTCGTAGTCGAACCGCTTGAACGTGGCTATGGAACTACTTTAGGAAATTCCCTACGTCGTATTTTGCTTTCTTCTCTACCAGGGGCCGCGATCACTAATATTCAAATCGATGGCGTGTTGCATGAATTCTCAACGATCAAAGGTGTTCGTGAAGATGTGGCGCAAATCATTTTGAACATTAAAGGTCTTGCCTTAAAAATGTATGGTGAAGAAGAAAAAACCCTTGAAATCGATGCTACTGGATCTGCTGAGGTAACTGCCGGCGATATCATCGTCGATAGTGATGTAGAGATCCTAAATAAAGATATGTACATCTGTACTGTAGCTGCTGGCGCAACGTTTCATGCTCGCTTAACGGTGAAACCTGGTCGTGGTTATGTGCAAGCAGATGAAAACAAAAAAGAAGATATGCCGATCGGTGTACTTCCTGTTGATTCCATCTACACACCGGTACGTCGTGTCAACTATCAAGTAGAAAACACACGTGTGGGTCGTCGCGATGATTTTGACAAATTAACGATGGATATTTGGACAGATGGCTCGATTGCACCTCTGGACTCCTTAAGTCTAGCAGCGAAGATCTTGACTGAACATTTGGACATTTTTGTGAATTTGACAGATGAAGCGAAAAATGCTGAAATCATGATCGAAAAAGAAGAAACGCAAAAAGAAAAAATGTTGGAAATGACCATTGAAGAACTGGATCTTTCCGTACGTTCTTATAACTGTCTGAAACGTGCAGGCATCAATACTGTACAAGAATTAACAAATAAAACTGAGCCTGAAATGATCAAAGTTCGTAATTTAGGTCGCAAATCACTGGAAGAAGTGAAAGCTAAATTAGATGATTTAGGTTTGGGTTTACGTAAAGACGATTAATTTTTACGAAGGAGGGAAATCCCATGGGTTATCGTAAGTTAGGACGCACATCTAGCCAACGTAAAGCAATGTTGCGTGACTTAACGACAGATTTGATTATCAATGAACGCATCGTAACGACAGAAGCGCGTGCGAAAGAAGTTCGTTCAACTGTTGAAAAAATGATCACTTTAGGCAAACGCGGTGATTTGCATGCACGTCGTCAAGCCGCAGCTTTTGTTCGCAATGAAGTGGCCGATGTACGTGAAGAAGACGAAGAAATCGTGATCGAATCAGCTTTACAAAAGCTGTTTAGCGATATTGCTCCTCGCTACGAAGATCGCCAAGGTGGCTATACTCGTATCTTGAAAACTGAATCAAGACGCGGAGATGCAGCACCAATGGTCGTCATCGAATTGGTTTAAAATTACACTTAGCATAGCAAAAGAAATTACTTTCTCAGCTAAAGCATCACTTTGTCGATGAATTTTTAGAGTGTTATGATGTTGGAAATCGTGTATTTCCGAGTCTAGCTCGGTGCTACTCCTTGACAGCTGTCAAGGAGTAGCCACTCATCATAAAGTGCTTTTTTTTACTTTCGATTACCTGTCAAGACACACGGATAATGGGAAATGCAAAAAAGCATGAAAGATGACGTGATTAAATTGAAATATGCGGATTTTTTTGCTACTCTTAAGAAGAATTTGAGAAACGATTTTTTGTAAACTTTTTTTGAAATGATTGTAGAAAATTTCGTAAATAGCTTGCTTTATTCATAAAGGAGTCAATGATGAAACCAATTATCAGCTTAGAAGATATAACCTTCCATTACCAGTCGGAAGATGCGCAGCCAGCCTTGCAAGATGTTTCCTTACAAATCAACAAAGGCGAGTGGGTCGCGATCATTGGTCACAATGGTTCAGGCAAATCCACACTGGCCAAAACGATCAATGGTCTCTTGCTTCCTGAAAAGGGGAAAGTAAAAATAGGTGACCTTGAGTTAAACGAAGAAAATATCTGGTCGATCCGTAAGATGGTCGGCATGGTCTTTCAAAATCCCGACAATCAATTTGTTGGTGCGACTGTGGAAGATGATGTGGCTTTTGGGATGGAAAACCAAGGAATCGCTCGTGACGAGATGATAAAGCGGGTGGATAATGCCCTTAAACAAGTGCGGATGACTGAATTTGCTACTAAAGAACCCGCTCGTTTGTCTGGTGGCCAAAAGCAACGAGTGGCCATTGCCGGTATCATTGCCTTGCGCCCGGATATCATTATTTTAGATGAAGCTACTAGTATGTTAGATCCAGAAGGTCGTGAAGAAGTTGTGGCGACGATCAAAAAGATCAAGCAAGAGAGCAATTTGACGGTTCTTTCTATCACCCATGATATCGATGAAGCAGCCAATGCCAATCGTATTTTTGTCATGCGACAAGGACAATTGATCGAAGAAGGAACGCCCGAGGAGATTTTTTCTATGGGGCCTAAATTAGTCGAAATGGGACTGGATCTGCCTTTTCCGGAACGGCTGAAACAAGCTTTGTCGGCGCGTGGTATCAAGGTGCCCGACGCCTATTTAACTGAAGAAGGGATGGTGGATTGGCTATGGACATCCGTTTTGAAAAAGTAGATTTTACTTATCAGCCTAACTCTCCTTTTGAACAACGCGTGTTACACGATATCGATATGGAAATAAAGGAAGGCTCTTATACGGCTTTGGTGGGTCATACCGGTAGCGGTAAGTCGACGCTTTTACAACATTTGAATGCTTTGTTAAAACCAACAGCAGGTACCGTAAAAATCGGCGACCGCACGATCACACCTGAGACTGACAATAAAAATCTGAAACCGATCCGTAAGAAAGTTGGCATCGTCTTTCAATTTCCAGAATCGCAGTTATTTGAAGAAACGGTTGCCAAAGATATTGCCTTTGGTCCCAAAAATTTTGGTGTTTCTGAAGGAGAGGCGCGCCTTTTAGCTGAAAAAATGTTGACCTTGGTCGGCTTAGATGAAAGTTTTATGGAACGCTCGCCTTTCGATTTGTCGGGGGGACAAATGCGGCGCGTAGCCATCGCGGGAGTTTTGGCTATGGAACCTGAAGTTTTGGTCTTGGATGAACCGACAGCTGGTCTTGATCCGCAAGGGCGTCGTGAAATGATGGCCATGTTTGATAGCCTCCATAAAAAACAGGGTATGACCATTGTTCTGGTCACCCACTTGATGGATGACGTAGCCGACTTTGCTGATCATGTTTTTGTGTTAGAAAAGGGCAAGCTCGTGAAATCGGGTCTTCCTGAAGATGTTTTTCAAAACGTGAAATGGTTGGAAGAAAAACAACTTGGTGTACCGACGGCCGCTTATTTTGCTCAAGAATTGCAGGAACGAGGCCTTACTTTTGAAAAGCTACCTCTGACAGCGAATGCTTTAGCCGATGCGATTCTGGCCCAAGGAGGCGACAGCCATGATGAATAAATTGATTTTAGGTCGTTATATTCCAGGCGATTCTTTGGTCCATCATCTCGATCCACGCGCCAAATTGGTTGCTAGTTTCTATTTTATTGGTATCATTTTTCTAGCTAATAATTGGCAAAGTTATCTTTTGTTGGCTGTCTTGACCTTTTTAGCTATTCTGCTCTCGAAAATCGATTTAGGCTTTTTCGTTCGTGGGGTCAAACCCTTATTGTGGTTGATCTTGTTTACGGTAGCTTTGCAAATTTTTTTCACTAGTGGGGGTAAAGTATACTTCCAATGGGGCATCTTTCGCATCACTGAGTTTGGCTTACAAAATGGGATTTTTATTTTTTGCAGGTTCGTGTTGATCATTTTTATGTCGACGTTATTGACATTGACGACGCAACCTTTGGAACTCTCAGATGCAATCGAGTATCTTTTGCGTCCCTTAAAGGTTATTCATTTTCCGGTACACGAAATTTCCTTGATGCTTTCGATTGCTTTACGTTTTGTGCCGACTTTGATGGATGAAACGGAAAAGATCATGAATGCGCAACGAGCACGGGGCGTCGATTTTGGTGAAGGAAACTTGATCCAAAAAATGAAAGCTATCGTACCCCTACTTATCCCTTTGTTTGTCAGTAGTTTTAATCGCGCCGATGATTTAGCCACAGCAATGGAGGCAAGAGGCTATCAAGGCGGTGAAGGCCGGACCAAATATCGGATCTTGCACTGGCAAATGCCTGATACTTTAGTAATGGTTTTGTTTGCTTTAGTGACTGTCGCGTTAGTTTATTTAAGAAATTGATGAATCACAAGACAAGAGGATTCCTCTTGTCTTGTTCTTTGAAGGGAGCAAGAATATGGTTCGATACAAAGCGGTGATTGCCTATGATGGTACTAAATTTCATGGCTTTCAGCGCCAAGAGAACGGACGTACGGTTCAAGAAGAGCTGGAAAAAACGCTTAGTAAGATGGCCAGTCAACCTATCCAAGTCTTTGGTTCAGGCCGGACCGATGCGGGTGTCCATGCTTTAGGGCAAGTGATTCATTTCGATTTTCCATATGAACGTCCGCTAGAAGCGATGCGCTTTGCCTTGGATACGCAAAGTCCTGAAGATATTGCTGTAAAAAAAGTAGAAATCGTTTCTGAAGATTTTCATGCGCGTTATTTAGTGAAAGAAAAAGTGTACGAATTTCGGGTGGATATCGGGAAACCACGCAGTCCTTTCCGACGGCATTACGCAAGCTTCTTTCCTTACCCACTCGATTTGTCAAGGATCGAAAAGGCCTTACCTGATTTTTTAGGCACACATGATTTTACCTCCTTTTGTGCCTCTGGGAGTTCAGTCGATAGTAAGATCCGAACAGTTTACGAAGCAACCATGGAAATCAATGGAACTAGTGATGAACTCCTTTTTACTTTTCGCGGGGATGGCTTTTTGTATAAAATGATCCGGATCATGGTGGGCACTCTCCTTAAGATTGGCAACGGCCGTCTGCCTGAAGACAGCATCCCACTGATCATAGCTAAAAAGGACCGCCACTACGCCGGCCCCACCGCTCATCCTGAAGGGTTGTATTTAAAGGAAGTTCGTTATTAAAAAATAAAGACCATTCGCTAGATTTATTTGTGAATGGTCTTTTTTGACTACTGAGGAAGTACATCTTTTGGGTGTCGTTCAAAGCTTGGAACTTGGTGTATCATTTTTTTACGTATTATCCTTGACCGCGGCGGCTCATCAAAGGCACTCGCTTTTCGATTTCGGGTGCCTTTCCCGCCGTCATAGGCACTCGCTTTTTGATTTCTGGTACCTTTCCCGCCATCAAAGGTACTCGCTTTTCCAATTTGGGTGCTTTTCATGCCGACAAAGGTACTCGCTTTTCGATTTCTGGTACCTTTCATCTTCTTAGGAGTTATTTTCCACCATAAGCTTAGGTCAACAAAAAATCAAGGGTCACTGAATTCAGTGACCCTTGATCAACGAATCGTTTGTTCAAATACTTTTTTGCCAAGTGTTTAATACAGTTCAAGATATTGCTCACGTTCCCATTCGGAGACGGTTTGTCTAAAGGCAGCCCACTCGATGCGCTTGGCTTCTACAAAAGCGGTATAAATATGTTCTCCTAGCGCATCTTTGATCACATCGTCTTGCCGCAGTTCTTTGATAGCATTGTGTAAGGTGGAAGGAAGATCATAAATTTCGCGGGCATGGCGTTCATCTTCGTCCATTTTATAAATATTTTGGTTAATGGCATCTGGTGGGGTCAATTCTTTTTTGATGCCGTCTAAGCCGGCTTCAAGTAAAACGGCCAAAGCAAGATAAGGATTGGCGCTGGGATCTACGGAACGTAATTCGAGGCGGGTGGATAACCCACGTGATTCAGGGACACGGATCAAAGGCGAACGATTTCGCCCAGACCAAGCAACATAAACGGGGGCCTCATAGCCAGGGACCAGTCGTTTATACGAATTGACCGTAGGATTGCACACAGCAGTAAAGGCACGAGCGTGAAACAATAAGCCCGCTAAGAAATGATAGGCGGTTTGGCTGAGCTCGATGCTATCGTCCTTGTCAAAAAAGGCATTTTCATTTTCCTTAAATAAAGACATATTGCAATGCATGCCTGAACCGTTGATGCCAAATAAGGGCTTGGGCATGAAGGTCGCGTGTAGGCCGTGTTTTCTGGCAATGGTCTTGACGACGAGTTTAAAAGTTTGGATATTATCGCAAGCGTCGATGGCGTTCGCGTATTTAAAATCGATCTCGTGTTGACCAGGTGCCACTTCATGGTGGGAAGCTTCTACTTCAAAGCCGAGTTTTTCTAATTCTAGGACGATATCACGGCGACAATTTTCACCAAGATCGGTCGGTGCAAAGTCGAAATAACCGCCTTTGTCATTTAATTTAGTTGTGATCTCGCCATCTTCTGACAATTTAAACAGGAAAAATTCGGGTTCGGGACCTAAATTGAAAGCTGAAAAGCCTAATTCTTCCATGTGAACGAGGGCTCTTTTTAAAGCACCACGAGGATCACCGGCAAAAGGAGTACCGTCTGGGTTGTATATATCACAAATCAGGCGAGCTACTTTGCCATGTTCGCTTTCCCAAGGGAAGATCATCCAAGTGTCTAGATCTGGGTAAAGATACATGTCGCTCTCTTCGATCCGCACAAATCCTTCAATGGAAGAGCCATCAAACATCAATTTGTTTTCTAATACTTTATCAAGTTGACTGATCGGCACTTCCACATTTTTGATCGTACCTAAAATGTCGGTGAACATGAGTCTTAGAAAGCGGACATTTTCTTCTTCGGCGATTTTTTTGATGTCTGTTGCTGTTTTTTCATGGATTGTCATGGTATATCCCACCCTTTTTAAAATGGATCTGGTCCAAGGCCGGTAAAGTTGGTTTTCCGACCGCCTTTTCACAAATCTAATGGGACTATACCAAGTTTTTTTGAGTTTGTCAATTGCATATGTTAGAATATGTTACATACGTTTTCGGATTTTCATTTATAGAGTGCCTTTTTAAGCTTGTTTCGAAAAAAAAAAGGACAAAATTATTAATTATAAAAAGAAAAACGATGAAAAATATTTAAAATGTTAGAAAGTGTAACAAAAAAGAAGCAGAACATTATCTGCTTCTTTTTCTTTCATAATAATGATCAAAGAGGAAAAATAGTAACATACAAATCACCAATAAACTGACGCCAATCAAAAATCCTTGCGGTAAATAACGAAATTCGATCGTATGTTGACCGGCCGGGATAGTGATACTGATAAAAGCGTCTTGGAAAGCTTTGATGGCTACTGTCTTCCCATCAATCTTGGCGGTCCACCCCTGGTCATAAGGGATAGTCGTGACTAACGTGCTCTCTTTCGCGAGATCGACTTTGCCTTTGGCCTGGCGTTTGTCAACAGTCATAGCAATGCCATTTGCTTGAATCGCATCTAGGGCTTTTTGCATGGCTTGAGTATCCAGAGTGACTACTTGGGGGTTTTGAAAAGACACTTCGGAAGTACCGTAAAAGCTAGCCGTAAACTCAAGTGTTGTCGCTTTGTCATAATAGCCAAGATCGTAATACTGACCATTGATGTTGATCTGCGTTTTGCGTTCTTGCCCATTGACTTTGATCGTAACTGTCGAACTTTCTAATTCACCGAAATTTGTTGGGTAGAGACTAAGATAGGCTTGGCTGTGACTTGGAACATCGACAGACCAGGTGACATCCTTAGAAGCGTTGGCGGCTTCTTCGACAAAGCGCGTGTGATTGCCTGTTGTTGTCATGGTCGTATTATTTGTAGTCACGACTGTCAAAGGATGAAACGTAAAATATTCTTGTTCAGTTTGAGCCAAGCTGTTGAACAAAGCCGTCTGATTACTTAAATTATCATTGGGATACTTTTTTAATGAAGCGAGACTTGTTGGATCAGCAGTGAAGGCCAAGGGCAAGGCATTTTTATTTTCATATAAGAAATAGGCACCGCTTTTGCCAACTTCAGAAAAACCATATTTAGAAAGCTTCTGTTTGGTCAAATTGTATTTGATCCCGACGAAACTATCCATGAGCAAAGTATTGTTCAGATAACGGATATTTAAATTAGTGCCTTGTGAACGAAAGCCAAGATCGTTCAGATAGCTCGACGAATTACGATTTCTGATCGATGAAAATAAGCTGACCCCACTATAGCCGTAGTTGATGCTATCATTGGACGAAACAGGATCGAGATTTTCCATTCGATAAAACGTGTCATTGTTTTTTTTCGTCTGATCGACCAAATCTTTGATGGCCGGGTAGGGTGCTGTGTAAAGACTGCGTGAGGCATAATTCCAATCATCCAAGATCCCATTTAGCATGCCAGAAGTATTGAGCCCCATTTCCAGACAAACAAAGAAAAGTAGGAAGCGTCCTACGGTTTTCCACTTGAAAAAATGACTCTGGTAGAGCCAGAAAATCACGATGTAAACGACCAGAAACGCAATTGTCAAGGCAAAAGAAGTCACTTTCAGATACTTATAGTCACCCTCAGGAAGAAAGCCGTAAGCCAGACAAAATAAGCTGATCAAAATAAGCAATGTGCCAATAAAACGGCCCTGATCTTCTTTTTCAAACTGCTCCCAACCATAGCCGGCTAGCATGATGACGAGAAAAGAAAGTAAAAAAGCATAGCGGAACAAGAACATATTGGGAGCGTGCATGCCGTGCCAGAAAAGATTCAAAGGAACTAAGTAAAAACTGGCGATCAAAATCGCAGCTATTGTTAAATAAAGCAGCTTGTTTTTTAAGGCTATTTTTTTAGAAATAAAGTAATAGAGACAAAAAGCCAGTGGCAAGAGTCCTGCGAAAATAAAGGGAATCGAGCCATATTTGGTCGTATCATAAACGCCGATCATATTTTTCACAAAAAAGTCAAAAACACCTGTCGCCTCGGTTTTCATCTTGGTGATTTCACTCAATTTTTCCCCATTGGAATGTAGATCTAAAAGGGCGGGTAAAATGATGACCATGGAAGCCCCACCCGCTAATAAGGAAGTGATTCCGTATGGTAAGAGTCGCCGTTTATTTGCTTGCCAATTGCCCAAAAGGCGTGCTAAGAAATAGAGAACGGAAAAGACGCCGATCATAAATCCCATATAGAAACTCGAGAAAAAGAGGAAAAAATAACTGAAAAAGAGAACTTTAGGTTTGCCTTCTTGTAAGAGTCGATCGATGCCCCAAATCACTAAAGGAAGATAGATGTACGCGTCAAGCCACATGACGAGTTCTGAATGGACAGTCACAAAAGACATCAGCGAATAACAGACGGCCAGGATCAGTTGATTTTCTGGCTTGATTTTAAAGGTGTGCTTGGCGTACAACCAAAAGGCCAGTCCAGCGCTACCGATTTTAATCAAAGTCAAAAAATAGAGGGCATCAGGCATCATCCGGTTGGGAAAAAGTAAGACAAGTGGCGTAAAAAGGCCACCTAAATAGTAGGAAATCAAGGATAAGTAATTTAATCCTAAAGAAGCGTTCCAGGTGTACAGAAAACTTTGCTTGCCTAAGAGGGCATTGTGAAAACTGGCGTGAAAATTTGAAAACTGCGAGAAAGCATCACTAGCCAGAATACTACGCGAAGAACCTGGAAAGATGCCAATGGTCAGATAAAGTAGGGCCATCATGAAAAAAGGAATAAAGAAACTAGCAAGCAGATACTTGCGATTTTGGCTACAAAAACGTTTGATCGTTTTCAAGAAGAAAGCCTCCTTGTTTTTTGAATTCTGCCTTTATTTTACCACAAAGCGAGTTCAGTGGGAATTTTTTGCTGAACCTTTAAAAGGATAGTCAACTGCGGACTTTTTTAGAAAAGTTGCTATTAGATAGCGGGAAGCTAATTCTCATAAGTATTGAAAAGTAGTGTCCGCAATGGGTGGACCCGGTCATAGGTTTGGAAAAGTAATTGAAGGAAAGACTGCTAATTCGTACAAGTATTAGAAAGTAACAAACTAAATCAGAGTTGATTTTTGGGTAACAAAAAAACCGCTCGACTAGCGAACGGTTGTCGTTTTAAAGGGATAAGGATCGATTAGGCACGCTCAACTTTTCCAGATTTCAAAGCACGAGCAGACACCCAAACTTTTTTAGGTTTGCCGTCGATCATGACACGAACTTTTTGTAAATTCGGTTTGACAGTACGCTTGGTTGCATTTAAAGCGTGTGAACGGTTGTTACCAGTAGTTGTTTTACGACCAGTATAATAGCAGACTTTAGACATGTGTTATTTCCTCCTTTGCCTTGATTCTAGGAGCGTTGAAATTCGCTCATACTAACTGAATTTAGCATAAATCGCACCTTTTAGCAAGTATTTTTTCTCTGAAAGATTGACTTTTTTGTGTGAGAAGTGTAAATTAGACAAAGCGATAAGGCTTTCTATAGTTGTTTTTGCGGCATTTGGCAACGCACTTCTTTTATTTCAAGAGAAGCTATGTTAAAATGTTAGAGTAGAAATGGATGCAAGAGTCCGTTGTTAAGGAGGCTTTATAAATGGCTGTAAAAATAAATACCTCATCTGGAATGATCGAAATCACAAATGAAGTGATCGCAACTGTCGTAGGCGGTGCGGCTACCGATGTGTTTGGGATCGTAGGGATGGCAAGTAAAAATCAAATCAGAGATAACTTCAACGACATCTTACGTAAAGAAAATTATTCACGTGGGGTCGTTGTTCGGCAAGAAGAAAATGGGATCGCTGTAGACGTGTATACGATCGTTAGTTATGGCACGAAAATCTCCGAAGTATCTCGAAACGTTCAAGAAAAAGTGAAATATAATCTTGAATCGATGGTTGGTGTCACGGCGAATTCTGTGAACGTCTTCGTTCAAGGAGTACGCGTCTTGCCAGATTAGGCAAACAACAGCTGCGTTTGAGCAGTGGATCTTAAGGAGGATTTATCAGTGAAAGTAACGGATATAAGCGCGAGCCAATTTCAAGAAATGGTCCAAGCTGGCGCCGATCGTCTACAAAAAAATGCCGAGTTTGTCAACTCGTTGAATGTATTCCCGGTGCCTGATGGTGATACGGGAACGAATATGAATTTGTCGATGACTAGTGGAGCTCAGGCGGTATCAGATGCGACTTCTGAAAAAGTAGGCGATTTGGCCAATGCTTTATCAAAAGGATTACTTATGGGGGCACGTGGGAATTCTGGCGTGATTTTATCACAATTGTTCCGTGGTTTCTCCAAACAAGTTCTAGATTTGGAAAACTTGAATGCCCAACAATTAGCACAAGCTTTCTCACATGGTGTCGAAACGGCTTATAAGGCCGTTATGAAACCGGTAGAAGGGACCATTTTGACGGTTGCCAGAGTGGCCGCAGATTATGGCAAGAAAAAAGCAGCTGAATCAGATGACTGCGTGGAAGTCATGGCGGAAGTCTTAAAGGGTGCTAAGCGGGCCCTAGAAAAAACCCCTGATTTGCTGCCTGTTTTAAAAGAAGTTGGCGTTGTTGATAGCGGCGGTCAAGGCCTATTTTTTGTTTATGAAGGCTTTTTGACGGCTTTAAACGGCGAATACGTGCCAGAAGCAAATGTCGTGACTCCGGCTTCAATGGAAGAAATGGTGAACGCCGAACATCACCGCAGTGTCCAAGGTCAATTAGCCACCGAAGATATCAAATATGGTTATTGTACTGAAATCATGGTCAGGATCGGTGTTGGCCCCACTGTGGACAGCACCTTCGATTATGAAACATTCCGCAATTATTTAAATGAAATCGGCGACTCCTTATTAGTCGTCAATGACGATGAAATCATCAAAGTCCATGTCCACACGGAACATCCCGGTGAAGTCATGAATTATGGCCAAAAATTTGGCTCATTAGTCAAAGTGAAGGTCGATAACATGCGTTTGCAACATGAAACGATCCTCGAAAAAGATCAAGCAGCCGAACAACAAAAACCTCATGCACCTTATGCTGTGATCGCGGTCGCGGCTGGTGATGGCATCAAAGATCTTTTCTTGAGCTTGGGCGCAAGCTATGTGATTAGTGGTGGACAAACCATGAATCCGAGCACGGAAGATATTCTAAAAGCTATTAATGAAGCCAATGCGGACCAAGTGTTGATTTTACCAAATAATAAAAATATCTTTATGGCGGCGCAACAAGCAGCGGAAGTTTCTGAGATCCCGGCTGCCGTCGTTGAAACCAAAACGATCAATCAAGGTATGACGGCGATGCTAGCTTTTAAGGACCAAGCGAGTCTCGAAGAAAATAAAGCCGCTATGACTGAAATGCTCGCTAGTGTGAAAAGTGGTTCGATCACGCATGCGATCCGAGATACGGAAATCGAAGGTGTCAAGATCAAAAAAGATGACTTTTTGGGGATGATCGATGGGAAGATCGTTACTTCGGAGAAAAAAGCGTATAACGCTGCCTTGACTATTTTGCGTGAAATGATCACGGAAGATACGGAAATTATCACGATCTTAGTCGGCGAAGAAGGCTCTATGAAAGAAGCAAAAAGAATCGAAACAGCGTTATTAGAAATCGATCCTGAGCTTGAAATCGAGATCCATGATGGGAAACAACCTGTTTATCCTTATCTTTTTGCTACCGAATAAATCAGTTATAGTTCAAAGCTTGGCCAGACAATCAAAAGTTTGTGCCAAGCTTTTTTAATGAGAGGAGGAAGTTTCATGCAAAGACCAGTTATTGAGCTGAATGGTGTGGGTGAAAAAAAAGCCCAGCAGTTAGCTGAACTGGGGATCACAACGATTACGGACTTATTAGCCTACTATCCTTTTCGTTACGATGATATCAAGGAAAGACGCTTAGCTGAGATCGGCGATCAAGAAAAAGTGACCATTAAGGGTGTGGTCGTTTCTGCTCCTGTGGTCAATCGCTTTGGTTATAAAAAATCACGCCTCCAATTTCGTATGATGCAAGAACATGATGTCTTCAATGTCTCTTTTTTCAATCAACCTTACTTAAAAGATAAAGTCGCAATTGGCGAAGAATTAGCCGTCTATGGCAAATGGGATGCCAAACGTAAAGCTTTGACAGGCATGAAGATTTTAGCTGCGGGCCAAGATAATGAATTTGCACCTATCTATCACGTCAACAAATCCGTGCGCCAAGCAACTTTGATCGAATTAATCAAGCGGGCCTTCCATGATTATGGGACGGAAATCGAAGAAAACTTGCCGCTGTCTTTGGTCAATAAATATCGCTTATTAGAGAGGCTTCAGGCGATGTACGCCATGCATTTTCCGAAGGACCCTGAAGAATACCATCAAGCCAAACGCCGCATTGTTTTTGAAGAATTTTTCTTATTTCAAATGCAGATACAGGGCTTGAAGTATAGCGAAAAAGCGGAGCAAAACGGGTTGGCGCTTTTATATGATAACGAACGCTTGAAAGGTTTTATCGACACCCTGCCTTTTGAGCTTACAGCGGCCCAAAAACGCGTGACCAATGAGATCTGTCGGGATATGCGCAGTCCCCGTCATATGCAGCGCTTATTGCAAGGAGATGTCGGTAGTGGCAAAACGATCGTCGCCGCCATCGCCCTTTACGCTACGATGACAGCTGGTTTCCAAGGGGCTTTGATGGTACCGACGGAAATTTTGGCCCAACAACATATGGAAAGCTTAGCAGAATTGTTCGACCCATTGGAAGTTCGGGTGGCTTTATTGACTGGCTCGACGAAACCTAAAGAAAGGCAAGCGATTTTGACAGCGTTGGTCGCAGGCGAGATCGATATCTTGATCGGAACCCATGCACTGATCCAAGATGATGTGGTCTTTGCTAATTTGGGTTTAGTCATTACCGATGAGCAGCATCGCTTTGGCGTCAATCAACGCAAAGTTTTACGTGAAAAAGGTTGGAAACCAGATGTCTTGTTCATGACGGCGACCCCGATCCCGCGGACGCTAGCGATCACCGCTTATGGTGAAATGGATGTCTCTGTGATCGATGAAATGCCAGCCGGTCGGATCCCGGTCAAAACCAGTTGGGTGCAACCACCACAGCTTGGGCAAGTCTTGACTTGGGCTAAAAAGGAGTTGCAAGTGGGCCATCAAATGTATGTGATCTGTCCTTTGATCGAGGAATCGGAAATGTTAGACGTGCAAAATGCCGTTGAGATCTATGAACAATTGAGAGAATTTTTCGCACCTGATTTTAAAGCTGGCATTTTACATGGCAAAATGAAGAATGTGGAAAAAGACGCCATCATGGAAGCTTTTAAAGAGAACGACTTGCAAGTGCTCGTTTCGACGACCGTGATCGAAGTCGGCGTGAATGTCCCCAATGCCACAATGATGCTGATCATCGATGCCGATCGTTTTGGCTTGGCACAACTGCACCAACTGCGGGGCCGCGTCGGGCGGGGGACAGATGCTGCCTATTGTATCTTGGTAGCTAATCCTAAAAATGACTTAGGCAAAGAACGGATGAAGATCATGACCGAAACCAATAATGGCTTTGTAGTCAGCGAAAAAGATCTCGAATTGCGTGGCCCTGGCGAAGTGTTTGGCTTTCGCCAATCAGGACTCCCTGAATTTGCGGCTGCTGATGTCGTGGCCGATGCCAACATTTTAGAAGTGGCACGTAAGGAAGCTCAACATATCTGGCAAAGATCTGGCTGGCAACTGTTACCAGAGTATCAGCCTTTAGTGAGTTATTTGCAAATCGATGAGGCTGAAAATCGCTTTTTTGATTGAAAACAGTTTGATTAGATATATTGTGGCTGGGGGCATCGTTTACACTTTTTTAAGTTGGTTGATAGTAGAGCGATGCTTCAGGCTGACGTTTTTTTGTTATGAAGAAAGTTTATCCTTTTGATATTGGAAAGATCCAATCTGGTGGAAGACAGCGTAAGTATGGGAATCAGAAAGCTGTACTGGCGTAAGAGAGCGTGAATATAGGAATAGATCAATCATACTGGCAAAAGAGAGAATGAGTATAGAAGCTTGCAAAGGAAGACGTTAGTTGATTGGATAAGCGAGTTGCCTTTTCTGAATGCGATCTTTGCTTTCCTTCCTCTTTAAAATTGTGCTATACTAAATTCATTCAGATGAAAAAAGGAGCCTTTTAGATGAAAATTGCTGTAGATGCGATGGGTGGCGATAATGCCCCGCAAGCAATCGTGGAAGGGGTCATGATTGCTAAAAAAGATTTTCCCGACATTGAATTTTTATTGTATGGGAAAGAAAATGAAATCAAAAAATATGTGACCGATGAGAAAAATATTACGATTATCCATACTGATGAAAAAATTGCCAGTGAGGATGAACCGGTCAAGGCGATCCGTCGGAAAAAACAAGCATCCATGGTTTTAGCTGCGCAAGCCGTCAAAAATGGTGCGGCCGATGCTATTTTTTCAGCGGGCAATACTGGAGCACTTTTGGCAGCAGGACTATTTATTGTCGGTAGGATCAAAGGGATCGATCGTCCGGGCTTGATGTCGACCTTACCTGTGATCGGCAAAGATACTGGCTTTGACATGTTGGATCTAGGTGCAAATGCCGAAAATAAACCAGAACATCTCTTGCAATATGGCATTTTAGGTTCTTTTTACGCCGAAAATGTACGCCATATCCAAAAGCCACGGATCGGTCTGTTGAATAATGGGACGGAAGAATCTAAAGGCAGTGAGTTGACTAAGCAAGCCTTTCAACTATTAAAAAATGAAGCATCGATCAATTTTGTGGGCAATGTCGAAGCCCGTGATTTGTTGAATGGTGTGGCTGATGTCGTGGTAACTGACGGATTTACTGGAAATGCGATCTTAAAGTCGATCGAAGGAACAGCTTTGAACATCACCAGTCTATTGAAGCAATCGATCATGGACTCTGGTATCAAAGGAAAACTAGGCGCCCTCTTATTGAAAGATTCTTTGAGTAGCTTGAAAAATCAAATGGACTATTCCAAACATGGTGGAGCGGTCTTATTTGGCTTGAAAGCGCCGGTCGTGAAGACCCATGGTGCCACTAAAGCAACCGCCGTGGCAGCGACGATCCGCCAGATCCATACCATGGTCGCAACGGATGTAGTCGGGAAATTAGTTCAACAATTTGAGGCTGATAAATCAAACGAATAAGCGTGTTCGTGAAAAAAAGCTAGACAAAAGTATCAGAAACTCGTAAAATAGTTGAGTAGCTCAATTTTATTGTTCCTTAAAACGTGGAGGTGAAGGAATGTCGCGTGAGGAAGTATTTACGAAAGTTGCTAATGTGATCGCTAATCACTTTGAGATCGATGCCGATAAGGTCACGGATGCGATGAGTATCAAAGACGATTTGAATGCTGATTCGATCAGCGTGATGGAATTTGTTTTAGAACTAGAAGAAGAGTTTGGGACCGAGATCTCCGATGAGGACGCTGAAAATCTGCAAACGGTCGGTGCCGCAGTCGATTATATCGTAGCCCATGTCAATTAAAGAAAATCGATCCTGCTTTTTAATGAGGATCGATTCTTTAATTAAAACCAACAAATACTGCATAAAAGACAGAAAAAAATTCTTCGTGAAATTTTCAAAGATTAGAAACAATTGAGAAAATTAAGGGTAAAAGGACGAAAAAACGCTTTATATTTCAGAATGATTAATTAATTATTAAAAAATGATTGACTAATGAGTGAAAATTTTGTATCATTTCTGCATACTTATCTAATTTTCTGATAATTTTTTGTAAAACATTCAGAAGAAAAAGTGAGTTAAAAAAAGATGGAGGGGTACACATGAAAGCAAAAAAGTTTATGGTTACTTTATTGGCTAGTTCTTTCTTGTTAGCTGCTTGTGGTAGCGGCGGTACAAGTGATTCTGGCGATGCTAGTGGTGACACTAGTGGTGGAACAGAGGCAGGTTCATCAGATGTCTATAGTTATGTCTATTCAACTGATATCGACAACTTGGACTACACGGTCTCACAACGTTCAACAAACAATGAACAATACACGAACTTCGTGGATGGCTTGTTTGAAAATGACAAATACGGGAATTTAGTTCCTGCTATGGCCGAATCTTGGGAAGTAAGTGACGATGGGTTAACGTACACTTACCATATTCGTCAAGGTGTCCAATGGGTCGACAATGAAGGCAATGAATATGGACAAGAAGTTACTGCTAACGACTGGGTGACAGGGTTACAACATGCCGTTGACGAACAATCAGAAACTTTATACATCGTTGCCAATAGTATTGCTGGTTTAGCTGACTATGTAAATGGGAAAACCGATGACTTTTCAACAGTTGGTATCAAAGCCGTTGACGACTATACCTTGGAATACACTTTAGTACAGCCAGAATCTTTCTGGAATTCAAAAACGACTTATGGGATTTTATATCCGGTCAATGCTGATTTCTTGAAATCTAAAGGTGATGGCTTTGGAACACCAGAACCAGATGGTATCTTATATAATGGTCCTTATCTTTTGACCAATAATACCGCAAAATCTGTCATCGAATTTGAACCAAATGAATCTTATTGGGATGCCGATAATGTTCATATCAAAGAAGTCAAACAAACTTATTATGATGGAAAAGATCCAGATGGTTTATTTAGATCTTTTGCTAATGATGATTACACTCAAGCTCGGGTCTATCCAAACTCTGCTGGTTATAAAGATGTAACAGCCGACTATGCCGATAGTATCCTTTGGTCTGAAACAAGTGGATCGACTTTCAATATGACCTTTAACTTTAGCCGTGGTAGCTACGAAGCTACTTCAAAAACGACTGATGCCGAAAAAGAATCAACGCAAAAAGCAGTTTTGAATCGCGATTTCCGCTTGGCCATCGAATTCGCTTTTGATCGGGTTTCTTATCGTGCTCAAAGTGTTGGGGATGAAGGGGCTGAAAAAGCAATCCGTAATACTTGGATCCCACCTGAATTCTTAACGATCGAAGGAAAACCTTACGGGGATAGCGTTGCTGAAAAGACCAAAGCCTTAGATGGCGACGCGTTTGGCGATGTTGATTTTTCAGAAGGTCAAGATGGCTATTACAATCCAGATAAAGCCAAAACCTATATCGATAAAGCCAAAGAAGCGTTAGAAGCTGATGGGGTTGAATTCCCGATCCATTTGGATTTGCCAGTTGATGGGGCTTCAGATATCAATGTAAGTATGATGAAATCATTGAAGAGCACGATCGAAGATGCCTTAGGTACAGACAATGTGGTGATCGACATCCAATTGTTGAGCAACGATAAATACCTAGCTGCAACTTATCAAGCAGCTACTGGTGCCGCTTCTGATTATGATATTTCAACTGCTTCTGGTTGGGGACCTGACTTTGTCGATCCTTCGACTTACTTGAATGTCTATGATTCTAGAAATGGTGACATGCTACACACCCTTGGTTTAGAAGGTACGGATACCGTTCAAGGTGATGATCCTTCTGCTGATGCGAAGAAAGCTTTGAACCTCGCAGAATATGATGCCCTATTGGATAAGGCCAATGCTATCACAGATGATGTCAATGCACGGTATACAGCTTATGCTGATGCTGAAGCTTGGTTGCTAGATAGCGCTATTCAAATCCCAATCTATGCTTCAGGTGGTAACCCATCTGTCAGCAAAGTCGTACCATTTACAGGCTCATATTCGTGGGCAGGAATCACCAGCTTCCCTGGCGGAAATGGTCCTGGTCGTTTGAAATATGTCGAAATGCAAGACAAAGCTGTTACAACAGATGAATATAACCAAGCCAAAGAACAATGGGAAAAAGAAAAAGAAGCAAGCAATAAGAAAGCAGCTGAAACCGGCGGCGTTCTCTCTGAGTAAAAGTTTTTCAAGTAAAAAAAGGCTAAGTTTAGCCTTTTTTTACGTACATAACCGCAATTAGAAAGTAGGGAATAATTTGAAACGATACGTATTTAATCGTATACTACGGTCAATTCTGAGTATCTTCTTGGTAACGACGATCGTTTATGGCATCATCTTTACCATGGTTCCACGACGTGCTATCTTCCAAGATGACCCGAATTACAGTAAGTTAAAAGGAAAACCCGACGAATTGGCAGAATATACCAACACGGCATTTCGCAAGATGGGTTATATCGAATATTATAATTCACGACAATTGATCGATCATGTGCATGAAACAGATCCGGAGGTAACGATCGATGATAAAGCGGCTTTACAAAAATGGGCCGATGAAAATGATTGGGATTTGCAACAATTCCAAATCTCGGGCACGTATTATGCTACTAAAGAGATTCCTTTGTGGAAACGTGTGGCGCGTTTTTATGGCAACATGTTTGAATTCGATCATCCTTGGAAAGTCAAAGATCCTAGCAACCCTGATTTAGAACGCTCTTTGAAGATCCAAAAAGACGATTTAGTGGGTTGGGCTTTGGTCGGATCGGGGACCCAATACCGTTATCAAATCTATTTTAACAGTCAATTTCCATACATCCATCAAAACTTTTTGAAGATGAATCTAGGGTATTCTTACCCAACCTTTGCCGGTCAAAATGTTATTGATGTCATGACAGATGGGCAAGGAAAGTCGAAGAGTCAAGAAACGAAATTTGCTAATGGCAAAGTAGCTAAATCATCCATGGATGTTTATTCGCGTAGCTATCAAAAGACAGAAAATTTGACGGATCGTGATGCGAATTTCTTTGATGATAACTATGTAGTCACTAAAACGAATCGGCAAGATCCGTCGATGGTGGGTATTTCCTTCCGAATGGGCTTTATCGGTGTTTTACTGACTTATTTGATTTCGATCCCAGCAGCTATCTTAATGGCGCGTTTTAAAGGTAAATTTGGGGATAAGTTAGGGATCGCGATCGTGACCGTCTTGATTTCGGTACCTAGTTTGGCCTTTATTTACTTCTTCCGCTTTGTCGGTAGTCGCTTGTTTAATTTGCCAGATAGTTTCCCAACGTTGGGTTCGCAAGATATTCGTTCCTATATTTTACCGACCGTCATTTTAGGCTTGTTGTCAGTGTCAGGTCTGGTTATTTGGATCCGGCGTTACATGATCGACCAACAATCTTCTGACTATGTCAAATTTGCCAAGGCCAAGGGTTTAAGCTCAGGCGAAATTTCGCGGAAGCATATCTTTAAGAATGCCTCGATTCCGATCGTTAACCAAATTCCTGGTAGTATCATCGGGGCCATCACGGGTGCGACCATCACTGAAACGGTCTTTGCTGCACCAGGTATGGGGAAAATGTTGCCTGACTCGATTAAAGCTCACAATAATACGCTAGTAGTCGGCATTGTCTTCTTCTTTACCATTGTTGCGGTCTTCGGAAATTTATTCGGTGACTTATTGATGGTACAAGTCGATCCGCGTATCAATTTATCAGATAAAGGAGAGTAGTCATGGAAATTAGTGATAACCATACAAAAGATGATTTTACGTTTGTCAAAACTGACTCTCTGGAATCAGAAATAATCGATACCCCTAAATATTCTTACTGGCGTTCTGTAGCACGAAAGTTTTTCTCGAGTAAGGTCGCAATTGGAATGTTGATTTTAATGATTGCTATTTTACTGATGTCTTTCATTCAACCCATGATTAGTGGCTATGATTTCATGGATGTGACAGATATCAATGATTTTAGCAAGCGATACAATTACCCAAGTTGGGGCGAGTGGTTTGGAACTGACAAAAGCGGGAAGTCTTTGTTTGATGCCGTTTGGGCTGGGGCCCGAACTTCGATTTCCATCGCTGTTCTAGCTACCACCATCAATACCGTCATCGGTGTGATCGTAGGTGCGATTTGGGGATTTTCGAAAAAAATTGACCGTTTTATGCTTGAAGTTTACAATGTCATCAGTAACATTCCGCAATTGTTGATCGTGATGGTCTTGTCTTATTCATTTGGGAATGGTTTCTGGAACTTGATTTTTGCTATGTGTATCACTGGTTGGCTCGGAACTGCCTATTTCATCCGGGTCCAAGTCATGATCATGCGTGATCGGGAGTACAATTTAGCTTCACAAGCTTTGGGAACACCAATGAAACGAATGCTACCACGCAATATCTTGCCTTATTTGACTTCTGTTATCGTGACTAGTTTATCACGTGACTTGCCAGCTTACATTTCCTATGAAACATTTCTTTCTTTCTTAGGTGTGGGCTTGAACGCAGATGTTCCTTCATTGGGAAGATTGATTTCAGATTATACGAATAATATGAGTAATTATCCGTACTTATTCTGGATCCCAGTTACGGTATTGGCTTTGGTTTCGATTTCGCTTTATATTGTAGGGCAAACTTTAGCTGATGCAGCAGATCCAAGAACACATATGTAAAGGAGGTACATGATGGAAAAAGAAACGATACTAAAAGCAGAACATGTTTCTGTAAGCTTTAAAGTACGTGACCGGGAATTAAAAGCAATCCGTGATGTATCTCTGGAGCTAAAAGATCAGGAAACATTAGCCATCGTTGGCGAATCTGGCTCAGGTAAGTCTGTATTGACACGGACTTTTACCGGTATGCTTGAAGCCAATGGGGATGTGACGAAAGGCTCGATCGTCTATAAAGGCAAAGAGCTAGCAACACTTAAAAAAGATAAAGAATGGGAAGGCATTCGTGGGAAAGAAATTGCCACGATCTTCCAAGATCCGATGACGTCGCTTAACCCGATCAATACGATCGGTTCACAAATTTCGGAAGTCATTATCAAGCATCAAGGTAAATCTAAAAAAGAAGCTCGTGCAATGGCCATCGAATTGATGAAACGCACCGGGATCCCGAATGCGGAAAATCGGTACGATGAATATCCTTTCCAATATTCAGGTGGGATGCGGCAACGGATCGTTATTGCGATTGCTTTGGCTTGCCGACCAAAAATATTGATTTGTGATGAACCAACGACTGCTTTAGATGTAACTATCCAAGCACAGATTTTGGAGCTGATCAAAGAATTACAAGCGGAATATAAATTTGCTACGATCTTTATTACCCACGATTTAGGCGTCGTTGCCTCGATTGCCGATCGGGTCGCGGTCATGTATGCAGGACAAATCATCGAAACCGGCACGGTCGAAGAAATTTTTTATGATCCGCGTCATCCTTATACGTGGAGCTTGCTTTCAGCCTTGCCGCAGTTGGCTGAACGTGGTGACAAATTGTATTCAGTACCGGGTGCACCGCCTTCTTTGTATCATGATATTCAAGGAGACGCTTTTGCACCACGGAGTAACTTTGCGATGAAGATCGATTTTGAATCAGAACCACCAATGTTTCAGGTAACTGATACCCACTTTGCCAAAACTTGGTTGTTAGATCCGCGAGCACCAGAAGTTGAAAAACCAGCTGGAATCCGTGGACTGCATGAAAAATTGGCTTCTCAAACCAATCAACTAGGCATCGATATAGAAGATGGAGGGGAAGCTGTTGTCTAATGAAAAAGAAGTGATCTTATCCGTTAAAGATCTTGAAATCACATTTGGTGAAGGTAAGAAAAAATTCGTGGCGGTACAAGACGCCAATTTTGATATTAATAAAGGAGAAACTTTTTCTTTAGTTGGCGAGTCTGGATCAGGAAAAACCACAATCGCACGAGCTATCGTCGGCTTGAACCATACGAGTAATGGCGACATCATTTTTGAAGGAAAACGGATCAATGGTAAATTATCTCATAAAGAGCGCGAAGATAAGATCCGCAAAATCCAAATGATATTCCAAGATCCGTCTGCCTCTTTAAATGAACGGGCTACGGTAGAATACATCATATCAGAAGGTCTTTATAACTTTAATTTATTTGACTCTGAAGAAGACCGTCTGGCCAAAGTCGAAAAGATCATCAAACAAGTTGGCTTACTTCCTGAGCATATGTACCGTTATCCACATGAATTTTCAGGTGGGCAACGGCAACGGATCGGGATCGCTCGTGCGCTTATCATGGAACCTTCCTTGGTTGTAGCTGATGAACCAATTTCAGCTCTGGATGTTTCGATCCGAGCACAAGTCTTGAACTTATTGAAGGAGTCACAATTGGAACACGGAGTCAGCTACTTATTTGTGGCCCATGATCTATCGGTAGTAAGGTTTATTTCTGACCGGATCGCGGTTATTCGGTCCGGACGTATCTTAGAATTAGCAAAAACGGAAGAACTTTTCCAACATCCGCTGCATCCTTATACCAAAGCCTTGTTATCAGCTGTTCCGATCCCCGATCCGATTTTGGCTCGGAAAAAAGAACTTTTGGTGTATGACCCGGCTATCCATGACTATTCAGTGGATAAACCACGTTTTGAAGAAGTTATACCGGGACATTATGTTTACGGGAACGATAGAGAACTTGATAGCTATCGTGAAGAAGAAAGTAAATAAGTCTTTGAACAGCCAGGTTTTGATATCTGGCTGTTTTTGTGTAAAAATGATCGGCAATAGGGCTACTTTGCGAGTTTATCAGCTCGTTTCGAATTTCGACTACTTTAACCAGTATGACTTTTTTCAGATCATGTCCATAGCGACTCGTTAAGTCCTGTCTTATGATTCTATATAGGTCTAAAAAGTCTTTCTACAAAAAATTTTCCAGTAAGCAAAAGAATTTCTAAGATTTAGTGAGAATCGTTTCCTTAACAGTTAATTTTAAGTATAATATAAGCAGGTCAATCAAAATGAAAAGGATGGGATCAAATGGACGACCAGTTGATCAAGGAATTAAAAGAAAATTTTGCTATTGAATTTAAAAATATCAGTTTACTTGAACAAGCTTTTACGCATTCATCTTATGTGAATGAGCATCGACTCCAACACCTAAATGACAATGAACGCTTGGAATTTTTAGGTGATGCGGTGTTAGAATTACTCGTTTCACGCTTTTTGTATTGTAAATTTCCCAATGTACCTGAAGGTCGTTTGACAAAATTGCGCGCGGCGATGGTCTGTGAAGACAGCTTATCCAAATTTGCCAAGGAATGTCACTTTGACAACTATATTTTTCTTGGGAAGGGCGAAGAAAATTCAGGCGGGCGAAATCGGGCGTCGCTACTTTGCGATTTGTTCGAATCTTTCTTGGGGGCTTTGTATTTGGATCAAAGTTTGGAAGTTGTCGAAACTTTTCTACAACAAGTGGTTTATCCGAAAGTTGACGAGGGTGCTTTTTCACATGAGATGGATCATAAGACACATTTGCAAGAAACTTTGCAAAAAACCGGTGATTGTTTGATCGATTATCGTTTGATCAAGGAGGTCGGTCCGGCTCACGATCGAATTTTTTGGATTGATGTCTACTGTGATGATGTCTTGATCGGTTCTGGGCAAGGAAAATCAAAGAAAATAGCCGAACAAAAAGCAGCGGCGTCGGCATTGTTGCAACTTAATAAGCAGAAGTAAGTGGGGAAATTTCGTGTATTTAAAACGAATGGAAATAGCGGGGTTCAAATCGTTTGCTGATCGAACGGTCATTGATTTTGAAAATCAGGTGACCGCGATCGTGGGCCCTAATGGTAGTGGAAAAAGTAATATCACCGAAGCCATCCGTTGGGTGCTAGGGGAGCAGTCGGCCAAAAATTTACGTGGTGGTAAGATGCCGGACGTGATCTTTGCCGGTTCTGATTCACGCAAACCGTTAAACATTGCGGAAGTGACGATCATTTTAGACAATGCTGATCATTATTTACCGCTTGATTACAGCGAGATCAGTGTCACACGGCGTTTACGTCGGACCGGTGAAAGTGATTTTTATTTAAACAAACAAGCTTGTCGCCTGCGTGATATCCAGGAGTTATTCATGGACTCTGGCCTAGGCAAGGAATCTTTCTCTATTATTTCTCAAGGCAAGGTCGAAGCGATCTTTAGTAGTAAGCCGGAAGATCGGCGCGGGATCTTTGAAGAAGCGGCCGGCGTTTTGAAATATAAACAACGCAAAAAGCAAGCCGAACAAAAATTGTTCGAAACAGCCGATAATTTGGATCGTGTCCAAGATATCATTTATGAATTGGCCGATCAATTGGAGCCTTTGACAGACCAAAAGAAGACAGCAGAGCAATATTTAGCTTTGAAAGAAAACTTAGCTGAAATCGATGTCTCCTATACGGTGGCAGAAATGCAAGAAGCCAAGCAAATTTTTGCTGAAAGTTCGGCTGCTTGGGAAGAGTTGGAAAAAGTCGGAGCTGAGCTGACAAGACAAATCGCTCATAAAGAAAAGGATATTCAAAACAAACGGCAGCGTCGTAGTGAACTCGATGATATGCTTGAATCTGGCAATCAAGATCAAATACGGGTCGTTGAAGCTTTAAAACAAGCAGAAGGACAACGCGAAGTCTTATTGGAGCGCTCGAAACATACACAAAAAAGTAGTGCTGAATATCAAGAAAGCTTAACGGCCATTGAAGAAAAACTAGCTGATTTAGACGATGAAAAGAGTCAGTTGATCGCCCAATTATCAAAGAAAAATGGGGCCATCCAAGAACTTGAAAAAAAACAAGAGCAAACGCAAGCAGAGTTAGCGAAGTATCAAAAGTCCGCCAAAGAATTAATGGAAGATTTACGGAGTCAGTACGTCGATAAACTGCAAGAACAGGCGGAAAATCGGAACGAGCGAAAGAATTTAGAGCGCCAGTACGAACAAGTTATGGCGCGCAATCAACATAGTTTGCAGAAAAAAGTCCGCTTAAAAGCAGAACTGAACGAAAAAAAAGCGCAACTTGAAAAACTCCAGACGCAAGCAGTCACTTTGCACGCTGAGCTAGCTGAACAACGTCAAAACTATGTACAAACTACAGCAAGGACCAAGAAAAACCAACAAGAACATCAAACGAGCCAACAAAAGATGTATCGTTTGATGAACGAACGCCAACAGATCCAAGCTCGGATCAAAAGTTTGCAAGAGATCCAAGAAAATTATAGTGGCTTTTACCAAGGCGTACGAGCTATTTTACAAAAGCGTGACCAGTTATCTGGAATCGTGGGTGCGGTGGCGGAAGTGATCGAAGTGCCGGCAGATTATACACTGGCTATGGAAACAGCGCTCGGAGCTGCCGCTCAACATTTGATCGTTGCAAGTGAGGCGGATGCGCGCCAAGCCATCACCTATTTGAAACAGCAACGTGCCGGCCGCGCGACTTTTTTACCATTGACAACGATCAAAAGTCGACAACTGTCGCCAACAGTCCGTAACCAAGCGCAAGGTATCGCAGGTTTCATTGGGGTCGCTAGTGATTTGGTGACTTTTTCAGAAACGGTTCGGACTGTCGTTGAAAATCTGTTAGGCACAACTTTGATTGCTGAAGATTTAGATAGTGCCAATGCTTTAGCACGGACGGTCAATTATCGTTATCGGGTCGTTTCTCTGGAAGGCGATGTGATGAATGCGGGGGGATCGATGACTGGCGGTGCCACCAAACGCGGCAATCAAGGAAATCTATTTAGTCAATCACATGAACTAGAAGCTTTGAAAGAGCAAAGTACCCGTTTTGACAAACGACTGCAAGCCACGGAACATCAAGTCCAACAATTTGACCAAGCGCTCAAAGAAGGTCAGAAAACTTTGGAAAGTTTACGCGAAGCCGGCGAAAAAATGCGGTTGCGTGAACAAAATATAGGCAATCAGGTCCAAAATTTACAAGAAGCCTACGAGCGTCTCCAAAAAGAACAAAAAGCTTTGGATTATGAAACCCGTGATGTCGATGAATTCTTAGAAAATTATGAAGAACAAAAAAATGAGCTCGAAGCAAAACGCCAAGAAATCGATCGTATTTTGGCGCAAACCGACCAAGAGATCCATGACTTGGATGTTAAAGAAGATCTGCTCACGGAAAAACGAAACGATCTGACCCAAGCCTTGGCTGAATTGAAGGCGGAGCTTGCTGTCGATAAAGAACAAGCCACGCACCTCAAACAACAGATCCAAATTTGTGATCAAAACCAAAAGGAACAAACTGCTCGCAAAGAGTCCCTGGCCCGGCAGCTGCAAGCCTTATCGACGGACTTTTCGGATCATGAGCTGAACGAAACGAGCTTGAAAAAACAAGTGGCTGACCTGGGGGCTCGTAAGGAGCAATTGCAAGAGGCCTTACAAGCGATCCGAAAAGAACGCTATGAGATCCAACAAAAGATCAGCCAAATGGATGCTGAATTGAGTCAATTACATGAAGTACAAAAGCAAAAAATAGGTGAAAAGACGCATGTCGAAGTTGAAAAAAATCGCGCGGAGATTTTATTAGACAATCGTTTGCAATATCTACAAGAAGAATATCATTTGACTTTCGAAGCCGCGCAAAGGAAGTGCGGGCCAGTCACCAAAGATCCAGCGGTAAAAGTTGAGATTCAAAATTTGCGCCGTAAAATCGAAGCCTTAGGGCCGGTCAATTTGAATGCCATTGAGCAATTTGAGCAAGTCAATGAGCGCTATTTATTTCTGAGTGGGCAACGTGATGATCTCCTATCGGCCAAAGAGCAACTTTTTCATACTATGTCAGAAATGGACGAAGAAGTGAAGACACGCTTTGAAGAAACCTTTACGGCGATCCGCGAAGAATTTAAGATGGTCTTTCCCAACATGTTTGGTGGTGGTCGGGCCGAACTTATCTTGACTGATCCGCATGATCTCCTAAATACTGGCATCGAGATCGAAGCCCAGCCGCCAGGTAAAAAATTGCAAAGTTTGAGCCTGCTTTCTGGCGGCGAACGAGCACTGACAGCGATCGCCTTACTGTTTTCGATCATTCAAGTACGACCGGTGCCATTTTGCGTGTTGGATGAAGTGGAGGCAGCTTTGGATGAAGCCAATGTGTTGCGCTTTGGCAATTACTTGCAATCCTTCCAAAATGATACCCAGTTTATCGTGGTCACTCATCGTAAAGGCACGATGGAAGCTGCTGATGTTTTGTACGGGGTTACGATGGAGGAGTCCGGTGTTTCGAAGATCGTTTCGGTCAAATTAGAAGAAATTTCCGATAGCGGACAAATCAATGCGCAAGAAGCGCTATGAATAGGAGAATGAAATGATAAAATTAGTGGCCATTGATTTAGACGGCACGCTTTTAAATGATAAGAAAGAAATCTCAACTAGAAATCAAGCTGCTTTAAAAAAAGCAAAAGCGCTAGGCGTAAAAGTCGTGATCACGACAGGTCGGCCGTTACGTGGCATCCGGCCCTTTTTGAAGACTTTAGAATTAGAAGAAACGGGCGACTATAGCATTACTTTTAATGGTGGTTTGGTTCAAAAAAATGATACGGGGCAAGTGATGGATAAAGCAGCCCTGAGTTTTACTGAAGTCAAGGAACTAATCGAGCTGGCCCGTTTTCTTGATTTGCCATTAGATATTTTGTCAGATGATATCGTTTTGCAAGTAACGACTTCTAAAGAGCATCGGTCGATTTATGATCAGCTGAATCCACTCCTGATTTTTGAGTCGGTCGCGGAGTCTGAATTGGTCGCGGAGCGTTTATATAACAAAGCTGTTGTTGCCTATCCAGAAGGTTTTTTGGATCAACAAATCGCTTTGATACCAGAAACCGTGCAGGACCGTTTTGAAGTCATCAAGTCGCGGAAGAACTTATTAGAATTTATGCCAAAAGGGATCGATAAAGCCTATGGGATTTCTTTATTGATCAAGCAACTCGGTATAAAGCCTGACGAAGTAATGGCTTTTGGCGATGAAGAAAATGATTTGCCGATGATCGAATTTGCTGGTGTGGGCGTGGCTATGGGCAATGCCATTGCTGCTGTCAAAGCGGCAGCCGATCTTATCACGGTGACTAACGAAAAAGACGGCGTAGCGAAAGTAATTGAAGATCTGATCTTAAACTGAAAGGGGGATATGAAATGGGACTTTTTGATAAAATCAAACAGGCCTTTAGTAAAGAGCAAGAAGAAACAACGGAAGTAAAAGAAACGCCAGAAATCGATGCAGAAGCAACTTCTGAAGAACCAGTAGCTGAAAGTGATCAAGCAGATGAACCGGCGGAAACTGTTGGATGCGAGGATCTAGACGAAGCTAAAGCAACTGAAGAAAGTCAAGTTGAAACTGAAGTTGAAAGTTCTGAAGTAGGCCCTGAACCACTTGATCAAGCCACTGAAGGAAATGAAGTTGAAACAGGTGCTCAAGAAAAATATGACAAAGGCCTGACAAAAACACGCAAGACTTTCAAAGAACGGATGAATGAACTCTTTGCTAATTTTCGGACGGTCGATGAAGACTTTTTTGAAGAAGTCGAAGAAACATTGATCGGAGCTGACGTTGGTTTTGAGACTTCGATGAAGATCGCTGATGAATTGCGCCAAGAAGTCAAATTAAAAAATGCCAAAAAACCAGCCGCCGTGCAAAATACCATTATCGAAAAATTAGTCGACTTATATGAAGCAGAAGGCGTCGATGAAGTCAATGAGATCAACTATCAAAAAGACGGCTTGACGGTCCTACTTTTTGTCGGTGTCAACGGGACTGGCAAAACGACGAGTATCGGTAAACTTGCCCATCAGTTGAAAGCAGAAGGCAAAAAAGTCATGCTGGCGGCAGCAGACACTTTTCGAGCAGGTGCTATCGACCAGTTGGTGGTTTGGGGCGATCGTTCCGCTGTTGAAGTCGTCCGTGGCAAAGCAGGTGGGGATCCGGCCGCTGTCGTTTATGATGCCATGGTACGTGCCCAAGCAGAAGCCGTGGATGTCTTATTGATCGATACCGCTGGCCGTTTGCAAAATAAAGTCAATTTAATGAATGAATTGGATAAGATCAATCGGGTGATTAAACGCGTCGATCCAACTGCACCTCATGAAGTGCTATTGGTCGTGGATGCCACTACAGGCCAAAATGCTATGAATCAAGCCAAGCAGTTCAAAGAAACGACCAATGTTTCAGGCCTTGTCTTGACGAAATTAGACGGGACTGCAAAAGGTGGTATCGTTCTTGCCATCAGAAACGAACTCCATTTACCAGTGAAGTTGGTCGGTTTGGGCGAAGGCATCGACGATCTGGAAACGTTCGATCCCAATCAATTTGTTATTGGTTTATTTAAAGACCTATTACAAGCTGAATAAAAAACTTCCGGAAAAAGCGGACTTACTACTTTTTTCGGAAGTTTTTCTTTGACTATTAAGGCAGTATATATTCCGGCAGTATTTAAAACTTGATGTATCCATCCATCTTATTAGGGCGAACAAGTACTTGAGAGTTAAGAAAGTACCAAGCAGATGAAATGAATGATCTATGCAGATTTTTAAAGAAATGTGGAGGAAGAAATGAAGTTTTTTCTCCACAAATGGTAGCAAAGGATCATTTTAGAACCCCGTATGAAAGATATATGTGCAAAATGGCGAGAAAAGTTTGTTGCCAATACAAGAAGGGCAAACTTGGCAAGGGAAGCGGTGGTTGCCAATACAAGAAGGACAAACTTGGCAAGGAAAGCGATGGTTGCCAATACAAGAAGGATAAACTTGGCAAGGCAAGAGGTGGTTGCCAATACAAGAAAGGCAAACTTGGCAAGGCAAGTGCGAGTTTTTCCTTCAAGCAAGAAAGCGACGATTTTTTTGATAACAAAGTTGATCATAGAAATGTTGATATAAAAGGATGTCGAAAAAGGGAATTGGACGTCCTATTAGGGCGTAAACAAACCGAGGAGACATTAGGGCCTAAAGTCACCACCGATTTACGATTTAAAGTGACTTTTAGCAAAAAAACATCCGCCAATTTCTTGACGGATGAGTTTGATTTATTTAGGGGCTTTTTTTGGTTCTATGGCACAATTACAACTGGTCCCACAGTCTTCGCAATGGCCTTTACCTTTCACGATACGGTAAATAGCGAAGCCCGCACTGCCAAAAATCAAAATGCTTAAAATGATTGTTGCTAACATATAAATTATCTTCTTTCTTTATAAAGTCGAAGTGAGCGGAACTTCAAGGTTGGTGCGGTGTTCACGACGAACGATGGCATAAATCATACCAGCTAAAACGATCGTAGCGACGAGGGTGCCCAAGCTTAGGGGAGCTCCTTCAAAGATCACGTGGCCAAATTGATAGACCACCAGGCTTACAGCATAGGCTAAGCCACATTGATAACCGATCGCCAGCCAAGTCCATTTGGCATTGCCCATTTCCCGATGGATCGCACCGATCGCAGCAAAGCAAGGCGCGCAAAGCAAATTAAAGATCAAAAAGGAATAAGCTGAGACCGCGGTATAGTCCGTTTGTAGCAGTTGCCAGATTTCTTGGCCATCTTCGGAAATATCAGCGAGATTGCCATACAAGATGCCAAAGGTCCCGATTACGTTTTCTTTAGCAACGAGGCCTGTGATGGTGGCCACGGCACCTTTCCAGTGTCCCCAACCCAGGGGGATGAACAAGGGCGCGATTAAACGACCGAAAGCGGCCAAAATGCTTTGGTCTTCGGCAACGGCTTGAAGGCGGAAGTTGTAAGACGATGTGAACCAAATCAAAATACAGGAAACAAAAATGATCGTACCGGCTTTTTTCACGAAAGCTCTGGCACGCGTATAGGTTTGAAACAAGACATTTTTGACTTGTGGAAAGTGATAGGCCGGCAGTTCCATGATAAATGGGGCTGGATCCCCACTAAAAAGCTTGGTCTTCTTCAAGGCGATCCCCGATAAGACAATAGCCGTGATCCCGACAAAATAAGCCGAGGGTGCGACCCAAGAACTATGGGGGAAAAAGGCGCCCGCAATCAAAGCAATGATGGGCAGCTTGGCCGAACAAGGCATGAAAGTCGTGACCATGACCGTAAGCTTACGGTCTTTTTCATTTTCTATGGTCCGGCTAGCCATGACACCAGGGACCCCACAACCTGTAGCGATAAGCATAGGGATAAAGGATTTGCCAGATAAGCCAAACTTGCGGAAAAGTCGGTCCATGACAAAGGCGATCCGGGCCATGTAGCCACAATCTTCCAAAATAGCTAGACATAAGAACAAGACGATCAATTGTGGTAAAAAGCCCAAAACGGCACCGATGCCGGCGATGATCCCATCTAAGATCAAAGCTTGCATCCAACTGGCCACGTTCCAAGAAACGAGCAAGTTTTCAACGGTCGTAGGGATCCATTCCCCAAATAAAACATCATTGATCCAATCAGTGCCGATCGTGCCGACTGTTTGGATGGCTAAATAATAAATGACCCACATAACGATGGCAAAAATCGGTAAGGCCAAGAAACGATTGGTCACGATCCGATCGATCTTATCGCTGATATTCATTTCGAAGTCGCTTTTTTTGACGGTACATAAAGCGACTAAGCGTGTGATGAATTCATAGCGCGCATTGATCAGGATCGCGTCGCTTTGATCTTGAAAGACTTTTTCGGTGATTTGAATGATCTCGTCGACTTCTTGCCGATCTTTTTCATTTAAAGCGACTTGTTCGTAGGCGAGGGAATCTTTTTCAAAAAACTTGACGGCATACCAACGCACTTGATTTTCGGCCACATAAGGCGAAAGGACTGCGGCGATATCGGCCAAAGCAACTTCCAACCGTTCATCATAGCTAGGATAGGCCGGCTTTTTAGCTTGCGTGCATTCCTTCAAAGCAGTCTCAGTCAAATCATTGAGGCCCGTTTTCTTTAAGGCACTCATGCCAACGACCGGGATCCCTAGGCCATAAGCTAATTTATCGATATTGATGGTAAAACCAGTCTTTTTAATGACATCCATCATGTTAAGTCCCATGACCACTGGCAGGCCCGTTTCTAATAATTGCAGAGTCAGGTAAAGATTACGTTCCAAATTACTAGCATCGACGATATCTAAAATGACATCGGGGTGCTGCTCAAGCAAAAACTCTTGAGTGATCACTTCTTCAGGTGTGTAAGGGGACAAAGAATAGGTCCCTGGCAAATCTTGAATAACGACGCCTTTATTTTTTTTCAAAAAACCTGATTTACGTTCGATAGTAACCCCCGGCCAGTTGCCGACATATTGGTTGGAACCAGTCAGATGATTGAAAGTGCTGGTTTTACCACTATTGGGATTTCCAGCTAGAGCAAGTTGTGTTTGCGCCATTAGTAAGTCTCCTTTTCGATCAAAATAAAGGCCGCTTCATCTTTTCTTAAAGTCAATTCATAGCCGCGGATCGTGATCTCAATCGGATCACCGAGCGGAGCCACTTTTTTGACTTTGACAGAAACATTTTTGGTGACGCCCATGTCCATCAGACGTCTTCTGATGGCTCCTTCGCCGTAAATCGATACGACCTGGCCTGACTCACCGGCTCTTAACTGGTCCAATGAAAGCCATTCACCGTGAGTCGTTACTTCGACGACTTTGATTTGGGCGATCATGGCTTTCTCAAGGGCGATGCGACTATGCTGCAACATCACGATCCCATTTTTATCGTCTAGGCTTAACAAGGCAATACGGTTACCGGTCAAGATCCCTAAGTCATGCAGATGTTTTTTGGATTCGGGTGAGGCGTCGACTGCTTGGATCTGATAAATTTGATTTTTGGGAACTTCGGTCAAAGCTTGCATATGCGTCCTTCTTTTTCAAAGCGATTTGTGATTCTAATTGCAATTGATAATCATTGTCATTAGAATAACGCAATAAAGCGCTAATGTCAATGAGTTTTACTAAAATGTATAAAATTCACAAATCAAATTTTTATCACAATCCCTTTATTGATAGAAACAAAAAACAGCCCAATTTTTACTTTCTCTGGTATAATGTTTCTAGTAAATGACTAGAAAAGGAGATCTTTTGATGGATATCCAAAAAATTTTAGCAAATGAACTAGTGAGGCCCTACGCGATGAGCGTTCGTTATGGGGTCGAAAAAGAGAGTCAACGAGTGACCTTATCAGGAGATCTAGCTAAAACAGACCATCCTAAAATACTAGGAAGTCGTAGCTACCATCCGTTTATTCAAACTGATTTTTCGGAAACGCAAATGGAATTGATCACACCGGTCACTGAAAGTGATGAAGAACTCTTTCAACAGCTAGCAGCGATCCATGATGTAGCTCTTCGCTCGATGGATCAAAATGAAATGTTATGGCCACTTAGTATGCCACCTGCTTTGCCAGAAGATGAATGGGAGATAAAGATCGCTAAATTAGACGATTTTTCTGATGTTTTATACCGCCGTTATCTTGCCAAAGTCTACGGTCGACGTAAGCAAATGGTCAGCGGGATCCATTATAATTTTGAGTTTGGCGAAAAACTCGTTGAAAAAATGTTTGCCGTCCAAGCGGAGTATGACAATTATCAAGACTTCAAAACAGAATTATATTTAAAGGTGACGCGCAATTACTTGCATGAACGTTGGTTGGTCACTTATTTGTATGGAGCCTCCCCATACAGCGAACCGCGTTATTTTTCTAAAGGAGAAGGCCCCAAAACACCGGTGCGTAGTATTCGCAGTAGTCATTTCGGCTACACCAATCATGACGATGTGACGGTCAGCTTTGCCTCATTAGAAGCTTATTTGCAAGGTATTGAAGAAATGGTCGAAACGGGTAAATTGTTGGAAGATAAGGAGTTTTATGCACCGGTCCGCTTACGTGGTGGCAAAAAAGTAGCCGACTTGGCGCAAACGGGCATCCGTTACATCGAGTTACGCAATATCGATCTAAATCCTTTTGAGCCCTATGGTATCGGGGGCGAGCAAGTCGAATTTTTACATCTTTTCTTATTGTATTTAGCCTGTCAGCCCGAACCAGAAGCAGCCGACGCTTGGGTCTCAGAAGGGGACCGGATGAATGATGAGGTCGCTTTGGAGCATCCCCTTGAGCCCTCAGTTTATCAAGAAAAAGCCAAAGCTTTGGTCGCTTTACTGAAACAATTTGTCTTAGATTTTCAGTTGGACGTTTCCGAAGCACTTTTTCCTCATTTAGAAAAAATGGTCGCCGACCCAAGTCAGACTCTATCCGGTCGGTTAGTCACGGCTTGCCAAGCTTCGTCTCAAAAGGCGTTTGCGACAGCCCAAGGTCGCAAAAATCAAGCACAAGCCTGGGAGCACCCCTATCAATTGACAGGCTTTAAACACATGGAGCTATCCACTCAAGCCTTGTTGTTTGATGCCATTCAAAAAGGAATCGAACCCAAAGTTTTGGACGAACAAGCCCAGTTTGTGGAATTGACTTTTAAGGGGCATAAAGAATATGTCAAAAACGGGAATATGACCAGTCACGATACGTATATTGCTCCTTTGATCATGGAAAATAAGACAGTCACCAAGAAAATCTTAGCTCAAGCAGGCTTCAATGTACCAGCAGGTGGTGAATATCATACGGTCGAACAAGCTGTCAAGGCTTACCCATTCTATCAGACGACGGGCTTTGTCGTTAAACCCAAATCGACAAATTATGGTCTGGGGATCTCGATTTTTAAAGACGGTGCTGATTTTGCCGACTTTAAGGAGGCTGTGCGCTTGGCTTTTCTTGAAGATGACGCGATCCTGATCGAAACCTTTTTACCTGGTCAAGAGTATCGCTTTTTCGTTATCGATGATAAAGTCAAAGCGATACTACTACGGGTACCGGCCAATGTCGTCGGTGATGGCAAGCATACGATTTCCGAGCTGGTCGCGCAAAAAAATACCGATCCAAGGCGTGGCAAAGGGCATCGGACGCCATTGGAAAAAATCGAAATACAAGCATCTGAACGTTTGATGCTAAAAGAACAAGGGGCGACGAGGGAAACGATCCCCGCCGCCGGGACAGTCGTGTATTTACGTGAAAATTCAAATGTCAGTACCGGTGGCGATTCGATCGATGTCACGGATCGTTTCTCAGAAGATTATAAAGAAATTGCCGTGAGAGCGACCAAAGCTTTGGGAGCTGTGATCTGTGGCTTAGATTTGATCGTCCCAGATTTGGCTGTAGCAGCGTCTGCAAAAGGGGCTTATGGCATTATCGAAGCCAATTTCAATCCGATGATGCATATGCATATCTATCCTTACCAGGGAGCTAGTCATCGTTTGACGATGGATGTTTTAGAGCTCCTATTTCCAGAATGCTTTGCTTAAAAAAACGTTCAGCCAGAGTTTTTCTAGCTGAACGTTTTTTTAGTGCATATCTTTTATTTCAATGGTTTGTTTGCTATCGTCGACGGTAAGACCGGTCATCTTTTCCCACCAGGACTTCATTTCCTCTTCAAAAGTCGTTGGGAAAAGATCGACGAGTGCGATCAATGGTTTTCCTTGCATTTTGGCGTAGGGATAGTTGAGCCGTAAGTTGTATTTGAGCTCTTTTAAAAGACTATAATATTCAAACATCAAGAAATTCATTTCTTCTGGGTCTTCTTCCAATAATACTTCGGGAGCTCGATCTAGCATGAAACCAAAGCTACGCATCATCAGCATGACTGCATCAAGATCTTCAGGAGCGATAGAAATCACTTCTTTTAAAAGGTCGATGTGAATGTCCAGAACATTTGTCAATTCTCTTTTTAAGTCACTATAAGTAGGTTGAGTCATTTCTGTTTCCTCCTTTTTCTACGGGACCATTGCTACCAAAAGCTTTTTTTCTTACCAGTTGATTTAAAAGGCACTTCTTTGTGGTTGAACTTTTTTTCGATATCGATCACCTCTTCATTTACTGCTTGGGGACTTACGACTAAAAGCCCGATCGGATCACTTTCTTTAGAGGTATCACCGGCAACGATCGTAAATTTTTTTTTGGCCTGCACGGATAAAGCAATATAGCGGCTTTGCAGACTTTCCGGTAGTTGGCCATTGATCAATAGTGAACTATCACTATGATCGGCCAAGTGTTTTTCAAGTAAGGTTTGATTCCTACTATCCTGCATTTGGCTTACAGTCATGCTAATATAACAGCGTTCTCTAAAAGTCCCAAGATATCTTCTTTGCTCATCAGGATTTAATTTTGGGGCACCATATTGCCCTTTTTCAAGATGTTTTTGCAATTCATCAGCCATTTGGGGTTCACTCCTTGCACGTTTCTTGATCATAGTATAACATATTAAGCAGAGCTTTCGAAAGGTTTACGGCAAGAAAGGAAGAAAACTGTGGGAAAATTAGCGATCATTTCAGATTTGCATGTGGACATCAATCATTTTAGTGAGGCTGACCTTACGCAAATCCTAAATTGGTGTGTGCAGGAAAAAATCAGTCATCTCCATTTTGCTGGTGATTTAGCCAATAAATTGCAAACGGCACTAGCCGTCGTGACTTTTTTTGATGCCAAGATCCCCACGACTTTTCATTGGGGCAATCATGAAATGGCTGATATCGATAAGCTCGCCGATTTTGAACATTTTGCCGATCCCCGCTTTTTAAATTTTAAAACGATCGAGCTGTCAAAAGAGAAAGTGTTGCTTGGTGTCAACGGTTGGTACGACTATCGTTTTTCGGATCTAACCGATGAATTGGAAATCGTGCATCTTAAAAACTTGTTTTGGTATGACCGCATGATCAAGCGTCCCGGGACCGATCCAGAAATCAGTGCGGCGATTTGTCGACAGCTTGTATCAACACTTGCTAAGATCCCAAGTCAAACGGAAATCATCCTATCGACCCATTTTGTCCCTAAAGCAGAATTCATTGTCCAGCAAGCCGGTAAATATGCCCGTTGGAATCATCTGAATGCTTTTTTAGGGTCACCAGCATTTGGACAGGTGATCGATGCTTTTCCCAACGTCACCGATGTGATTTTTGGCCATACCCATCGCCGTTTTAACACCCAGACGATCATGGGGACACGTTTCCATTGCCAGCCTTTTGGCTATTACTACGAATGGCAGCTAAGTCGCAACTTTGTGTCCGACAGGAAGCTTTCAGAAAGCGTGGAACCAACTAAATTACGCGGTATCTTGAAACGTCAAGGACCTACTTTTGAAAACTATCGCGATAAGCATTTGCTAGAAGAGGTCAAGCAAGCGATCACGATCATCGCTTATTAGGAGACCATTATGAAAGATAAAGAACAAGCTAGCCTTTGGATCAGTGAAAATCAGACCTTGATGAAATTGCTGGAAATCACTCGTGATCTGAAACTAAACGATGGTTGGGTGGCAGCCGGCACGATCCGAAATTTTTTGTGGAATCAGTTGTTTGAGCGAGCTGATCAAGGCCCTGAAACAGATATCGATGTCGTTTATTTTGATAGAACGACAAGTTATGAAGAAGCCCTGGAAATCGAAGCTAAATTAAATCAAGACTATCCTGACTTTGACTGGGAGGTCCGCAACCAAGCTTTTATGCATCGCCATAATTTTGCCGATGCCGCACCTTACCTGAGTACCGCAGATGCTATCAGCAAGTATCCTGAAAGATGTACAGCTGTTGCGCTCCGTTTAGCCCCAGATGACCGGCTTGAGTGGTTGGCTCCCTATGGCCTAACAGATATTTTTACAGGAATCGTAAGACCCACGCCCCCCTTTTTAGCAAACCAAGCCACCTTGGAAGTTTATCAAAGACGACAACAAAAAAAGCATTGGCAAGATAAATGGCCGCAATTAAAAATACAAAAAATCGCCATTCTCGATTAAGGAGTGGGCGATTTTTTTTCGTAGATGAGGGGAAATTTTTAAGCCGTAACGCTAGTGATTCAAGCAGAAAAATTTTTTCGAGGACTATGAACAAAGGTTGACCAAATCGATAATTCCGATTTGATTTGATGAAATGAAAGGCACCCGAAATGAAAAAGCGAGTGCCTTTGTCGACCGAAAAGGGTACTAGAAATCGGCGCCAAAAAATTGGCTTCATTGATATGAAATTTGTGTACGCTTTTATAAATTTTTGACTTTTCCAGATGTTATTAGGAGTGAAGAGTTACAATTCACGGCCAATTTAGAGCTACGCTTTCGCGTTTGTGTCTGCTAGAGTCTTGCGTGGGACCGCCCTGAGCCATAGTCTCAGGGCTGCCAAGCTTCAAACTGTGACTAAACGCTAAAGCGTTCAGTCACAGTACCAAGTAGGTATTTTTCATCATCTACTCTGTCTCGCCAAACGAGCCAATCGTAGTGATTCAAAACAATTCACATTGGCTCTACTTTCACGGCGACGTCGCAGCCACATTCGTTTCGCTAGCAGTAACAACTCATTGGAACGGGTTAAATTATTCCTTTA
>JBFLGC010000001.1:0-119370 GCA_041859945.1 Tetragenococcus sp.
GTGATCGTATAAAAGTCTTAAAACGTTGGTAGACCAACTGTTTGATATATTTTGTTCAATATCATAAATCATTCAGGTAATAATAAGTTAAAGTAAATTTTTTATCATACTAACATTCTATTCCTTCAGGAGGCTTAACCTATGATCAAACACTACACAAAAACATCCACCCAACTATTTTTGGCTTTCTTCCTATTGACCATGGCAATGGACGCGATCATCTTACCCTAAAGCATGAGTTTAGTGATCGATGCCGTAAGTCAGGGCGGGTCAAAAGAGCTGATTCGCGCGGTTTTCTTCTTTTTGATCGGCTTTACAGCTTTACAAATCTGTGCTTTTTTTAAGCGTTTCTTTAATGGCTTTTTTTAAGCGTTTCTTTAATGCAAAACTAAAAAAAGAATTCAATCAAGCCACCAAACAATTGGCTTATGCTGCTTTTTCGCGCCATGAAGGCAAATTAAAAGCCACGGATACCTTGTCGTTTATCACCAATGATTTAAAACTTTTGGATGAAAACTATTTAGATGCGATGGTCAGTATGGGTAATTGTGTGGTCATGGCTGTTTCGACCTCGATTTATGTGCTGGCGATCAATTGGCAGGTCGGCTTACTCTTTGTAGCTTGTTCTTTTTTGCCAGCGATTTTACCCAAGCTCACGAAAAAATACGTGGAAGAAAGTTCGCAAAACTGAAGTCACCAAGCGCAACACTACACCAAAATGTTGGTCGACGGCATTAATGGCGTCAAAACTTTGTTGCAATATAACAGTCTCAAAGATTATCAGAAACGTTTGAACCTGTCGTTGACGGATTCAGAAGGTTCTTATATGAAGATGAATACGCTCCAATACCTCTGTAATCTATTGATTGCCTTGATTGCCGGCGTCGGGACCTTTATCCCACTAAGGATCGGAGGATATTTTGTCTTGAATGGAAGTTTGATGGCAGGCGGCCTGATCGCGATCTTCCTGGCAAGCGATCGTATCCTTTCGCCCCTTTCAGAAATGGTGCAGTACTACAATAAGATCCAAACGACCAATCAGACGCGGCAAAAAGTCAAAGCCATGCAAGCTGAAAGTGAACAAGCGGACCAGAAAGTTTATCCGACCTTGCCAAATGAGGCCTTATACCCCATTTGCTTACGCGATATCCGCGTTCGTTTTGACGATAAAACGCAAATTGCTTTAAATCATTTGACGATCGAAAAAGGTAGCAAAACCTTACTCAAGGGAAAATCGGGCAGTGGTAAGACGACTTTACTACGTGTGTTGATGGGACAAGTCAAACCAACGTAGGGCTCGGTCACTTACGAAGGCAAAAGCTTATCCAAAGAAGAACTCATCGAAAGTATCAGCTACATTCCGCAAGAGGCTTTCTTATTCGATGAAAGTTTACGTTATAATTTGACCTTGAATCATGATTATTCCGAGGAAGAAATTTTGCGCGTCATCAATACTTGCGGTTTAGTTGATTTGATCGACAAACGTGGCTTGGACTTTGCGGTAGGAACGAACGGCGAACATCTTTCCGGCGGTCAAAAACAGCGGATCGAAATTGCACGGGCGGTACTAAGTGGTCGGGATCTATTGATTGCCGATGAAATCACCTCTTCTTTGGATGAGCAAACGGCCAAAGAAATCAAAGACACCTTACTAGCCTTACCGAAAACGATCGTTGAAATGGCCCATCATAACACCGGTTCTTATTTGGATCAATACGATACGGTCATTAATTTGGATACGATTTAAATTTGCCAATTGCAGACACTACTTTCCAATTTTCTTGGCCGCTTTTGTCGATTGCGGACATTACTTTTCGATTCTTTTGACCGCTTTCCTTGATTGCGGACACTACTTTTCATTTCTTTTGGCCATTCACATCGAATTTCTAAAATTTCAAAAAGCGACCTAGTGATGACAAACTCACTAGGTCACTTTTATTATTTATTCAGCAATTACAGTAGCGATGTATTGGTTGACGGTGTCTTTTTGAGCTTCCACCAAGGCGACGCGATTGGTCACTACATTGATATCCATAGTGATTTCGCGGGTCAGTCCGTTGACATTGCGTTTTGGCTCAAAGAAGGCTTTGAATTCTTCCAACCGTTCAGCGGTATGGAAGGCGCCCGCGGTCACGGTGATGTAGGTGGTAAATTCCATATCGCCACCGATCGTATCTTCTAACCATTGCCAGTCGTTTCTGAACCAATCCCAAGCCGCTTGTTGACCAGCTTTATTGACTAACACCCCACGGTACCAACTCCGTAAATCTTGTGGTTTGATCGTGTCGCTGTCTTCAAAATGGCCGACAATACGTGTGATCAAGTCGTTATCTGGCGTATTGGTCAGAGCCGGTACGATGTCGTACTTAAAACCACTATCTGAAGTTTGACGATAAGCGTCTAATAATTTTTCGAACAAGTCTGAGCTACCATAGTGTTTGACTTCATTTAACAAGACATAAACGCGCGTGTCAGCTGGTAATGCAGCTAAATTGTCACTGTTTGCTTGGAACAATTCGTGAGCCGTTTGCATCGCCGTTTCATTATCAGCATAAACAGCAGCATTCAAAACGTAAGGCCGAGTCAATTGATCATCGACAGACTCACCTTTGACTGGTGTCCAGCCCAGACGAGCGACTTGTTTCTCGCTAAGTTTTTCAACAAAAGCTTTCAAATTCGTTTCTTCAACGGTGTCTGGAGTGACGAATTTTTTCAAATCATTGACGACGCGATAGAGGCTCGCATTGACGATATTTGAAGGACTATCGGCAAATTTCGGCAAGAGTGGCACCAAATCACCATAAGAGATCCGGCTGCTTTCAGCTAAAAGTCGCATATCTTGAATGAGTTGCAATTGCGCGATGGCATCGAGATCATCAGCATGCGCCAAAATGTCTTCCAGTAGGCTTTGATCGTAATGAACGATAAAGTGTGAATCGTTGTCGACATTCAAGCGGAAAGGTGTACCAGCTTCACGGCGTAAGGTAGCAAAGTCGCCGAGATTCAGCATTTTTTCTGTCATCAACTGTGGTACAGCCGCATAATTACTGTTAAGCGGGATCTGCCATTTCCGCCCTACTTCTTTTCCAGCACCAATGAAAAATTGTTCTTGATCCAAGACCAGATCACCATCGACTATTTTTGCGGTCACGACGGGGTAACCAGGTTGTTCCAGCCAGGTATCCATGATGGCTTTCAAATCAAGTCCCGAAGCTTCTCCTAAGGCTTTCCATAAATCAGCGCCCGTCGCATTTTGATACTTATGACTTGCAAAATAATGCTTGAGGCCAGTTCGTAAAGCGTCGTCGCCGATCAAAGCACGGACCATGACTAACATCCGGGCACCCTTGGCATAAACGATGGCGCCATCAAAGATCGAGTCGATTTCAGCGGGCGATTCGACGGCAACATGGACCGATTGCACGCCATCTGTGGCATCCCGTTGCAAAGCGGCAGCGGCTTCTGAGGTTTGGAAGACTTCCCAAATCTTGAAGTCGGGGGCAATGGCGTCGACGGCAACATATTCCATCATGTTAGCGAAACTTTCATTCAACCACAGATCGTCCCACCACTTCATCGTGACTAAATCGCCGAACCATTGATGAGCCAATTCATGAGCGATAACGGTGGCCACTACTTGCTTGGTTTCAAGTGAGGTATTGTCTGGATCAAGTAGCAAATAGGCTTCACGATAGGTAACTAAACCCCAGTTTTCCATAGCGCCGGCCGAAAAATCGGGCAGGCCAAGTTGCCAAGAATGTGGTAATGGATAAGGCGTTTGGTAAAAGTCTTCATAAAATTCGATCGAGCGTTTGGCGATATCTAAAGCAAAATCCAATTCGTTTTCTTTGTGGGCTTTGGTGGCAAAGACCCCCACTTCAACGCCGCTCTCGGTTTTGGTCAATTTACTTTGGAGTTCGCCAAAACCAAATGCTACGAGATAAGTCGACATAATGACGGTCCGATCGAAATAGTGGACGCCGTTTTCGTTTTTGTCTTCTGGCATGTTGGCGATGATGGTTTCGCCCGGTTTTTCGTCGAATTTGATGGCCAAATCAAAGGTCGCCTTGGCAGCTGGCTCGTCCACACAAGGAAAAGCTTGGCGGGCAGCTGTCGTTTCAAATTGCGTCCCGATCAACTGTTTCTTTTGACCATCAACTTGATAATAAGAAGGGTAAATGCCCATCATGGTGTCGGTCAAAGGCGCTGTGTAAGTGACGGAAAGCGTCGTTTTGCCGGCTTGCGGAAGGTCGATTGTGATGGCTTCCTTGCTATCATCGGTGGTAAAATTCACGGCGTTGTCATCGGCTAACACCTCGGCAACAGTGAGAAATTTTTGATGAATGTTGATCGTATTGGTGCTAGCATTTCCTGTGATTTTGGTCTTACCACTGATCGTTTTTGCTGCACGGTCAATGTCTAGATATACTTCATAGTGTTCGGGTTGAAATTGCGTATAAAATCTTGCTTCTTCTGACATGATTTCCTCCTTGAAAAGGTGACTTTAACTAAGCATAACGCAATCGCTAGTAAAGTGCCAATTATTTTTAAGATTTCTGGTGAGATTTTTCAGTCTTCTTCGTCATAGCTAGAAAGTTGTTCTTTCACGCGAATTGTTTTTCTATCACTCGTTGCTTCTTCTACGATCGGTTTACTCAATATCTTGGCGGCGGACGACTTCTGGTGGATAGTAGGCCTGGGTACTTTTCGAATCGACGAGGATTGCGATTCGATCGTCTTCATTATAATAGACATTTCGCAAATGTCCTGGTAGCTTAGGCTGTTCTTTGGAAGGCGAATCGAACTGTTTGTTGATGGCAATGATCCCTGCGCAAGAAAAACCGATCTTTTTGATTGCATCAATTCCTTGCAATGTATTGGTGAAAATAGCAATATCTTTTTTCGTTTGGTTCAAAGGTTTCGTTGTTCCTTGATCCAATGCTTGCTTGGTTTGGAAAACGGTACTTCCATAACCATTTAAACTTCCAAGAGAACTGATAAACCGTGCCAAAGCTGTATTATCCATTCTTTTTCTCCTTTCCTACTTAATTATAGTTCTACTTGCTTCGATTATAGCATATAGAAAAACTACCGCAAATCACTTGCGGTAGTTGCGTTTAGACATATTGTAATTCTTTTTGCGCTTGGTAAGCATGATCGATCGTGCCGCCACCCAAGCATTCGTCGCCGTCGTAAAAAACTACCGCTTGTCCCGGCGTGATAGCGCGGACTGGTTGGTCAAAAATGACTTCTGCCCGGTCATAGTCGAGCAGGCGAACGGTAACGGGCGTGTCTTTTTGACGATAGCGGAACTTCGCCGTGCAGACAAATTCACGCGGTTTTTTTTCATTGGTCGTAAAATGAATGTCACTAGCGTCCAAGCGGTCTGCATAAAGGGCCGGATGATCAAAGCCTTGACCAACATATAAGGTATTAGTTGCAAGATCCTTGCCCACGACAAACCACGGTTCTTGCGACGCGCCACCACCACCGATACCTAGGCCTTGCCGTTGACCGATCGTATAATACATCAAACCATCGTGATCGCCTTTGACTTCGCCTTCGTACGTCATCATTTTGCCTTTTTTCGCTGGCAAATATTCACTCAAAAATTGCTTGAAATTCCGTTCGCCAATAAAGCAAACACCCGTCGAATCCTTTTTCTTCGCCGTTGCCAAACCGGCTTCTGCCGCTATTTCCCGCACTTGTGGTTTTTGTAAGTGACCTAGGGGAAACATCACTTTGGCAAGTTGTGCTTGTGACAATTGGTTCAAAAAGTAGGTTTGATCTTTATTGCCATCAGCCCCGCGTAACATATGAACAATGCCGTCTGCGTCCTTTTCGACTTGGGCATAATGACCCGTGGCGACATAATCAGCCCCCAGTTGCATGGCATAATCCAAAAAGGCTTTGAACTTGATTTCTTTGTTACACATCACATCTGGATTAGGCGTGCGGCCGGCCCGATATTCCGCCAAAAAGTATTCAAATACGCGGTCCCAATATTCTTTTTGAAAGTTAACCGAATAATAAGGAATGCCAATTTGACTAGCTACTTTAGCCACGTCTTTGTAATCCTCAGTCGCCGTACACACGCCATTTTCATCGGTATCATCCCAATTTTTCATGAAAATACCGATCACATCATACCCTTGTTCTTTTAACAAAAGTGCCGTTACCGACGAGTCCACCCCGCCGCTCATGCCCACGACAACGCGCGTCTTGCTGTTGTCCGTCATGTTATCACCATCATTTCATCTTAGATTCTGAATATTCTACGATTTGAAGGTCGCAACTTTTTCAGTAATTGTTATTATAGCGCATTTTTCTGAAATTTTCACGTTTCGAGTCGTTTTTAAGGGAAAGCCTAGGATCCGAGACTCAATAAGTCTGCTTGACTCGTACAAGATTTGCCAGTATCCATTATAGACTTCCTCGACTTATATTTGATTCTCTAATATTCAATACAGGTCCAGTCTACCTGCCAGAGATTTCCCACTGTTTCTGATAGGCTTACTCAATTTGACGGGGATTTGACGGGGATCTGGCGACAATCAGTTTCCTAAAAAATCCAGCCAAGAAATTCTTGGCTGGAAATCGTTCATTGATAATATTGCGCTTGGGCGTGCCATAATTCATGGTATTTGCCGTCAAGGTTTTGGAGCAAGGAGGTGTGATCGCCTTGTTCGACGACGGCACCTTCGTCAAAAACTAAGATCTCATCACAAAAACGACAGCTCGATAACCGATGGGAAATGTAAACAGCGGTCTTGTCGCCGACGATAGAATCGAATTTGCTATAGACTTCTTGTTCGGCGATAGGATCGAGGGCCGCGGTGGGTTCGTCTAAAATGATAAAGGGGGCGTCCTTGTATAAAGCGCGCGCGATAGCGATTTTTTGTGCTTCACCACCGGAAATTTCCACGCCGGCCGGATCAAAATCCTTGTATAGATTGGTTGCTAGTTTGTTTTCACTTTTGGCCAAACGCCCACTAAAGCCGGCCTCATCCAAGCACTGCTCGACTTTTTTCGCATCATAATCGACCGCAGCCGCGACATTTTGACCGAGACTGAAAGAAAAAAGCGCGAAGTCTTGGAACACGACGGAAAACAGTTGGAGATAATCTTGGTAATCATACTTGCGAATGTTGATCCCATTGAGTAGGATCTCCCCTTCTGTCGGGTCGTACAAACGACAGAGCAATTTGATAAAAGTCGTCTTACCCGAGCCATTTTCGCCGACCACAGCTAGTCGTTCGCCAATATTGAATTTCATTGAAACATGTCGTAGCGCGTCATTTTCCGCGTGTGGATAGCGAAAACTGACATCACGAAACTCGATCTCATACTTGCGATCCGAGCGTTTTTCGGTGGTCAGACTGCCTTGGTACATGTCATTAGGCGTATCCAGAAAATCAAAGGCCACTTGTAAAAATGGTGCGTTGCCTTTGATCCTACCAGTTAGGGAGAAAAGCTTCGTGACACTTTGTGAAAGCTTGGTGATGGCACCAATGTACTGGGTAACCGAACCCACGCCAAATGCACCGGCCCAAGCCTTCAAACAGACAAAGACATAAACGACCCCGATAAAAAGGGTAGCCACGATATTGGCTAAAGTCAAAAATATACTCAGTGGTCCGCGAAAATACTTGAAGCTTGCGGCATTATTTTCAATGACTGATCCCTTCCCCACCCAATGATAAGCCGTCAACTTGTCTTGGCGAAAAGTGCGCACATCCAAAGCTCTTTTACTTTCATTCATGGAAACTCCAAAGAAATTGAATAAACGATTACTTTCTTTCATCAAATCTGATAAGCCTAATAAATAACTATCACTCTTGCCTGACAGGGCCGCTGATCCCCAGACACTAGCTACTAGTAAAATAAACAAGACAAGTAAGGTACTTTTATTATTCAGCAACGTCCATTTTCCGGCAGTTTGCGGGACTTGGGAAGTAAATAAACCAATCGTTAAAAATACCGCTCCTAGTGCCCCAAAAATCGCTTCACAAGCATCATCAAAATAACCCACGACTTGCGGGATACCATTGCCCATCCAGATTTCATTTTGGTTGACTTGGTGGTAATTGTCACGGACAGAAGCATCATCAACGCTGACAAAGTCCATTTTAAGAAATTTTTCGACATAGAGTTGATGGCCTTTTTGATAAAGTTGTTCTTCACAGATCGTCTTCCAGTGTAACAAAATGGCCTGTAACAAGCCAAGTGCAACATCAACGATCAAGACCGTGATCACTAATTGTTGCAAACGTTCCGGATCTTTTCTTCCTGCCAACTCATTAATGATAGTAGCGGATAAAAATAGGGTCACATAAGGCAAAAGATTAGCAATCAAGCGATAAGAACTGCTGGCCCAAAAGATTTGAGGAAAGTGTTGGTACCAAAGTTTAAAACCGCGTTTATTCAGCTGCCAAGCTTGTTTGAGCAACGTTTGTTCCATCCGTTTCATCTCCTTCGCGATAATATTTACTTTGAACCTCAAATAAATAAGCGTATTGTCCTTTTTTAGCTAATAGTTCTTGGTGCGTCCCTGTTTCTACGATTTTGCCGGCTGCTAAATAAATGATTCGGTCGCAAAAACGTGTCGAAGCCAAGCGGTGTGAAATAAAAAGAGACGTTCGGCCTTTTGTCAAATCATTATAGCGTTGATAGATATCATTTTCAGCGATCGGATCCAGAGCAGCCGTTGGTTCATCCAAGACCACGATCGGTGCATTTTTATAAAGGGCCCGTGCTAACAAAAGCCGTTGCATCTGTCCACCTGACAATTCGACGCCATCTTCATAAATATTTCGACCAATATGGGTATGGACCCCTTGAGGTAGTTGCTTGATTTTTTCTGTTAGACCTACTTGCTCCAGAATTTGCTCCACGCGCTTATCGGCCGGTGCGTCAAGTGTTTGTGTGATATTTTCTAAAACATCCGTTTCGAGGATCGAAAAGTCTTGGAACAAAGCAGAAAAGTGACGATAATAATCACGCCGGTCATATTGCCGAATATCTTGACCATTTAACAAGACGCGACCATCTGTAGGATCGAGAAAACCACAGAGTAACTTGACTAAAGTGGTCTTCCCAGCGCCGTTCAAGCCAACGATCGCTAATTTTTCACCAGGACGGATCGTTAAATCGATAGCATCGAGAATATTTTCTTTGCTTTCAGGATAATGAAAGGAGACATGGTCGAGACGTAATTCATAAGTTTTATCAAGACTGGGTTCGAGCGCTTTACCATCTGTAAATTTAAACGTTTCGGGCATATCGATGAATTCGCGCGTGCGACTAAGATCGATGCTTTGTTTTTTGAGGGTGTTAAATTCCGTCAGAATGATTGTCAATCCCTGCGAAAAACTAGTGACCGTTGAGAAATAAAGTAAAAATTCGGCCGCTGATAAATTGTTTTGCAAGGTAAAATAGATCAGATAGGCATAGGCAAAGCCGTTACGTAAGAAATTCATCAAAATATCGGTGCCACTACCAATGAATAAATGGCGCTCTCTTTTTTTTAAGAAAAGATTCAGATCCGTCATCCCTTCTTGATAGACATCTAACAACCAATTTTTCATATGAAAAAGGCGAATATCTTTGGCTGGTGTCGCATCCGTTGCCTTCTTATCCAAATAATCGATTTTTTTAATGATCTTATCTTCTTCTTGGCGATGTTGAAAACGCCAATCATTCACTTTTTGGGTGACCGCAAAACCAACCAAAGCTGTCACGATCACGACTAAAATCAAGCGGCCATCGACCGTCGCTAATAATCCTAAGTAAATAATGAAATTCAAACTATTTTGAAGGATCGCGGTCAGTGTCGCCCAAATTTTTTCACTGGCCGAATTATTGTTGGATAAAGCGACCATACTGCGTTCCCATTTTTCTAAAAACGAGGTCGAGGAAACATTGGGAAAAGACGTTTGCTGCACTTTCATATTGATAGCATTCAAAATAAATGTCCGAATGGTAATGCGATTCATAAATATCGCATGCTCAAAATACGTCTGCAGTCCGCTAAAGACTACCAAGCCTAAAATAAATAGTCCAATCGTTCCCAATAGATTACCAAGTGGCACATGACTTTCGATTTTACCTAATAAAACGGGACTGATAAATAATTGCAATAAACTGGTCCCGACTCCTAAAAGAGCCAGTAAAACAGTGACCACGAGGACGATTTTATTGCCCTGCCATGCTTGTTTCACCATAAAGGCAATATTACTAGCGATAGAATAGTCAGATTTTTCTTTTTCCATGTTCTTCACCTCACAAATAGATTTTAACAAAAAAAGCCCGTTTGAGAACATCTGGGGGACAAACGGTTCTCAAGCGGGGACGAATGGTTCATTGTGGCAATAAAATTTCGGTGGTAAAGGCGCCAGCTTCACTGTTACGACTGATATAACCGTCTAGTTTAGCCACGATATCATCGATACGGACCAAACCTAGGCCATGTCCCGCGCCTTTAGTCGTCTGAAAGCGGCCACTGACTTTCGGACGTTTTTTCATTGCCGTAAAATTGGTAAAAGAAAGGTAGAGCTGGGTATTTTTCATATCCATATACACGCGGATCAAACGCTCAGCTTCAGGCAACTTTAGGCTCGCTTCGATGGCATTGTCAAATAAATTGCCGATAATGGAACACAGATCGATTTCAGAGGTTTTTAAAGCCACGGGAATATGGGCATCAGCGACGACTTCGATATTTTTGGCTTTGGCAAGGGAGATCTTACTGTTTAAAATCGCGTCTGCCATGGCATTGCCGGTCTTCACGACCACGTCGACAGTCGCCAAGTCATGATCTAATTCATTCAGATAAGTTTTTATCGCCTCTAAATCACCACTGGCAGCATAAGCTTTCATAGTCTGGATATGATTGCGGTAGTCATGGCGCCAAGTGCGCATTTGCCGATACATATTTTCCACTTCATTATAGTGGGTCGTGATCAATTCTTCTTGGTACAAAGCCAATTGTTTATTGAGTCGTTTTTCAAAGAGTCGCATGGTTTATCCTTTCCTCCATTTTCTCACAAATACTCGATCAAAGCGCGGTTTATTTTCTCATAATTGCCACGCGACAAAGGAACTCGAGCACCATTTTGCAAGTGGACTTCTGTTTTGGTGACTTTGGCAACTTCCATTAAATTAACGATAAAGGAGCGATGGCAACGAAAAAAACGGGCATCAAGATTTTTGGCAATCTCACTTAAGGTCTGCTTAGTAGTCACATCCGTTTTCGCATGAACAGTCACATAATTGTGGTCGACTTCAAGGTAATGGATCTCATAAAAGGGCAAGACCACGATCTCGCCTTCTGCTTGAATGGTCAAGCTTTGGCGGTTGTCTTTTATGGTTGCTACAGCGCGGTCCAAGACTTGAAAAAATTTAGTCTCATCTAGCGGCTTCAAAAGATAATGGAGCGCGGCAACTTCATACCCTTCTGCTATGTAATCGGAATAGCCCGTGATGAAAACGATCTGGACCGCCTTGTTTTCGTGGCGGATCTTCTTAGCTAGCGTCACGCCATCCATGGCTGCCATTTCGATGTCTAGCAGCAAAAGATCATATTTTTTGCTCGAAAAGTCCAACCACAAACTTTCAGCAGAATCAAAAAAATCGATCGTCATTTGTTGGCTACGACTTTTCATCCATCGTTCGACTAAGTGCGCCACATAATCTGCGGCTGGTTTTTCATCATCACAAATTGCTAGTTGATAAGCCACGGTCCAGGCCTCCTTTTCAAAAAAATCGCAGGACAGCTTGCCTGCGATTGACTCCTTATTGAACTTTTGTAAATAAACCGCGATCGATAAAGCCGTCCATTAGAAAGTAAAATTTTTCTTGTAACAAGTCATTCTCAGACCCTTTGAAAATATTGACTGCCTTTAACCCATTGGCCGTTGTTACCGCCATTTTCAAGCTGTGAATCTCTTTATCGACTGTGATTTTAAGTTTCAAACCCTCATTACTTTGCGGTGTCGCTTGCAAAGGCCGGATCAATTGAAAATTGCCGTTTTTTGTTTCGGTAAAGCCATTATCACGTAAGGTGTATTTTTTTGCGGTCGCAGCCAGCTGATAGTTGACGGGACAACCTAAAATACTCGCTTCTGTTTGAAATGCCATTTTCCCACTCCTTCTCATATACTAGTTTTATTATAACGATTTGAAAACGCCTTGGCTAGTCTAATTTTGCTTTAAATGCGCGATACTTGTGACTAAAGCTTGACAAAAAGCTTCGATGTCTGCTAGCGTATTGCCATAGCCAAAACTGATGCGGATCGATTCTTTCACAACCGTTGCATCCTTGCCATACATGGCTTCTAAGACATGCGAAGGATCGACATTGCCCGCTGTACAAGCAGAGCCTGTCGAAATAGCAAAACCGGCCAGATCCAAATGCATCAATAATAAATCATTAGGCACACCGGGAAATTGCAGATTCAAGACGTGGGTCAACTTGTGATCTAAATCGCCATTGATATGAAAGTCGATCGCAGCTTCGGTCAGGCGTTGTTGGACCAAATGGGAAAAGTTGGCATATTTGCTTTGATTCTCAGCTTGGACTTTTTCTGGCAAAAAGTCAATAGCTTTGGCCATGGCACAAATAGCGGCTAAGTTTTCCGTGCCCGCGCGCCGCTTTTCTTCTTGCTCCCCACCGTGCAAAAAGGACGGTAAGGACAGGTTTTGATCCTTATACAAAAAACCAATGCCTTTGGGACCGTTGATCTTATGCGCCGAAACGCTGAGCAGATCGATGCCCCACGCATGCGGATCCAGGGGCACTTTGCCATAAGCTTGCACGGCATCGGTATGAAAAACAGCCGGGTGGTCGCGCAACAAATCACCGATCGCTTGGATCGGTAGCAAATTGCCGGTCTCATTATTGGCAAACATCACCGAAACCAAGATCGTATCCTCACGAAGCGCATCGGCCACGCTTTTTACAGACAATTGCCCAGATTCATCGACAGGCAAATAGGTCACTTCAAAGCCTTGACCTTCCAAAAATTTCATGGTATTTAGAACAGCCGGATGTTCGATCTGGGTCGTGATCACATGCTGCCCTTGGGTTTTCCGCGCCAAAGCGGTCATCAAAATCGCGGTATTATCAGCCTCGGTCCCGCCACTATTAAAGATGATTTCAGTCGGCTTGACATGGATACTTTGGGCGATCGTTAAGCGCGCTTTTTCCAACTGTTCATGCGCGCGTCGTCCGTAGCCATGGACACTAGAGGGATTGCCAAAAATCGTAGTTGATACCTCCGTCAAGGTTTGGACGACTTCAGGACGCATAGGAGTTGTGGCCGCATGATCTAAATAGGTCATTTTCTTTCCTTCTTTCAAAAATACCAACGAAAGAAAAAGTGCTCTTTCGTTGGTCATTGGCTAATCAAACTTTTTCTTTTCGATACTAAACAGTGGACTCATCGGAATGTTTTCATAAATACGGTGGACAGCCTCGCCCATTAACTCAGCACAGGTCACATACGTCAATTGCTTGGGGTGACGACTTTCATCAGTCAAACAAGAATCAGTCACGCAAATATCTGCGATCGGAGCTGCTTCAAGGATCTCTTTGGCAGGTGGTGAAAGCAAGGCATGTGACGCACAAGCATAAACTTCAGTGGCGCCATTTTCTTTCAAAAGTCGCGCTGCTTTAGCTAAAGTCTCACCGGTATTTAATATATCATCGACCATGATGCATTTCTTGCCGTGAACATCACCGATCACATATTCCGCCTCGACTTGATCCTCGCCTTGTTCAACGATAGCTAAGGTCGTATTCAGATATTCGGCCAGACTGCGCGAACGATTGACCCCACTATTTTTAGGTGATACGACGACATACTCCTCACCTTCCATGTCTTTGTCACGATAATAACGTGCAAAAAGCGGCATGGTAAAGAGGTTATCGACCGGTACATTGAAAAAGCCTTGCACTTGGACCGCATGTAAGTCGAGTGTCAACACACGCGTGGCTCCCGCTTCTTCTAACATATTAGCGATAAGTTTCGCCGTGATCGGTTCATGCGGGTGTGCCGTTCGATCTTGTCTGGCATACGCATAGTAAGGCAAGACAACATTGACTGTTTTGGCACTGGCCCGTTTCATGGCATCAATCATGATCAAAAGTTCCATATAATAATCATTGACGGGCTGATTGGTCGATTGGATCAAAAAGGTATGCACCCCGCGCACACTTTCCTCGATATTGATCGAAATCTCACCATCGCTAAAATGTTTGATCACACATTTTCCCAACTCAGCTCCAAAGGCATGAGCAATGTTCTCAGCTAAAGGTTGGTTCCCATTCAAACTAAAAAATTTAATCGGTGCTTTGTTCGCCATAACTGCCTCCCTAATTCACTTTCCTTCATTTTAGCACATTTTTTGACTTTCGTCGGGACTTTTTTGAAAATTATGGCAAAGAAACCGTCCCATTGATCCATTTGGCAGGAATAACCTGATCATAATTGCCCCAATTGTCGTGAACTTTCAAAAAACGTTTTCCTTCTGACGTCTCCATGTAGGCATAGGCCACGACCCAGTGATTACCATAAGTGCTACCCAAAACTTTGAGCAAACCTACGATCACGGGCTTGCCCTCGTCGATCCGTTTGACCGCCCGTTGCCAGCCCCCGATCAAGGTCATACGTGCTCGCAGGGGCAATCTTTCCATGGTAAAATATTTTGACAACCCATGACTGACTTGAAGCGAAGTCGTCGGAAAATCATAAGGCTGAATAAAGGCTTGCAAAAAGTGAATCAACGTCTGTCCTTGCCAACTATTCTTTTGGCGAATCGTCTTTGGCACGATTTTTTCATCAATGTAGTCTTGATAATAAGCCAACAAAACGGAGGCCGCGTATGTCCCACACAAATAGCCACTTGGTGTCCTCCAATTTTGATAGGCTTTAAAGCGTTCTTCGGAAATCCCGATCCACTGATCCTTGTCTCTGATCATCACTACCACCGTCTTTCTTTTATTGATTCCAATATAGCTAAGTTTTGTTAGCAGGTCAACTAAAGCTCCTTTTCTAAATGCCAAAGTGACCAAACTTCGAGTCGACCTAAGAAAAAGAGTGCGGAGCTGCCTTTTGGGGGAAGATTTAGTAGATGGTTAACTATCGAACATGTTTTAATTTCAAATCTGTCCGATACTTGACTATCGAACATGTTTCAGTTCAAAATCTGTTCGATACTCATTTATCCAATCGTTTAGACTAAAATATTTTATCGTTCTTTTTTCCTTGTCTTATGCTACAATTAAGCAAATCATCGATTAGAAAAGGAGATCATCATGGCAAAGGAACAGATCTATTTAGCAGAGTTGCGTGAAGGCGATAGCGAGTTATTTACCCAGTGGCAATGGGACGAAGAATTCGCGGTGGGGATCAGTTATGATGTTTTTCATCCTTTCCAAAATAAGGATTGGGAAGCGATGTTTGACACTAGTGATAGTGAAGAAAAATTTTATTACACGATCCGAAAGAAAAACGACGATTCCTTGATCGGTTTTATCTCTCTGTCAGAAGTCCTACTTAAAAACCGTCGCGGTGAATTAGGCATCGGTATCCCGGCAAAAGAAAATCGTGGGCGTGGTTATGGTAGTGAAGCTATTACGTGTTTGTTGCGTTTTGCTTTTGATCATTTAGGCCTGCACAAGGTCAATTTATCGGTCAATGCCAATAATAGTCAGGCCATCCACGTTTATGAATCACTGGGCTTTCATCGTGAAGGCGTCAATCGTGAGGCGAATTATCAAGCGGGAAAGTGGCTCGACATTTATGATTATGGTCTCTTGGAATCAGAATGGCGTGCGCATTAAATTTGGTGTATCATAGAGAAGATGAAAGTGAGTGTGAAAAATATGACAGATTTGAAGAAACAAGATTTTTATGAAGCAATCAATGGCGAATGGTTCAAAACTGCGGTGATTCCTAGCGATAAACCAGCTACTGGTGGCTTTCAAGATTTAGTCGAAGGAATCGACCAACTATTGATGAGCGATTTTCGGCAAATGGCTGAGGGTAGCAAAGAAATTCCTGCTGGACGTTTAAAAGACGCGGTGGAATTTTATCGTTTGGCCATGGACTATGATAGCCGCAAAGCTCAAGGGGCCCAACCAATCCAAGATTTATTACATCGCATCATTTCATTGGAAAGTTATGACGATCTGAATCACCAACTGCCGGAGTGGATCAAGGAAGGCTTGCCTTTACCTTTCAACTTTTACGTCGATGCCGACATGAAAAACACGGCAGTAAACGCCCTTTATTTAGATCCAGCTGCTCTTATTTTACCTGATAAGACCTATTATGAAGGTGAAAACGAGCAAGCAGAAGCAATGTTGCAAGTTTTCTTTGATATGGCAGTAAAAGTCATGCAAAAAACTGGCCATACTCGTTCTGAAGCAGAAACGATCGCTGAACAAGCTTTAGCCTTCGACCGAGCGCTTGCACCTCATGTCAAAAGTGCTGAAGAAAATGCCGATTATAGTAAGATGTACAACCCACGTGATGTCAAGGAAGTCGTGGCCTATTCAGACAAGCTCGATTTAAAAAAGGCTCTGGCCGGTATCGTAAGTCAACCTGTTGAAAAAGTCATTGTGACTGAGCCGGCTTATTTTGAAGCTTTGCATGAATTTATCACCGACGATCATTTGCCTTTACTCAAGAGTTGGATGTATATCCAAACGCTACTAGGTTACACGCGTTTTCTTAGCGAAGATCTGCGGCAAACCGGTGGCATTTATTCCCGTTTCCTATCAGGGATCGATGAAGCGATGTCCCCAGAAAAAGCGGCTTACTATCTAGCCTTGAATACCTTCAACCAAGTCGTGGGACTTTATTATGGCCAAACTTATTTCGGTGAAAAGGCCAAAGCCGATGTCAAACATATGGTCGCTACCATGATCGGTGTTTACAAAGATCGTCTGTCTAAAAATGACTGGTTGACGGCTGAAACGCGTGACAAAGCTATTTTGAAATTAAATAAGATCGCCGTTCACGTAGGTTATCCCGATAAGATCCCCGCTTACTATGAAAAATTCCTTACTAAAACAGCAGCAGACGGCGGCAGTTTAGTCGACAATGTCCGTCATTTCTCTCGTTTAGCTACCGAAGCGAACTTCGCTAAATTTAAACAACCAGTCGATCGTGACCTATGGGAAATGCCAGCTTGCATGGTCAACGCTTATTACAGCGGTTCGTTGAACATCATTGTCTTTCCAGCTGCTATTTTACAAGCACCGTTTTATAGTCTTGACCAATCTTCTAGCGCCAATTACGGCGGGATCGGTGCCGTCATCGCCCATGAAATTTCGCATGCTTTTGACAACAACGGCGCCAAATTTGACGAATATGGCAATTTGAACAATTGGTGGACGGAAGGCGATTTGAAGCATTTCGAAAAATTGGCCGAAGACATGATCAATGAATTCGATGGCTTACCGATCGCCGGAAGCCGCGTCAACGGTAAATTGACCGTTTCGGAAAATATCGCCGATGCGGGCGGCCTTAGTTGTGCCTTAGAAGCAGCCAAAAAAGAAGATGATCTCGATCTTAACGCCTTCTTTACCAACTGGGCGCGCATTTGGCGGACCAAGGCCAAAGAACAATACCAACAATTACTACTTTCGATCGATGTGCACGCCCCTGCTAAATTACGGGCCAACGTCCAATTACAAAATATCGACGATTTCTTTACTACCTATGAAATCGCACCAGATGATCCTATGTACCGTGCTCCAGAAAACCGCGTGCATATTTGGTAAGAAAAATGTGAAAAGCAACGTTCACCACAATTGGCGAACGTTGCTTTTCTTTTTGACATTCTAAGCTTAAATAAACTTTTTGCGGTTGCTATTTTCTGATTCCTTTGACCGCTTTCCTTGATTGCGGACACTACTTTTGATTTCTTCTGGCCGCTTTCCCCGATTGCAGACACTACTTCCCATTTCTTTTGACCGCATTAGTTAACTATACTATTAATAAACAAACAAACCGCCGCAAGATTTAAACAGATCGGACGGCGGCTAAGTTAGGCTAATTCCTTGATAAAATCGATCACCATTTGGGCCGAACGATGGCCTGCTTCATCGATAAATTCATCAAAACTTTGAGTGGCTTCGTGATTGCCATTGTCACTCATGGCGCGCACGACTAAAAAGGGCACGTCAAATTGTTGGGCCGTTTGAGCAATCGCAGCACCTTCCATTTCGCAGGCTAAGGCATCAGGAAAATGGGCTAAAATCGCTTGGATTTTTTGGGGATCATCGATAAACGCATCGCCGGTCACGATCAAGCCGGTCTTTACCGCTTGACCATTTTTTTCAGCTGCTTGTTTCATTGCCGCAATCAACTCACCATCGGCTTCATAATACAAAGGCATGCCACCAGGGATTTGACCGTATGCATAACCAAAACCGGTCGCGTCGACATCATGATAGGCTAATTTTTCAGAAATCACAACATCGCCCACAGCCAAATCGCGCCCGATTCCACCCGCTGAACCAGTATTGATCAGGCAATCGATGTCATAATGTTGGATCAATAAACTTGCCGTCAAGGAAGCCAGCACTTTGCCGATACCAGACTCGACCACGACGACTTCTTGACCGGTGATGTCACCGGCATAAAAAACCAGACCGGCTTGCTCCCAAGTGCTACTATTTTGCATTGTTTCCGTTAAAATTTTGATTTCTTGTGGCATGGCGCCAATGATTCCGATTTTCAAACTTGCTTCCTCCCTACAAAAAGAAAACCATGATCAAGACCACGATCAAAAGGAAAGCGACGATCATGATCCACTTCATCAAAAAGCGATCCATCTTACGTGACTGTTGATTTTGGCCGGAACGCGTCTTTTCGACTGGTTTATACTTCTTGGCTTCTTTGCGGTAAAAATTATCGATACGTTTTTCTTCGTTGCGAAACTCTTTTTCAGAAGTTTTGCGAACAACTTCCTCTTGTTTACGCGTCTGTTTTTCTGCTTCTTTTTGGTGCTTACGTAATTCAGAACGAGTCACTAGGGGTCCTTTTGCCATGTTACACTCTCCCTTTAGCGATCAGTAACTCCCAATATTGAACAGCATACAGAGTCTTGGCGTCACAAATCAAATCGGCTTCAATCGCTTTTTTAGCTTCTGCTAGGGTCAATTCATAAACTTCGATCACTTCATCCTCATCTTGTGCCAAGGGATGAGCCACTTTATGGATCCCTTTTGTTTCATAAATATACAGACGCTCATTGGCATAACCTGGTGATAAAAACATAGACGTAACCAATTCTACTGACGTGGCCTGATAGCCTGTTTCTTCTTCTAACTCGCGTAAGCCTGTCGCCGCCGGGTCGTTTTCGCCAGGTTCGATCTTGCCCGCAGGTATTTCTAAAATCACCCGTTCCAAGGGCTTTCTAAACTGCTTGACAAAAACCATTTTATTTTCTGGTGTCAAAACGATCAAGCCCACACCACCAGGATGGAAGACCAATTCGCGTGGAACGGTCGTTTTCCCATCAGGCAACAAAACCTCGTCAAGTGCGACATCGATGATCTTACCGTGATAAATTTCTTTACGATGAATCGTTTTTTCTTCAAAATCTTTAAATTCTAACATGAGCTTCCCTACTTTCTTATCTAATGTACCCAATTCTTGAGCTTTCGTCCACTAGTTTATCACAACTATTATAATTTTTTCCTAAATTCCAAAAATCCACCGCAAGACTGATTCTTTTCTTTCCTTGAACATGCTAAAATGAATTCGTAAACTTAGACAAGGATTCAATCGTTTATTAGGAGGAATCTATCGATGAAAAATTTAAAATGGGTCATAGGCGTTTTCGTGATCTTGGGACTGAGAGGTTTTCTATTCGGCTCAGGGTCCGGTGATTGGTATGCGTTTTGTCTGCTTTTGGCGGGGATTTTGTTAGTTATCTACGGCATCAAAGGCAGTGGTATCGACAAAAAGAAACCAGAATTAGCTCTGCCACCACTTTCCAAAAAGCGCGAACAAAGCTATCTTGATAGTGGCCTTTCGGAACATGAGATCGCGGTCTTTCGCGAAACCTTAAATGACACTCGTCTGCAAATCCAACATTTGCAAGAAAATGTCCGCAACAATGCCAAACTCAAAGCTATCGATTTGAAGTATGATACCTTACGAGCTTCCAAAGCGCTCTTTAAGGAAATGGTCAAAGAACCCATGCGGATGCATGAAGCCAGTCAATTTTTATATACTCATCTACCTAACATGGTCGACTTGACCGATAAATATTTGGAAATCGATGCACATGAAGTCAAATCTCGCGAAACTTATGATAAAATGGAAGAAAGCATTCAAATCATCGATCAAGTCGCGGCTTTGATCACGCAAGACTACCAACGTTTTGTCTCTGATGACTTGGAAGATATGGATGTGGAAATGTCATTAGCCAAACAAAGCTTAAAACAAGAACAAGCCAAATATGAGCAACACGAAGCGAGATAAGGGGCCTCCTTTCTCGCTTCTTATGAAAATGAAAAAGGGGGAATTGGGTAAATGAGTGAAGATGAAACAAAAGACGTCAATGATACATTGGAAGATTTATTGAGCAATCCCTTTGAAACGAATCTTGACGATCTAACCACCACACAAAAAAATGAAATCAAGGACTTGCAACAACAACAGACGGCACCACGTCTGTACGATCAATTATCGAATGAACGTCAAGAACAAGCCAAAGCCCTGGCAGATAAAATCGATGCCAATGATCAACAGGCCGTGATCACTTACGGGTCCACGGCGCAAACTAAATTGAGCGAATTTTCGCAATCGATGCTCAACCATGTGCAAGCTGCCGATATCGGTCCGATCGGTGATTCGTTGACTGATCTGATGTATCGTTTGCAAGAAGCCAATCCCGATGATTTGCGGGCTGGCGAAGGCAATGTCTTTAAGCGCATGTTTGGTAAAGTCAAACAATCGGTCTTTGAGATCACCGCTAAATATCAAAAAATCGGCGCTGAGATCGATAAAGTCGCCGTCAAACTCGATAAGGAAAAAGACGGCTTGATCAAGGACAACACCATGCTCGAGCAATTGTATCATAAGAATAAAGATTATTTTGATGCCTTGAATATTTATATTGCGGCTGGTGAATTGAAAATGGAAGAATTACGCACCACGATCATTCCCGAAGCTACCAAAAAAGCGCAAGCAACCGGCGACCAAATGGATGTGCAGGTCGTCAACGACTACGCGCAATTTTTAGATCGCCTCGACAAACGGACTCACGACTTACGTCTAGCTCGACAAATCACCATCCAACAAGCCCCGCAGATCCGCTTGATCCAAAATACCAATCAAGCTTTGGCAGAAAAAATCCAAGCCTCGATCAACACGGCGATCCCACTTTGGAAGAACCAAGTTGTCATCGCCTTGACTTTACTGCGCCAAAAAGATGCCGTGACCGCCCAACGGCAAGTGTCGGAAACGACGAATGACCTGTTGAAAAAGAATTCAGAAATGTTGAAAGTCTCTGCTATCGAAACCGCCAAAGAAAACGAACGTGGCATCGTGGATATCGAAACCTTGCAAAAGACGCAAAACGATTTGGTAGAAACCCTGCAAGAAACCTTGCGCATACAAAAAGAAGGCAAGGAAAAACGGCAAAATGCCGAATTCGAGCTGGCTTCCATGGAAGAAGATCTCAAACACAAGTTGCTTGAACTAACGAGCGGTAACAAATAATAACTAAAGTCGTAGGTGCCTTTTATTTAAAGGTGACCTACGACTTTTTGATCAACTATCAATTGCTTGATAGAATCTCTCATTACCGCCCTATTCTTGGCCCCAAGCCCGATTATTTCTCATTTAGTAAGCTATGTTTATACCCGTAGCCAAAATAAATGAGGAGGCCGATCGCAACGGCCATTATAAAGACGATCCAAGTCGTTTTTTGCAGGCGGGTCATCAAGAAAAGGCTGGTAACAGCCGACAATAGTGGGACAAATGGGACAAGCGGCACGCGAAATTCACCTGCTTTAGGCGGGCCATAAACTTTGCGCAGCCGCAAGACACCTAAAGACATCATGATCAAACAAGCTAGAGCTGTGATGTTGGTCAGTTCGGCTAAAATAGTGATAGGAAAAGCGGCTGCAAATACCAACGCTACGGCACCGCACAAGAAGGTAGCGTTTTGCGGCGTATGTTTTTTAGCATCGATTTTGGCCAAGCGCACTGGCAAAAGGCCGTCTTTACTGATGGCGTAGACCAAGCGCGCTAGTGAATAGAGCATTGAGATCGAAACGGTCAAAAGGGTCACGATCGCACCGACTGAAAGGATCCGACTAACGATATCTTTACCGACATAACGCATCGCAAAAGCGACCGGATCACCGATGTCTAACTTTCTAAAAGGCACCATACCGGTCAAAATCAAAGTAACAACGACATACAAAAAGGTCGCAATCGCGATCGCACCAATGATGCCACGGGGGACATCTTTTTGTGGCTCTTTGACTTCTTCAGCAGCCATGGATATCGAATCAAAGCCAAGAAAAGCAAAAAAGACCAAAGCCGCACCATCGAAAACACCTTTGACGCCAAAAGGCAGGTAAGGCTGCCAATTGGCTGGTTTAACATAAAAAATACCCACGCTGATAAATAAAGCGATAATGGCAAACTTGACCCAAACCATGATATTGTTCAAACTCAAGGCTTTTTTAGCTTCTTGATTGACCCAAAAGGTAATAAAAATCAGGATCAAAGCGGCGATCAGATCGAGATAGGTGCCCTGACTAGCGTTAAAGCCAGCTGTTAAGGCGTGTGGCAAAGTAAAACCGAGACTGCGTAAAAAACCTTGTACATAGCCCGACCAACCGGAAGCTACTGAGGAAACAGCTAGCAAATATTCACAAATCAAAAACCAGCCAGAAAGCCAAGCCGCAAATTCCCCGAAAACGACATACATGTAACTATAAGGACCTCCTGAGACCGGCACGCGTGCGGCAAATTCGGCAAAACACAAGCCATTTAAAATCACGACTATCGCTGCCAACAAAAATGAAAAGACGGAGGCTGGTCCGGCGTAATCCGCCGATGCTTGACCGGTCACTACAAAGATCCCCGTACCGATACAAGCCCCGATCCCTAACAAAATCAAATCACTTAAAGTCAGGTCTTTCTTAAGTTCACTGACCGACTTTTTTTCTAACGACTTTTTTCTAAAAATAGACATTTTTTCTCATTAACTTTCTACATTATTTAATAAGGGCAACAACTTTTCTTGATCCACCTGCGGAAAATCATTCAAAAAAGTATGAATCGTACTCAACACCGGTGGGATCTGGCCGGCTACGTCCATTTCCACTTGCAAGACGAGTAAGGGTTCGTGCAAACTCATGCGTAATAAAAACCAACCGGAGCCATTCGGTTTAGATAAGGTGAACCGAATCCCCTCTTCGTTTTCTGGATCGATCGTCCACCCCGCGACTTTTAAGTGCGCGATTTTTTCGATCACTTGCTCACCTAAAGCACGGAAATCAGCTGCTGCCAAGAAAAAGCGAACTTCTTGTGTTTCGGCTGGTTGCTTTAGATCCGCGATCAGATCATCTAAAGATTGCCCAGAAGCTTGCAATTCCGGTAATAAGCGCAGAATTTTCGCGATCACATACGCCCCATCATCGAGAAAATAATTCTCTTTGAAGGCCGCATGACCACTAGTTTCAATAGCCAATTGACAATCGATGCCCGCCTCATTTAGTGCGATCGCCTTATTGATGACATTGCGATAACCAGAAATGTAGCGAACTTGTTTGCCGCCAAGACTTTCAATGAAAGCTTTCAAATGGTCACTGGTTGGCGAATTTGTCACAATACTCGTCCCAGGGGATTCTGAAATGACGATCTGACTCAATACGGCGATCAAATTGTTGCGATTTAAAATGGCGCCAGTTTTGGTGACCATGGCTGACCGATCGACATCAGTATCAAAAATCACGCCCAGATCAGCACCAGTTGCCAAGGTCTGCTTTTGAATGCTCGCCATGGCTTCCTGATTATCCGGATTAGGGATGTGATTGGGGAAATGGCCGTCTGGTTCCAAAAATTGCGAACCGCTCGTATCGGCGCCCAAAGGTTGCAAGACCTTTTCCGTAAAAAAGCCACCGCCCCCGTTACCGGCATCAACGATGATCTTCATTCCTGCAAGCGGTTTTCCCCCAGATAAAGTCCGGATCTTAGCCACTAGATAGGCAGCATATGGGGTCACCAAATCGATAGGAGTCAGCCTTCCTTTTGTGGCTGTCGCTGTCCTTTTGGTGTGCGTCAAAATAAAGTGGATATCATTTTTCTCAGCGCCCCCTGCTTGACTAAAGACTTTGACCCCGTTGTACTCAAAAGGCAAGTGACTAGCTGTTAACATGACCCCAGCATCACAAGTAAACTCGGGAAATTGCGTCGCCATAAAGACAGCCGGGGTTGTGGCCAAATCAAAATCTAAGACTTCACAGCCAAGTCGTTGTAACTGGTCTCCCAACGTTTTTTTTAGTCCAGGTCCACTTAAGCGGCTGTCTCGGGCAATGCCGATCTTAAAGTGTGTCTGTCCTGTCTTTTTTTCTAGCCAATTCACTAATCCATTGGCGATTTTAACGATCGCTGCATTGGTCAAATCAGCCGTATGTTCCGGTGTGTCGATAGCAATACCGCGAATATCAGAACCGTTTTGTAGAGCCGTTAACTTTTCCATAATTGCCTCCTATAATTAAGGTGCTTTTTTGATTTCAATATGTTGCGCGACTTTTTGCAAAAATCGCAGTTCTAGCTGACTATGTTTCTTACCGACCGGGTGTTTTTTTAAAAAAGGCACTTGCATGAGCAAAAATAAGCACAGGACCGTGATCCCGCCGGCAAAACCACTGTTATAGAGATTGATCCCATTGTGCGTCAGATTCAATAATTTGGCGGTCCATGGAAAAAGCAGTCCTGAGAAAAAGCCGGGAACAGTGCCGTAAAGGTGACAAAACGGCGCCATGGTGCTAACGAAAAAGAGCGCGATCAGTCCGCTTTCTGACGCAATTCCACCAAAAAAGACCTGGTAGGTGACAGCCACGCCTAAAGCAGGAAAAAAGTAGTGGCTAAAACGATAATGGTAGGCGCTAAAGCCCGTGAATATCATGATAGAGCCTGCCACTGCCCCTGTCAAGGGAACATCAAGCAGAAAAACGATGGTAAGTCCGATCAAACCATAGAGGGAAAACTTGTAAATTTGAAAAACATCGCGTAGCAAGTGATGTTTAGCCCCAGATTCTTTGAGTACGATTTTTTTATCTTGAATTTTTACAAAATGATCGTGGAAAAAAAGGAAGCAACCATAAAGGAACAAGAAAAGGAATAAAAGCGAGAACAAAAGTGCCAACTCATGTGCATGTTGCGGCGGCATTTGGATCAAAGCGACTTCGATATGTAAAATTTTAGTGATGAGAAAGTTGACTACGATACTAGCGATCCCAGCCACAAAACCCATGTTATAGATATTAAGCCCGAAGGTGAGATGACGGATCCTTTCAAATAAGGGCACCATGACAAAACCTATCACAAAACCTAAGCAAAGAGCTAAGCTTTTTATGTACCACTGATCGGAAGAAAAATAAACGATACTAACAGCTGGCGCTAAGGCAGTGCCTAAAAGGCCGCTTGACAGATGAACTTGCGATCCATCATGAAAGATATGCATATAAACTAAAAGACCGATAATGATCGGCGCCGCATTAAATAAATTCTTGCCCCAAAATGAATAACCAGCTAGAAGCATCAGATGCAAAACCGAACTAGGCGCAAAATGATGATCATACTTTTTAAGGATCAACAAGCTGATGAGCGTGATCAGGCCACTATTTAAAAGTGCCGCACCAGCCCCACCGATCGCCACATAATCGGTCACTAGATTACTTGGTGATGCAATGATGGCTTGCATCCCGTGAAAAATTTCATTCGGCCGATCAAAAATAAAAGCTGTCACGATAAATAAACTAGCCACTAAGCGCGTCAATCGATAAATGCCATTCGCCGGTCCTCGTGTCATGCATTGTCCTCCTCATTTTGATAAGGCTTACTTTTATTTTAAAGAAAAATTAGCTAAATTACTAGCCCGAATCCTGATTTTTAAAATTTAATTGCAACAGACCAACAGACAGCTAGAGCAGAGTAGCTTTTCAGGTATTTATGATTATTCCTTTTCTAAACGAACAACCATAGATTTATGCAACATCTGTTTTCATCAATTTAGTGAAAAAAAGAACGCATTGATTAGTCTAAGTCCATTCTTTTGTATGAATGCTTTCTTAATCGACATACATCTCTACTTATGAATTCTTGGTTGGTATCTTTCTTACTAACAACTGTAATCTGGGATCCATTTATTTTTTTGTGGATACCGAAATCATGATTTGATAATCAATAACTTCTGTTGTTACTTTTCTTGCTATTTTATGGACATGGCAGGTACTCGCTTTTTAATTTCCGATACTTTTCATTTTCTTAGGTTATTTTCCGCCATAACCTTACTGCTCAGTCTCCCTTTCCACACTAATAAAATGGATACACCAAACTTTGAACCTTACCCAAAAACAGATACTTCCTTAATAGTTCAGAAAAGCCCGCAAAACAGATCTTCGTTTTGTGGGCTTAAAGTTAAACTTATTGAGCGCGGATCAGGTCGTATTGCGATTGGTAGAGATGATGATACAGACCTTTTTGTGCCATCAATTCATCATGGGTCCCAGCTTCAGCGATATGACCGGCATCGATGTAAAAGATTTTCGAGCTGTTCTTGATGGTCGACAAGCGGTGAGCGATGATAAAGGAGGTCCGCCCTTTCAAGAGTTGTTGCAAACCTTCTTGTAAGAGTTCTTCAGTCTTGGTATCGATGCTCGACGTTGCTTCATCAAGGATCAAAATTTTCGGATCTGCTAACAACACGCGGGCAAAGGAGATCAATTGGCGTTGCCCCGCGGATAAGGTGCTACCACGTTCTTCTACAACGGTATCATAGCCATCTTTTAAGTCAACAATAAAATCATGAGCGCGCACGACTTTGGCAGCGGCGATGACTTCTTCTTTGGTGGCGTCTAAACGTCCATAGCGGATATTTTCTAGGATGGTCCCCGAAAAGACGAAGGTATCTTGGAGCATGACGCCCATTTGCTTACGCAAGGATTCAAGCGTCACATCGCGGACATCATAGCTATCAACTTTGACGCTACCCTCGTTTACATCATAGAAACGACTGAGCAAGTTGATGATCGTGGTCTTACCGGCTCCGGTCGGTCCCACTAAAGCAATGGTTTGGCCTGGGTCGATGTGGAAAGACACATCATGCAAAATGTCTTTGCCGGTTTCATAGCGGAAGGTCACATGGTCGAAATCAACGTGACCGGAAATCGGTGGCAATTCGATCGCTCCGTTATGGTTTTGGATCTCAGGCACTTCATCCATCGTTTCAAAGATCCGTTCCAAATAAGCGGTGGCCGTGATCAAGGAATTGTAGAAATTCCCGATATTGATGACTGGATCCCAGAAGTTATTGACATAACCAATGAAGGCGATCAAGGTCCCCGTCGAGACATCGACACCTAGTTGACGGATGCCAACAAAATAAATCAAACTGGTAGTCAAAACGGAAATATTTTGCACGCCGGGCCACATCAAGAATTGAATGCGCACAGCTTTCATATAAGAAGTACGATTGTCATTGCTGACTTCATTGAAAACCCGGTAATTTTCTTGTTCACGGGCAAAAGATTGGGTGATCTTGATACCAGAGATGCTTTCATGGATATAAGCATTCAAGTTGGACTGCTTATTACTTAGCTCTTGATAAGCGCGCCGTTGTTTGTTTTTGATGACCATGACCAAAATGAACAATAAGGGCATAAGTGCCAAACTATAAAGAGTCAATTTAGGATCGATAGCGATCATGAAGATCAAGGTGATCACGACTTTGAACATGTCCGAGATCAAATTGATCAAACCGTTACTCAACAGATCGCTCAAAGTGTTGATGTAATTGACGACCCGGATCAAGATCTTGCCGTGGGGGCGACTATCAAAATAAGAAAACGGCAGGCGTTGTAAATGTTCGAAAATACTGAACCGCATGTCTTTCAGGATATCTTGACCTAATTCCGTGATGGCGATGATCCGATACTTCATACACCAAGCAATAAAAATCAAAGAAACTAGAAAAATCGCACCTACGATAAGGAGCAGCTTGAGATTTTTTTGCGGAATGACCTCATCGATCGCAATTTTGGTAAAATAAGGTCCCAACATACCAGCCACATTGGCCAATAAAATGACTACTAAGACCTTCAGCATTGGTTTCTTGTAGGGGGTGACGTATTGGCCCATCCGTTTATAATAAGACCAATTGAATTCTTGTTCTAGCTCTTCATCCACGTCAAATTTATTACGCGCCATCCACTTCACCTCCTTGTGTCAAGCCTAATTGTTTGCGATAAACATCGTAGTACATACCATGCTTTGCGACCAATTCATCATGCGTGCCTTGTTCGACGACGTGACCTTTTCGCATCATCAGGATCAGGTCTGCTTCACGAACCGACGAAATACGGTGAGCGATGATAAAGGTCGTCTTATCACCGGTGATTTTTTCTAATTCTTGTTGGATCTTAGACTCAGTCTCCATATCGACCGCCGACGTTGTGTCATCTAAGATCAAGATCGACGGGTCTTTGGCTAAAGCCCGGGCCAAAGAGATCCGTTGTTTTTGACCACCGGAAAGACCGACGCCTCGTTCGCCAACGATGGTTTCATAGCCTTCTGGCATTTGCACGATGAAATTATGCGCATCGGCGATCTCTGCCATGCGTTGAATGTATTGATTGTCAGCTAAAGGATTGCCAAAAGCGATATTGTCTTCAATGGTATCAGAAAATAAGAAGACATCCTGCATGACCATGGAAATACTATCGCGCAATTGACGGACCGGATACTTGCGGGCGTCAATGCCATCGATCAACACTTGGCCTTGGGTAGGATCGTAAAAACGCGAGACCAGATTGACTAGGGTCGTTTTGCCTGAGCCTGTTTCACCTAAGATACCGATTGTTTGACCAGGATGAGCTTCAAAACTGATGTCAGTCAAAACATTCGTCGCCGGATCATCAGAAAAGTGGAAAGATACATGGTCAAATTCGACATGGCCTTGCAACTTGGCTTCTTCTTCTGTCATATCGTTAGGAATTTGGGGTGGCGTGCGCAGCATTTGCCGGATCTTGATACAAGACGCTGAAAAGCGTTGGATATCATTGACTAACCAACCACTCATCCGCATTGGTGAATTGAGCATCCACAAAAATCCATTAAAAGTCACCAAATCCCCGATCGTCATATTGCCACGAATCACGATCCAACCGCCTAAAATCAAGGTGATCAAAGTCAGACTTCCAGCTAACATATCTAGACCTGGCAAATACTTAGCCGAAACTTTGGCCGAGCGCATGTTTTGTGCCTTGTAATCTTCATTATGGCGATTGAATTTTTCGATTTCATAATCTTCGCGCACAAAAGCCTTCACGACACGATTACCGCTGATATTTTCTTCGACCATCGAGTTCAGGCGTGAAAAACTTTCCCGAATATCAAAGAAAACCGGGTGGGCTTCCCGCGACATTTTTTGGGTCAAGAACCCAATAAGCGGTGTCACAGCTAGTAAAGCCAACATCAAAGGAACATTGATCGTCGACATCATGATAATAGCAGCGATGAAATACAGGATACATTCAGCGACTTGATAGGTGACCCAAGCGACAAAATGACGAATAGCATCGGTATCGCCGGTCATTCGCGCCATGATGTCGCCGACGCGATTATGATTGAAATAATCAAAGTCCAATTCTTGCAGTTTTTGGTAAAGATCTTGACGAATGCCGAACAAGACATCTTGGCCGATTTTTTCAAAAATGAGTTCATAGCTATATCGGATGATCGTCCGCAAAATCGTCGTTGCGATCATGATGCTAAGATAGGGCACCAATAATTCAGATTTTCCTTTGGCAATGACCTGATCTACCAAAAGGCCCGTGATCATTGGGTTGACGATGATCAAAGCCGAACTCAAAAGGATCAAAAGGCAAGCGATGATGCCCTTTGCCTTGTAAGCTTTGGCATAGGTCCAGATCCATTGGAAATTATTCATTGACTTTCCTCCATTCAATAATTTTCAAATCAAAAAGACATTTGATAAAAAAATAAGAGCTTCTTTCTCTTCCCGATTTGATTTCATATCTATGATACCCTCACTAGTTTCAAATAGAATGGAAAAATCTAATTATAAGATGGATATTTTTATGATTTCGATCAAGGCTTTTTTGCAAATCAGGCTCATTTTCAACAAAAAAAGAAACACTTTGCATAACAATCAAAGCGAAAGTGAGTTATAATATGTAGAGATAAAAAAAGGAGCAAGGCCATGAATCCTACAATGATCCACGATTTTAATCCGACGATCCTTTATGCTTTTGATACTTGGAATAAGGCTGGCAATCACGGCGAAAAGCATCATCATGACTTTTTCGAGATGACCATCTTTCTTGAAGGCGAAGCGGAGTATTTTTTTGAACAGAAATGGCAAACGATCCGTGGCGGGCAGATCATGCTCTTTGATCCTGGCGTGGAACATGCTGAAAAACAATTGGCGGATACTTATTCCCATCAACTGCACATCGGCATCGAACACTTTCGTTTTGAAGATTTTCCTGCTGATCATTTTCCAAATGAACGAGTGCTCTTACCGGTTCAAGAAGATCAGGTCAAAATTTTTGATAAAGCTTGGCAATTGATCAATGAATTTCAACAACATCCTTCGACGTTTGACTTGATCAGTAAGGGTTTGGTTCTTGAGATCATGGGACTTACTTGGCGTTGCTTGAAGAAAAATTACGAGAACCCGCTGGTAAGTATTTCGAAGACCGATCGGCTCAATCAAGTGGTACACCTGATCATCGCTTATATGGAAAATAATTATGCCCAAGATATTTCGATCGAGCAACTGGCGACGACGCACTTTATCAGCCCAACTTATTTGTCGAAGATCTTTAAAGAAATCACGGGCGTCTCACCGATCAATTACCTGATCCAGATCCGCTTGGAAAAAGCCTATCATCTCTTAGAAACCGACGAGTATTCGATCAAAGACATCGCCAAAGCAGTGGGTTATGAAGACGCCTACCATTTTAGCAAATCTTTTAAAAAACAATACGGCTTGCCGCCTTCTAAAGTACGCCAAGCCCATCAAAAATAGAGCAAATCCGCTAAATGGGACTTGCTCTATTTCACTTATTTTTCTAAATCAGCGATCACTTGTCGCATCACTTGTTCCGCCTCATCAGGCAGCGCGTCGACACCCGCGCGTACCGTCTTTTGTTGAATGATGAAATTCAGACGATCTTGCATGCGCGCCGTCACTTTTTTCATGTATTGGCTATCTTCAAAATCCACTGGGAAAAATTCATTTTGTAGATAAGCCATTTGTTTGGACCCTTTGAATGGCACGAATTCAGCCGTCTTTTCGATGATTTTTTCAATGCTGCCCAAGGTCACTTTAGGCTTGATGTCTTTGCCATTGAAATTGCCGGTATTTAACACATAACAAGCAATTTTATTTTTTTGGAAGAGATCCCTAAAGTCCGCATAATCTTGCCCCAAAGGATAAATACGGAAAGGATCAGCATAAGGCACGATGACTAATTGTTCCATATCGACATCACCGACGAGATTTTCCGCATTGGTATGTTTGGTCGCCAAAGTCAACCCGAAAACCGCCGCTAAAATGGGATCTGTGATCTTCACGACTGGTGGCAAGCTGTCATCCTTCATAATCCAAAAGATCGCATCGAGTGGTTCTTGCAAATGGTCCACACGATTCGGTGTCACATAGCGTGATTTGACCGTGCGCCCATTGCCATTTCGGATATCTTGTAAGATCGGGACTTTATGACCGTCTTGATCCACGGTCACGCCTACATTTTGCAAGGTCAAGAAATAAGCGACCGTCTCATCGGTCAACGGATAATCTTTGACCTTATCAAAATAGGCTGGCTCGAGCGCAACTGTTTCGCCGGTTGTCTTATCAATAATAAAAGCATCGTCATGCAAGACATCAACTTGATATTTGTCACCATGTTTGGCTAAGGTAATGGTGGATTTTCCCGAGCCAGACAGACCAAATGAGGCCATGGTGAATTGTTTATCTGGCAAATGATATTGTTTCATACCACCATGACAAGCCACAAAACCATTACGATGAGCGGTGGCCCAAGCCATCGTCAAAGTCGCTTTCTTCAGTTCGCCAAAATAACGTAAGCCCAGTACTGCGGCCACATTGTGATCAGGATCAAAAAGCACTAAACCATTGGGAAAATCGGAGTGTTGCCAAGTCGGATCTGCCAACAAATAAATATCCGTTTCTTCTAATGGTTCTGACTTGGCATAGCGTTTGCGCCAGGCTTCGTTTTCAATTTGGAAATTTAACAGATAAGAATAGAAATTCACTTCAAAACCAGCGACTATCATCAAATGACTGTTGACCATGAAATGCTCATCTAAACCGACGAACACATCGCCTCTGATGAATTTTTTACGCGAGGTTTCAAAGATGGCTTCACGCAAGACGCCTTCATAATAAGCCGCATCGACACCCGGATCGCCGATAACGACCCGTGCCGCTGCCGTCCGGCCGACGATCTTGCCATCGTTAAAGACCAGTTGCTTGGCAGATTCAGGTAGTCCCAATTCTGCGGTATGCTTTACTGGCAAATCGGTCACGATCGCACCCGGTGCTTGACAAGCTAGCTGGTAAGCTTCGGTCAAATCAGATACTTGGCGCACATTGTTCCCGTAAAAAGCAGTTTCGATCATTGCTTTAAAGCTAGATAACAATGGATTCTTCTCTTCGACTTGATCACGCTCAAATGTTTTGATTGTTGTCATAAACTTTTCTCTCCTTATTAGTAATTTATTTCACGATGTTATGTGTCAATTATACAACAAACTAGAAATAATTAAAAGCGGTTACAACTTTATTTTTAGTTTTAGCAACGATCTCGATCTCGTCTACCGATTCCCGTCAACGAAAACGCCGCCCTCTTCTATTAGGAATCGACACTTGCCAATATAAGAATGACCTGCCTGTATTCGCAACCGGTACTTTCCAACACAAGATTGCCTTTTTTAAAGACAACGATATAAAATCCGGAAAGTAAGCTGTAGGCAAAAAAACGCCGGATTGGCTGGGATCAGGCGTTTTCTTGTTCTAACGATAATAATTCTTTTTTCAAAGGTAGTCCGCCACCAAAACCTGTCAGTGATCCGTCTTTGCCGATCACGCGATGGCATGGGACCACGATCATGACAGGATTTCTTCCAACGGCGCCGCCTACTGCTCGGACGGCTTTGGGCCGACCAATGGCTTGAGCCAACTCGCCATAAGTGGTCGTCTGTCCATAGGGGATTTGCAGCAATTGTTGCCAAACTTGTTTTTGAAAAGGAGTGCCAATCAAATCTAGGGAGCCGTCAAAAGTTTGTCGTTTTCCCTTAAAATAATCTTCCAGTTGTTGCAAAAGGTTAGGAACAGGGCCATCATGATTGACAAGCTCGTAATTCTTAAAATACTTACCGAGATTGGCTTCATTTACAGCTGTCCCTAAATAGGCCAAGCCTTTTTCCGTCTGTCCCCAGTTAAATCGATGCTGGGCGATCTCAATTTTTCCCACTCGTAATTTTGGCATACTCTTCACCTCACTCTTTTTTCAAACAATAAGCCTGAAGTCCGTTCATGTCAAGACTTCAGGCTAAAACTCATTTCTTTTGTTCTTTCAACCGCTCTGCTTTTTCGATTTCTTTTTCTCGTAATTGTGATTGTTTCTTATCAGTCTCAGTATTCAGATTACGAGCCATAAAATCAGGGTTCAAAAAGGCTAAAGCATCAGGCCATCTATTCGCTTTCGCTTTTTTTGTCACAAGGATCCCTCCTTATTCCTCCGTACTCTCTTCTGTAACAGGCTGATTGATTATAGCAGCATCGGATTCGTCACTGACACCGGCTGTAGGATCGCCAACTGGAGTCCCTTCTAAATTACCGAGACTGATTCCGATATAAATCGTCGTTTCCATAGCAATAAATTGGCCATAACAACTCATTTCGACCACGGTTCCCTTAGGTTGGCTAGAATCGACATAATAAACCGAATAGTAGATTTGGGCGCCTTTTGATTGGTATTCTTCAAAGAAAAGCTTTGGCAAGTCGCCTTCTGTGACTGATCCGCGCAGATCTTTCAGATACGGTTGGCCTTGTGAATAAACCACTTCGACAGTTGGCAAATCAGCATCTTCATCAAACTGCTTGCCTGCTTCGACTGACTGACTAATGAATTGCCCATAACTATAATCGGCCGAATAAAGGTTCTTGATGACGACCGGGATCTTATTGTCGGCGATACTGGTTGCTTGTTCCATTGTATAGAGTGAATAATCCGGAACAACGAGCGCTTTACCTTTTGAAAGATGGATCACGAGTTCGTCGTTCTTAGCGATCTTAGTGCCTTTTTCGGTTTCTTGGGAGATCACGTTCTCTTTAGCGACCGAATCCGAGTAGTCTTTCACTGTTTTGATCTTGACTTCATTCTTTTTGGCCCAGTCGGTAACTTCACTATTGGCTTTGCCGACAAAACTTGGCACTTCGATATTTTTTTCAAAGGTTTCCGCACCTTTTGAATAATAAACAGTCATCCTATCTTTACGTTTGTATTGAGTCAAATCAAGTTCTTTATTGGCCGTTTCCTGTTTGATAAAGCTGCCTTTTTCGATCTTGGCATCAAACGCTTCGACCAAGGAAACATTCTCGGCTTTATTTTCATCAATCCAATCTTGAGCGGCATCTTTGTCCAACGTACTAAAATCAGGCAAACTGATTGTTTCTTCAGGATCCGCGCCTAAACTACTTTTCAGCGTCAAAGTCTTCCCTTTTTTTATCTTCTTATCGGCTGCCACATCTTGGGAGATCACATGATTGACGTCCGTGTCAAAATCATACACTTGCTTCGCTTCGATGCGGACCCCCTCTTCAGTCCCCCAGCTACGCGCTTCGGAAATTTCCTTATCAGTAAAATCAGGGACTTTCACATGAGATAGTTGATAGTAAGTAAACGATCCTAAGGCAATCACGATCACAACGATGGCAGCAATGATGCCGATTTTTCTACGTTGGCGCTTTTTAAAAGTCGGGTCAAATTCAGTCTCTTCGGTTTGATAACGACTGATCGGTGCTTCTTTTTCCTTTGTTTGTTCTTGACGATGCGAGCGACTTGGCGTCGGTTCTTCCGACGTTTTTTTTGACGCAGTCTGCTTTTCCGTTTCGCTTGGTTTTTCTGCTGACTCCTCTTCAACATGCGCCGGCTTTTTTTCAGCCGGTTCTTTTTTCTTGCCGTCGTATTGGTCGTTCGTAAAATTCGATAGAAAATCACTCATAAGGCTTCAACACACCCTTACGTAATTTCAAAATTTCATCGGCTTGTTCGGCGATTTCAGAGGAGTGCGTGACCACGATCACACATTTGTTATGCGTATGAGCCAATTCTTTAAATATATCGACGATTTCTTGCTCCATTTCTTCATCCAAATTTCCGGTTGGTTCATCGGCTAAAATGATATCGACATTAGTAGCTAAAGCGCGGGCGATAGCGACCCGTTGTTGTTCCCCACCAGAAAGGCGATTGATCAAACGGCCCGCTTTGTCACGCGTGATTCCGATATAATCTAGCAGATTAAAAGCCACTTCGCGATGATCTTTAGGCAGTTCGTTTTTAGTGATCGACATAGGTATCATCACATTTTCAACGGCTGTCAAATAGGGGATGAGATTGTAACTTTGGAAAATGATACTGATATCATCCCGACGAAATTTTTCGTAGCCGATTTTTTTGATGTCCGTTCCATCTAATAAAACGGTCCCTTCTTTAGGCGTATCTAAGGCGCTAATCATCGATAGAAAAGTCGTCTTGCCCGAACCTGATTGACCCAAAACCGCATAAAACGTCCCTTTATCAAAACTGACAGACGTATCTTTTAAGATATAACGACGTTGGTCCCCATCTTGATAGTAATAATCTACATGTTGTGTTTCTAAAAGTGCCATCGGTGTTCCCTCCTTTTTTATTGGCCCTTACATCATGATCTTCTTTGGATTCAAACGTAAGATATAAAGTAGCGGCATGACGGCCGACAGAAGCACCGTGCCCAAGCCTAAGCCCAGATAGGAAATGATGTAGCCGGCCGAAAAGTTGATTTGGTAAGCATCCTGAATGTCTTGATAGGAAATGTCAGTGCTCATTAAACCACTATCATAATACACCCCACCCATATCATTGGCATTGCTCAGCCAATCTGTTTGCAGTAAGGAATCCGAGACCATACCACCTAAAAACTTGCCCGTAAAGAGGGAAATGACTAAGGCTAAAGCACTGATCACAAGAAGCTCGATCACGACTTGACCAATGATCTTACCACGACCTTCACCAAGAGAAAGGTAGATCCCTAATTCATGTTTACGATCGCGTAAGAAGAGCAAAACAACTAAGGTGATGATCATGATCGTAGCAGCGACGGCGATGACAACGACATATTTCGAGATCGTGCCAAGTTTTTGCATGCCACCAGCGACTTGATCGTATTGGTCGCTAGCCACCATGATTTTATAGTATTCTTGTGGGATCAGGGCGTCGGCTTCTTCACGAAAAGCTTCCACATCATCAGGAGATTTTAGAACATATGTGGGATTGTAATAATCCTCTCCAGTATCGTCCACATCTGCTTCGGCATCGCCATATTGTTCAGCGTACATTTGTTGTCGTTGTTGTTCTAGCTTTTTCACTAACTCATTAGGCATATAAATAGTATTGATTTGTTGAGTCGCTATCCACTCCGTATCAGAATAACCATTTTGCTCATCTTTAGATGGTTGGTCTTCCTCTTTGCGAACAACAGAGAAAATTCCGATGACTTTCACAGGAAAATCAAATGACATGACCTGCTTATCTTCTTCATCTTCAGCCTCCGCCTCATTCTCTTCATCGGCTGACATCATTTCGCCCATGTCTTCACTAACGTCTAAAACAACTTGATCTCCCACGGAAAGATTATTCGTTTCAGATAATTCTTTACTAATAATCACATTATTGGCACCTTCGCTGATGTCTTTATCACTAAAAACTTCGCCCTCGTCAAGTTTAATCAAGCCTTCTTCGATATCGACGACTTCTTTACGATTGACCCCTTTGACATCTAGTTGGTTCGTCACCGAAGTCCCATAATAAACTGTATTATCCCCTTCTGGCTGGTACATCTTGAACTTGACCGTACCTATCCAAGAAGGGATCGAATAATCAAAATATTTCACATAAGATAATTTCCCGATTTGTTCGTATACGTCTAAAGTAGGCGGTTGCCAATAATCGCCATTCTCGAATTTTTCAGGATCTTTTTGTTGATCACGATCTAACTTTTCATAATCCATTTGTACGGTAGCTGTTGCTCCCATTTGACGCTTGGTTTCTTTTTCGACATTTTTAGTCGATTGCTCAATGGCCACTGATCCAGCGATAACATTGCCTAAAATAAAAATCACTAAAAACAAAATGATCGAACGTCCTTTTTTTCTGGTGACACTTTTTAAAGCCCGCTGTAAAAAATTCATGCTCCTTTTCCTCCCTAACTTTCTTTTGCTTCATTCTACCATAATAAAACGCTATGATTTACAAATTCTCCTAAACGTAGCGATTTCATGCCTAAACGTAAAACAGAGCCACTTTTTCTGATGTCCACACTTTTTACAAGTGAACTATTACTATTAGTACACTAGGCCCATTTTACCTAAATAAACGACTAATTACAAGTGATTCTAAAAATTGTTTGTACTAATAAAATTCAGATTTAACATGCTGATCTTTGCCATAGATACCCTATCAACCTATGGCAGATTTTGCGATCTCTGCCGTAGGTACCCTATCAATCTGTGGCAGACTTTAGGATCTCTCGTAGGTCGCGCCCAAGCTATGGGAGATTCTCGAGTATCTCTCATAGACTCCCCCTCGACCTACGAGAGATTGCCAAGTCTAAGGCATTTTTCCTTCGCCGCCCTTTTAACCGTTAGAAAAAAAGCTTGAGGAGCTATTACATTCCTCAAGCTTTTCCCTTTATTTTTCACGTGTATCAAAAATGATCGTGACCGGTCCATCATTGACTAGGGCCACATCCATGTAGGCTCCGAATTCACCCGTTTCTACTGGAATGCCTACTTGGCGCAAGCCTTCATTAAAAGCTTCATACAGAGGAATCGCGACTTCAGGCCGAGCGGCTTCGATAAAACTGGGACGATTGCCTTTTTTAGTTTGGGCATAAAGTGTGAATTGCGAAATGCTCAAAATACTACCAGAAACAGCGTCGATACTGAGATTCATCTTACCAGCTTCATCTTCAAAAACACGAAGCTTACTGATTTTTTTGATAAGATACTCGGCATCAGCTAAGGTATCTTCGGCGTGGACACCCAGTAATATCATATAGCCTTGACCAATTTCACCTACGATCTTGCCAGCGATTTTGACACTAGCACTTTTAACCCGTTGGACTACTGCTCGCATGTACTCATCCTTTCAGTCGGTGAACGCTATAAACGTCAGGGACTTGTTTGATTTTGTCGACAATCATTTGTAAATGGGCGATATTACGGATCCCGATCGTCAAACGGATCGTGGCTTGCTTATCTTTATTAGTCCGCGCTTCGACGCTGGCGACGCGCTTGGCTTGCGCATTGACGGCTTGTAAAACGTCATTTAATAAACCCGACCGATCATAGCCATGGATCTCAAGATCAGCGTCGTATTCTTGTTTAGAATCACTGGTCTCTTCCCATTCCACTTCGATCAAGCGTTGGGCGATCTCAGGATTATTTTCAGCATTGACATTGGGACAATCGGCACGGTGGATCGAGATCCCGCGGCCTTTGGTAATGTAACCTACGATTGGATCACCTGGCACCGGATTGCAACAATGACTCAAGCGGATCAAAAGATTGTCGACACCTTGGATGACGATGCCGCCCTCATGACGTATCTTCATTTTCTCAGCTTTTTTCTCAGGAGTCGGCTCCAACATTTCTTGGATCTTTTGCTTTTCCTTCTCATCTTGCAAAGCGCGCCGTTCTTCTTCGGTCAAACGATTCGCGACCGTACTGGGACTGACTTCACCGTAACCGATATTGGCAAATAGGTCTTCCTCACTATGAAAATTGAAGCGCTCTAAGACCTCTTCCATCTTATGTTTAGTCATCATATCTTTGGGAACAAAACCCATTTCCGTCAAGGTTTTGACTAAGGCATCATGACCTTTTTGAACATTTTCATCACGCGATTTGGTCTTGAAGAACCGCTTGATTTTATTTCTCGCTTTGCTCGTAGTCACTAATTTTAGCCAATCTTGGCTTGGTCCAAAAGAATTAGGTGATGTCATGATTTCAATGATATCCCCATTTTTCAGCTTATAATCCAGCTGGACCATTTTGCCATTGACCTTGGCGCCGACCGTTTTATTGCCGATATCCGTATGAATGCTATAAGCAAAATCAAGCGGACCAGACCCTTTAGGTAGCTCAGTGACATCGCCTTTTGGAGTAAAGACATAAACTTTATCGCTAAAAATATCGCCTTTGACGCTTTCCATAAAATCAGCCGCATCATAACTTTCATCTTTTAGATCCAAAATTTCTTGGAACCAACCCATTTGTTGCGACATTTTGTCCGGTTTGATTTTTTCCGTACGGCCTTCCTTATAAGCCCAATGCGCAGCGACCCCAAATTCAGCGACCTCATGCATGTCATGCGTGCGGATCTGGACTTCGACCGGATTGCCACGGGGTCCGATCACAGTGGTGTGGATCGACTGGTACATATTGGCTTTAGGCATGGCGATATAGTCTTTGAAACGCCCCGGCATCGGTTTCCATTTCGTGTGAATGGCACCCAATACGGCATAACAGTCCTTGATCGACTCGACGATCACACGAATGGCTAGCAAGTCATAAATCTCATTGAATTGTTTTTTCTTATCGACCATTTTGCGGTAAATCGAATAAATATGTTTGGGCCGACCGTAAATTTCGGCGTAAATATCCAATTCTTCGGTCGCGACCCGGATCTCTTCGACCGCTTCGGCAACATATTCTTCTCGTTGTTCACGCTTTGATTGCATCAAATGCACGATCCGGTAGTATTGTTGCGGATTCAAATAACGCAAAGACAGATCTTCTAATTCCCATTTGATCTGCCCGATCCCTAAGCGGTCCGCAAGTGGCGCATAGATCTCCAGCGTTTCGCGGGCGATCCGCCGTTGCTTATCGTCCCGCAAATGGTTCAAGGTCCGCATATTATGCAACCGGTCGGCGAGCTTGACCATGATCACTCGCAAGTCTTGCGCCATCGCGATCAACATCTTGCGGTGATTTTCCGCTAATTGTTCCTCATGTGATTTATATTTTATTTTTCCTAATTTCGTGACCCCATCGACCAACATCGCCACATCAGGACCAAATTCTTCAGTCAGATCCTGTAAAGTGACCTCGGTATCCTCGACCACATCGTGTAAAAATCCCGTGGCGACTGTGTGTGGGTCCATATGTAACTCGGCTAAAATACCGGCGACTTGGATCGGATGGATGATGTATGGTTCCCCAGATTGACGAAACTGGCCATCGTGGGCTTGGGTCGCATAATCCAACGCTTTTTGCACAAAAGCAGTATGTTCTGCGCTCATATAATGAGACACGATCGCAATCACAGTGGGACCAGATACGATACTTTCTTTTGCCATGGTGGAACCCCCTTTATGTTTGATTTCGATTTAAAAAAGGTCCGGGTCTCTACCTACCCAGACACTTGTTTCTTCTTAATTAGTATACCAAAGACATAAGCAAAAAGGAATAAATTAGGTCAAAAAAGGTTGTATCCTAATAGCCAACAATAACTGGCCTTTTTTTAATCACCGTATCTTTTGAAAAAAGGAGACGAAAACCCATTTTAAAGGTCCTAAAATTGATAGACAAACATGTGTTCAAGATGTATACTAAAACCAACAGTAAAGTTTATGACGGTGGCAAATCCAGCCGAAAGTGAGTTGATGCTTATGAAAGTGTTAACAAAATCTTACGAAAGGAGATGCAAAGTGCGGATTGTGGACGTGCTGCAAAAGATCGTAGTGTTTTTACCAGTGCTTGAGAAGTTTTTAAGCTTCTTGACAGCTTGGTTCAAACTACGAGAATTGCGCATGAAAGCAAAAGCTTCTCGTAGCACAGGTCAGCATCGCAAAACGTGATATCGACCAAGGCACAAGAAGCAAAATACGCATAAAAAATAACCGTCTAATCTTTGGAAGTGACAACGGTTATTTTTTGAAATAATCAAAATCCTGCCACCGCCTACAAACGGTGTTGTTAAGAGAAGCTATGTGATAGCTTCTCTTTTCTTTTTTATCATAACAAAAATATATAAATTTTGCAACGAAATAACACTTCTGATCACTAGATTTTTTTAACGATTCACGTCGGTTTCAGGTTTTTTCAAAATAAAGGCATACCAATCCTTTTCCTGTAAGATCTGTTCGATAACAAAGCCCTGTTCATACATGTTTTCTAAGACAAAATCTTTTTTATCTTCAATGATGCCCGAAACAATGAAATAGCCGTCTGATTTTAACAAACGCCATGCATCAGGGATCAAGCGTACGATGATCGTGGCCAAAATATTGGCCACGATCACATCGGCTTTTTGGTCGACGCCTTTTAACAAATCGTTGGCAACTACCTCAACATCTTGTGCATCTGGATTGAGAGCGATATTTTCTTTGGCTGCCGCCACTGCGACCTCATCTAAATCATAGGCAGTCACCTTTTTCGCGCCTAGTAATGTGGCGGCAATACTCAAGACACCCGAACCCGTTCCGACATCAAGCAGCGTTTCGCCGCCGCGCAAAACCGTCTCTAGAGCTTGTAAAGACAAGCGTGTCGTGGCATGTGTTCCCGTGCCAAAAGCCATACCTGGGTCAAGCGAGATGATTTTTTCATCAATTGAAGTTGGCGTGTAGTCTTCCCAACGAGGGACGATCGTCAAAAAGCGCGTCACTCGGACGGGATGGTAATATTTCTTCCACGCCGTCGCCCAGTTTTCCTCAGCTACTTCTTGAACAGTCCACTCATTTTTACCAATAGAAAGGCCAAATTCAGGCAGTTTGGCGGTTTTTTCTTTTAAAGTGGGTAATAGCTCGGATAAAAAAGTCGTTTCCGGAAAATAAGCCCTCACATAAGCTCCCTCAGTAAGCTCGGTAAAAGCATCCCGTTCAACGACTTCGCCTAGCGCGTCTTCTTTAAAAAATTGGGCATCCAAAGCATCCTCGATCGCAACTCCACTAGCACCAGCTTCCATCAAAATATTGGCAACAGCTTCGACCGCTTCACTGGCGGTTTCTACTTTAATCTCGTTCCACTTCATTTTCGTTTCCTCTTTTCATTAATAGCTCGGATAAGAAACTAATTGGTCATCCTTTTGTGCTTGCACATATTCTTCATAACGCTTTTGGTCAAAATGCAATTCAAAGGTCGCCTCTTCGTTGTCACTCTCTAAAAAATCCAGCAGATCACTTTGTCCGTCATCCAAGATTTCTTGCAGATAGAAAACGAGTGCCATAAGCTGCCCTTTTGGCAACCCTTTTTTGCCTGCAAAAGGGATGACCGTCAAATAATCGTCGGCTTCAAATTGTGATTTTTTAGGGTCATACAATAAAATACCATCCTCAAATTCGATCACATCTTCTTGCGATTTTACGCCCTGGGCATCGTCTAGAACCAGTTTACTGCGATTTTCTGCAAACAAACGTATCACAAGTTCAATAGTATGATTTTTGCTATCCCAATCAAGAGCTACTTCATAGTCGGTCAGTTTCTGCTCTAATTGTTCATCTAAAAAAGTCAGCATCGTTTCTTTTGCCATGATCTTCTCCTAACTCAAATCTTGCCAGCCATGATCTGGAGCGATTTCGTTTTTTCTGATTTTCGTAATATAAGGATTACCACTGGCCACAAAACGCAAGGGCAAGTCAGTCCAAATTCCTTTATTGGGAATGCCGATACGTGGCATACGGGCGATTTTTTTCGGTGTGCGCTTCTTCTCAGGCACTAGATGTAACGAACTAGTAAAAATCGACTGGCCATAAAGCTCAGGCGAGATTCCTAGTGCCGTGACTAATTTGCCCGGACCGTTCGACAACTCAAGGCCCGTCTTCCCGCGGTTTTCTTGCATGATCGCTAAACCTTCGACAGGCTCCAACCCGCGGATCATCACACCTTGGGGAATGCCTTTCGGTTGAGTGATCATATTTAAGATCAAGTGCGTGTGCATGGTATATAAATAAATCGTGCCCGGCTCTTGATACATCGCCCGCAGTCGTGGCGTATCACGCATGCCATAGCTATGCGCCGCCCGATCATCTGGTCCTAAATAGGCTTCACAGTCAACAATGTAGCCACCAATCGGACCTTGTGGCGTTTCATTTTCCAAGTACATCCCCACCAGATAAGCTGCGATTTCTTCAGTCGTTTTCGTTTCAAAAATTTGTTTTGCCTCAAGCATTGTCTTCACCTGATTTCATTATACACAAATATCAAGTCATGTGGGGGAAAAAGTTTAGAATAGGCCAGCCGATTTTTGATTCCGTGGTGACTTTATTTATCGCTAGCAAAAAGACCAGACGCAAGACATCTGGTCAGAAAGTTTACCTCTCAATGAGACGAAAATAGACCCGCACGGTGAGAAAATAAACAAGTAGGTAGATCAAGACGAAGGCCGTTGCCACCAGAAGTGTAGCTAACAAAAAGATTTGTGTCTGATTGATCGCAAACAAAGCTAGAAGTTTAGTCATCATGGGAAAAGCCACAGCCACGTGAAGAAGAGCCACAAGTAAAGGTAAGAAGAAAATCAACCAAACTTGCCGATGGATCGTTTTTTTGACTTCAGCGTGACTCATACCGACTTGTTGCATGACTTGGAAACGTTCGCTATCCTCCATACCTTCTGTAATTTGCTTGAAGTAGATGATCAAAGTTGTCGCGGCTAGAAACAAAAGACTCAGTAAGATCCCAATGAAGAAAAAACTACTATCGAAAGCGCGGTTATCGGCTTTGATTTGGTCTTTTGAATTCACACCGTATGAATAGCTACCTGAGCTAATTTCATAATTGCCTTTTTTAAAAAAGTAAACACTTGTCCAATTTTCAAAATATCAAATTTTTTGAAAATCAAGCAGCTATTTCTTTTTTATTTTTCTTGTTTAATCGTTGTGTGGCAAAGGTTTTAGCATTGTATGCTAGTTGCATTAATAAAAATTCAGCATGTGCATGTTTATGTTTATAAAATCTTGTTTGGTTCAGTTGATAAGAGTCTTTTAAATAGGCATTGACACGTTCTACACTACTTCGTTGATTATAGATTTTTTGCCAAGATAAGGTACCCCTTGCGGGACGGTTATACATTCTAGAGCTTGTTTCTTGCTTGATCTTGATTACTTTTTGACATAAACCTTCATTTCGAAGAGGACATTCCCGACAGTGAGCTTCAGGACGAATGTATTTTAGTGCATTATAGCGTTTATCGTAACTATCATAGCTGTAGCCATACTCCAAAAGACAAGTGGGAGCACAGTTTTCATCGATTTCACCATCATTTTCGGCTAGCTGTTTCATGTCAATGATTGGCTCAATGTGCACCTCATGCATCTCTTCATAGATAGCTTGCGCATCATAGCCTTTATCCAAGCACCCATGGTGCTTTCCTTCATGATAATGGTCTTCAGTTTTAAAAGAATGCGTCAATTCATGAGTCTTTCGGATAACTGGAATAACCACACTTACGTCGGCTGTAAATGCCGAAGAAATCAACATTTGTAAAATATATTGTGATTGAGTCGTTACGGCTAAGGTAGCTTTATAGCCGAACCAGTAAGTATTTTTCCCCTTACTATTTTTCTTTACACCCCATGAAGGGTAGGTTGGGATGGTCGCTAAAATCTCTTCTGTAGACATTTTGCGTTGATCTTGGGTAGCTGGAAGTCTTGGATTCTCGGTCTTTTTATGTTTTGTCCGTGCTTCAATGGCAGTCGCATCGTAAGCCACGTTTTCTTCAAAAATATCAAATTCATCTTGAATGATCTGTAAAAAATCAACGTTGATTTCCTCAAGTAGCTCAAGATTTTGAGACAGTGTCTTCATAACTCGTGAATAGGTGGCTTCTGACGGGACTGGTTCAGAATACAGAAAGCCTAAACTTAGCTTAAATCGTAGATCACTATTTAAACGACTGATCAAGGCTTTCTGTGTATCGATTTTTTCATAGAATCGTGCCATGATTGAGCGAATGACCGCTGCGTAGTTGATATCAACAGGATGACCAACGGTCGTATTTTTGGAAAATAAATTCACGAGTTTATGCATTTGAACTGGGGAGAAAATCTCTTGATATTTTTCTTGAATATCTAAAGTTTCTAAAATATCAATGTCAAAAAGCGTCGGTTGTTGTATAATAGTCATAGGGAACCCCTCCATGTGATTACTCGTCTTAGTCGACACCATAATTGTAACATATGGGGAGGTTCTTTTTTTCGTTGTTTTTAAATCATTGATATATCAATAGCTGAGGATGCCTAAAAATTATGAAATTAGCTCACCTAGTAAATTCTCTCTCTTATCTCGTATGAACTGACTAAAATCATGGCTCACTCGTTCAACAAATTTTGCTTGGCTTCGTTTGTCGTCTTAAAATCAAAAGCCAGAGTTTGCTGTTCCAAACTGATTTCACTTTCTATTGCAGAAGTTGCTTCTTCACTCAAGAAAGCATCAAGAGTCTTTTGATCTTTTACGATCACTAAGTTCGTCGTAACGGGAGCATCTTCGCGTAAAACGTCTGGATAGGATAGATCGATCGCCTTTACAGAAAAGTTAGTTTTAGAAAATCTAATTTCATCTGCTAGTTTCTTTCCATCAGAAGAAAGGACCACCACTTCATCGGCAAGCTAAATCAAGTTTAACAGGGTTGATTTTTTCATATTCTGCGGCTGTCATAAACATAAAATCTCGAATATGTAAATTTTTTGTCCAATCATCTTCTAGATAGTGCCACTGATTTTCATCATTTGCAAATAAGAGTACCGGCGTCGTCTCCACAAACACAGGATCGACAAGTTCAATCTCTTCTGTTTGGGCAATCTCATCCAAATTTTTGCACCAATCGGCAATTGGAATTGTGCTGGTCGCTTTGAAATCATAGGGATACATGGCATCGATCGAAGCGTTGCGGCCGAAATAAAGACTGGCAGTCGTAGCCACAGTGATCAAGGCCATGGTCGATAGAATACAAATACTGGCTAAACCGGCACCATTTTGCTTCATGCGATAAAGCATGTTAGAGATATTCACAAAAAAGCGCGGTTGATAATAGATTTTGGGGTGCTTTTTCAATTTCTTCAGTAACGTAATGCTACCCGAGATAAACAAAAGATAAGTAGCTAAGATCACCAATACCACGGCAAAAGTAAAGCGAAACAGGGCTTGCATCGGTTGTTTGATGGTCAAAGCCAAACCATAGCCAATCGCTAAGAAAAGCACGCCCAGAGCAGTCCAGATAAACTGCGCTTTGGGTTCTGTCTCGCCTTGTTTGGCTCCGGAAAAGAAGGCCAAGGGATCACTTTTAGCAATTTTACGGCAATTGATGATCACTAATAAGCCGAACAAAAGGAAAAATAAGCCCAAAATAAAGGGAAATTCTGAAAAATTGACTTGAAAAGAAAATTTTGTGCCAAGGCCAAACATTTTCTTCAATACTAAAAAAGCAAAACGTGAAAAAACCAGACCGCTGATCACGCCAATAACTAGTGCGAAACCGAATAAAAGCAACAGTTCCCAGACCGACAATAAATAAAGATCTTTTTTGCTTAAGCCTAAAATATGGAAGAGACCAAACTCGCGATAACGTTCTTTTTGGACAAAGTTATTGGCATAGATGAGAAAAATCAAGGTAAATAAAACGATCACGATCTCCCCTAGTTGAAAGGCTTGGGCTACGCCACCTCCTGACGTGATCTGCGTCATCGCCTCATTTGCGACTAGATTGTGCATCAAGACATTACTGGCCACTAGAAAAATCAGGACAATCAAAAAAGGCAGATAGACGACTTGGTTTTGCCGCATGGTTTTGAGACTCAATTTTGCATAAAACATTGCTTATCGCCTCCCCATGACAGCCGTCATCGTCTCTGTGATGATTTGGAAAAAAGCGTTGCGTTCTTTATCACCACGATAGAGCTGACGAAGAACTTCACCATCGCGAATGAACAAGACCCGACTGGCAAAGCTGGCCGCAAAAGCACTATGAGTGACCATCAAAATCGTTTGGCTTTTTTGATTCAGTTGTTGGAATAGTTGCAATAATTGCTCAGAATTGCGCGAATCCAAGGCGCCGGTCGGTTCATCAGCCAAAAGCAATTCTGGTTCAGTGATCAAAGCTCGCGCGATCGTCACCCGTTGCTTTTGCCCGCCCGAAAGTTCATAAGGATATTTTTCGATCTCAGAGCCGATACCTAGTTTTTCAACAAGCGGTTCTAAGCGTGCGGCCATTTGTGAAATGGGAAAATGATCTAAGACTAAAGGCAATAAATATTATCTTTGACCGAAAAAGTATCGAGCAAATTAAAATCTTGAAAGACAAAGCCTAAGTGTTGACGCCGAAAAGCGGCTGATTCTTTTTCTGAAATCGTGGCAAAATCAGTGTTTTGCAACTGGATCAACCCATGATCGGTCTTATCTAATGTCGCTATCAAATTCAATAATGTACTTTTACCTGAACCCGATTCACCCATGATGGCAATGAATTCACCTTCGTCCACTTGAAAATCGATTTGACGTAGGGGCACGACAGGTTGACCGTTGAAACGACTTTGATAGGTTTTCTTGACATTTTTTACGGTAAGTAAATGTTTCATGACGTTCACGCTCCTTTTCCTTTAATTTACCAAAGAAACGCTTTAAAAACGACTAAAAAAAGGTGCCGCAAACTTACAATTTTGTAAGTCGCCGCCCTTAAAAAATAATTTTCTCAGGAAAAAGAAGTGTCACCCTTGTCCCCTGATCGATTTTTGAAGCCAGCGTCAATTCGATATTGAGCTTTTGCGCCACCATCTGGCATAAATAAAGCCCCAAACCACTAGCACGCTTATCGATGCGACCATTGTGACCGGTATAGCCTTTTTCAAAGACCAGTGGCAAGTCTTCCGCACGAATGCCGCTGCCAGGCTGCCAGTATCGGTGATCGTAAGTTTTCGTTTCTCCGCTTTGATCATAATCTGCCCAGTCGAAGTGTACTTGAGGGCATTTGATAGCAACTGATCGATGATGAAACTAAGCCATTTGCTATCGGAATAAACCGTTTGTGGCAAGTTTTCTAATTGCAAACCGAGATTTTTTCAGCAAAAAAAGGGGCGTACTTTTTCAACTCTTGCTTAACAACGTCTTCTAGATCGATGGCTTCGATCACCAAATCTTCTTTAGCCAAATTTTGGCGGAGATAATTTAATATCAGTTGTAAGTAGCCATTGATTTTAAAAATTTCCTTTTGCACCCCTTTTATCTGACCGCTTTGCACCAACAGATCCAAAGCCGAAAGGGGCGTCTTGATTTGGTGGAGCCACAGACCAAAATCGTTTAAAATGGCTTCTTTATTGGCTGCGATCTGCTCACTTTGATCAGCATTTTCCGCGATTGCTTGCCATAAAAGTCCTTGATACATTTTTTCTTTAGGGGAAAAAGTCGGTGGTAGAAAATGCTCCACTTGTTTTGTCAACGGCTTTTCCGTCAACTGTCGTAGCTTTTTGACCTGATTATTTTCGATCATAAAGGTCACCACGACATAGGTTCCCATGATAAAGGACACAAAGATACCGATATCTTTAAAGACCACCCTCGGGATCCCGTATAGCAAAAGCGTGACGCCCACGATTAAAAGGAACAAGATATAGCCCACTAAAAAAGGGAACTTTTCTTTTAAAAAGTCACTGATTTTCAAGCAGATACCCCCGTTTTTTGACTGTTACGATCACATTATCCAAATCACTTGCGGCTAACTTTTTCCGCAAACGTGTCAAATTGACGGTCAAAATATTGTTGTCGATAAAATCATCATTTTGCCATAAAGCTGTCATTAATTGCTCTTTGGAAACGACTTGACCACGATGTTGCGCCAAGTTTTCTAAAATACGGTTTTCCGTCGGTGTCAGCTTGATTTCATACTGATCATTGACGCGGATCACTTGTTCTAAGGGATAAAAAAGGGCCTGCTGGATCGGAAAACTCAGCTCATTTTGACCAAATTGATAGCTCCGTCTTAAAAGTGCTTTGATTTTAGCGACTAAAAAATCCAAAGCAAAAAGCTTGACGATATAATCATCTGCCCCTAAATTCATGGCCATGATTTGATTCATTTCCTCTTGAGCTGAGGAGATAAATAGGATCGGGACCTCAGAAAAACGGCGAATTTCTTGACACCAATAAAAGCCATTGAAGTACGGCAAGGAAAGATCTAACAAGAACCGTGATTGCGACTAGTATCCTTTGATTAAAGGCTTTTTTAAGCTTTTGTTCGCTTTACTTTTCAAACGTTAGTTCGTATAATAAGAATGAAAGGAAGTGAGGATCATGCTAACGATCAAAGGTACCGTTTCAAAAATAAAAATAGTGAATTTTTCCAATCGCCCGCTCATCCGTTTCACTGTTGCTGATGTCAATTGTTTGATTGCGGCCCACTCACTGAATTTTTTGTACGATGTCAAAGAAGGCGACGAACTTGTCCTCTATGGAAGCTACAACGCGCGCAGGCAATTTGTAGTCAGAAAATATTGTGTGCTGATTGGTGTTGGTTGACAGAATCAACATCTACTTGCTACTATGAAATTGTTAATAGTGCTCTTGAGAGTAGACCTCCCATCATCAGGGACGTGCCGAAGTCAAGAGCTTCTTTTTGTACGATTATGTTATACTGAAACTACTACTTGACAGAAAGGACACTTTTTATGCAACAACCATTGGCTTACAGGATGCGGCCGCGTCATTTGGAAGAAGTCGTCGGTCAACAACACTTAGTCGGTAAGGGAAAGATTATTAGTCGGATGGTCACAGCCAAAATGCTATCTTCCATGATTTTATATGGACCTCCTGGCACAGGCAAAACGAGCATTGCGAGCGCGATCGCCGGCTCGACCCGCTATGCTTTTCGGATGTTGAACGCCGCGACTGACACTAAAAAAGATTTACAGATCGTTGCTGAAGAAGCAAAAATGAGTGGCACGGTGATCTTATTATTGGATGAAGTCCATCGCCTTGATAAGACCAAGCAAGATTTTCTTTTGCCCCATTTAGAAAGTGGCAAGATAATCCTGATCGGGGCCACGACGGAAAACCCTTATATCACGATTAATCCAGCCATCCGCAGTCGAACGCAGATCTTTGAAGTCAAACCACTTGAAGAAACAGATATCCTAACGGCAATCGACCGTGCCTTGGCTGATAAAGAGCGTGGCTTGGGAATTGAGTCGGTCCAAATCGATACCAATGCCAAACAACATCTGGCCCGCGCCACTAATGGCGATTTGCGTAGCACCCTAAATGGCCTTGAGTTGGCCGTCAAATCCACTCCGGCAACAGAAGCTGGTACCATTCATCTGACTTTAGAGATTATTGAAGAATGTATCCAGAAAAAAGCTCTGACACATGATAAAGATGGCGATGCCCATTACGATGTGATCTCCGCTTTCCAAAAATCGATCCGTGGTAGCGACGTTGATGCGGCACTACATTATTTAGGCCGGCTCGTCGAAGCAGGTGATTTGCCCAGCATCTGCCGCAGACTTTTGGTGATTGCTTATGAGGATATCGGCTTAGGCAATCCTTCTGCCTGCGCTCGCGCGGTCACGGCAGTGCAAGCTGCGGAAAAATTAGGTTTCCCAGAAGCCCGCATCCCACTAGCAGAAACAGTGATCGACCTGTGTCTTTCACCCAAGTCAAATTCAGCCATTTCAGCGATGGATGCGGCTCTTTCTGATATTCGGGCAGGCAAAGCAGGAAACGTTCCCGATCATTTGCGGGACAGCCATTATAAAGGCGCTGAGAAATTGAATCGTGGCAATGATTATAAATACCCCCACGACTATCCAGCCAGTTGGGTCGATCAACAGTATTTGCCGGATAAGTTAAAAAATGTGACTTATTACCAGCCAAAAGAATCGGGTAAATATGAACATGCTATGGGGCAACGCCTAAAGCAACTAAAAGAGTGGCGGAAGAAAAACTGATTACTCGCCACAAGTACTAGATATAGAGGAACAAATCTGATCCTTCCGCCATATTGGCAATTTTCGTAAACAAATTTAATTGCCTTTAAAAATCATTAGTCACATATCGCATCCGTTTGTACCCTTACTTGGTCCCTTCTCAGTGAACGCTTTCCTATTGCATGATCTTTTTACTTGTGCTACTATGAAGGTGGGAAATCTGTGATGTGCGCGTTGTCCTATTTTAGTGTTGACCGAACATTTTTATTGATATATTGGGATCCGTCCGGTGTCGTAGTTGGTAACACGCCTTTTCATTTGGTAGTTCGATACTATGACCGTGGAACCCACCTGCTTGTCTTTGCGGGATCAATACTCCGGGACGATTAACGGCATCTACGGACAGTACCGTTTTTTTAAAAAACAGCTTCTTATCGTTTGGATAAGAAGCTTTTTCTTTAGTCATGTTCTTCGGGACCGTCATGATGAGCATGAAAAGACCGCACTCGTTCGAGCAAAATAAGATTGATGACGAGAACTAAAATCGCCAAAGCCAGTAACAAGGCCTCTTTGCCTTCGCCGTGTTCTAATAATAATTTACGCGAAATCGCCGTGATCCCAATCAACAATAGATAACGGACCGGCACGTGATGACCTTCTTGCACATAGCGCAGAAGCATCAAAATGATCTCGAGTAAAATGAACCAGGTGGCAATTTCCTCGATAACGATGTAAAGATCATTCAATGAAGACAGTGGCACCACGCTGACAAAAATATGATAGATCGATTCTGCCATAGCGATCAGTACCACACCGATCAATAAGGCGAGCATTAAATCAATAGCTACTCCCACGACTTTTCCAAATGTTTCAAATTTTTTCATTGAGCACATCCTTTCATAAATACTTGCACTTTGCCGTTAGATTTCTTAAAATTATTGTATCAGTTCTCTAAAAAATATAAAATCATTTGAATTTAAAACAAAGGAGAAAAAAATGATTCCACTTTCCTTATCGATCGTTGCCATAGCTTTACTTGTCTTAGGGATCGCCCTCGTTTTCAAACAAAGTATCTTTTTCACTATGATCAAAGAAACGCCAGGAAATAGCATTTTTTTGAAAAGTTTCGGTTATGTACACCTCTTTTTGGCACTTGTAAGTTTCGTGGTCGGCTTTATGAATAAGCGCTCTATTGCCCTGATTTTTTTGATCATCATGTTGCTTATTTCAGGAGTCTTTAGTCTCATCCTTTCGCAAAAAATGAAAGTCAAATAACAGAATTTTTCCCATTCTCTTCAAAAAGAAGTATAATAGATATAAGAAGAGGAGGGAATCGCATGTTACAACAATACAAAAAAATCATGGTTGCCGTCGATGGTTCTGAAGAGGCCGAATTGGCTTTTAAAAAAGCAGTGAATGTGGCATTAAGAAATCAAGCGGAACTTTTGCTGGCGCATGTGATTGATACGCGTGTTTTTCAAACGGTAGGCTCTTTTGACACGATGATGGCGGAACAAGCGACAGAAATGGCGAAGCAGTCGTTAAAAGAATACGCTGATCTAGCCAAAGAAGATGGTGTGAAGCAAGTTGACACAGTCATTGAATATGGTTCACCAAAGAGTATCATCGCCAAATCGATCCCGGCCGAAAAAGAAGTCGACCTGATCATGCTGGGGGCAACTGGCCTAAATGCGGTCGAACGCTTATTTATCGGTTCTGTTTCCGAGTATGTCATCAGAAATGCTCCTTGCGACGTGTTGATCGTGCGGACCGATTTGGAAAACCAACTCCCTGTAGCAGAGGACCACGATGAAAAAGAGTGATGCGAGTAATCGCACCACTCTTTTTTTAAACTTTTTCCCAAAAACTTTTTTGATAATGACGGATCGAAAAGAAAGCCACCAAAGCAAAAAAGATAAAAAGCGGGAGGTCCAGCATCCAAAACGACAGAGCTACTTCTGCAAAGCCATAAACGGTCAGCAAAATCCCGCCTAAGATCATGACCCCAAACATCAGAAAGACCGTGCCCCAGCGACCAGATCCGCGGTTGTAGAGTTGGTTATAGTCGGTCCAATGAAGTTCCAGCAAACGATAGTCGCGGGAAAAATACCGCAGTCCCAGTAAATAACTGGCTATGCTACCACCCAAAAACGCCGCCACGAGCAGATACCAAGGCAAGTGCCAAACAAGACCTGCTAATAAGACTAAGCTTAGGACCAAAATGATCTGGATCTGTAAGGCAAAGTTAAATTTTTCTTTGAGATAGGTACGCATCGCGATCGGTAAGGATCGGACAAAGGCAAAATTTTCCTTATCCAAAGAAATCAGAATGGCAATAAAAGACATGGGCGTGGTAATAAGTGCCGCCACAGCAACACCGATAAAAAAGGCCAAGCCTGAAAATTGCGGCGAAATATGGCGCATATCTAGTTCACTTGAAAATGAAAAACTGATCAAAAAGGTGATCGGCATGATCAGAGAACTCGAAAAGACTTGCATGATCAAGGTCGGCTCACGTACTAATTGCGAATTATAATTTCGAAGCAACTGATGCAGGCTCTGATGTTTTTTGTGTTTACGATTGCCGACCGGAATAGATGAGACACTAAGCAATTGTTCCAGAAATCTTGGCACTAAGGTTTTACCGATCAGGGCTATACAAGCTAGGCTCAAAAGAAGTAGTCCCGCTAAACTGAGTAAGCCATATTTACTAAAAGGTTGTGCGGCTGCATAAAAAAATGGTAGCAAAAAGCTGATCGTACTGCGGTCAAAATTTTGTGCTCCAGCTGGCGGTTGTTGAAAACTCATGATCAAGATCCCACCGACAGAAACCACCATCGATAAAACTAAAAGCAGGCTGGTCACACCTTTTTTGTGTTTTTTAAAGAGTTTCGTGCGCGTCATCCCAAAAACGATACCACTACAAACGCAAAAAATCAGAATCAAAAAAAGGCCAAACAAAAGCAAAGCACTAAAAATCGCCCAAGGTAGAAAGACGCCGCTACGAAAACTCGTCAAGATCAGTAAAACCAACATGGGAAGAACAAAAGGTACGATCGTCATAGCAATCACCAGAAACTTGGCGCTAAAAATTTCGGCTTGCGCAAAGGGCAGGGGCAAATACCAACTGACATCCTGATTTTCGAAAAAAACATTGTAGATCACCGAAATTCCTTGTGAAAAACCGAGGATCCCAAAGAGGGCTACGTAATAGGTAAAAAAACCGGGCATTTGACTAAAATCCATAAGTACCATGGTCAATCCATAAATCACCAGAAACAAAACACCGCTCAACAGATATTGGTTGATCAAATAACGGGATAGCTTGGCCCCCGTGCGACCTTTCTTACGCGCGTTATTCGTCGTTTGCGGATTGACATAGAGCAAATTGACAGCAACGAGTGCCTGCAACTGACGTTTATTCATGGCCTTCACTTCCCTTTTCTTGCGGACGTCCCACCATTTTCAGATAGATCGTTTCTAGCGATTCCTCAGGATTTTGGGCTAACAAAGCTGCGACTGAGCCATTGTAGATCAGCTCTCCTTGCTTTAATATCGCCAGTTCATCGCAAAGCTGTTGGGCGGTATCTAAAGTATGTGTCGAAAAAATCACCGTTTTGCCTTTTTTAGCATGTTGCCGCATCATTTCCTTCAAATCATAAGCCGCTTGTGGATCTAAACCTTGCAAAGGTTCGTCCAAGACCCAAATATCGGGATCCGATAACAAAGCCCCGATCACGATCGTCTTTTGCCGCATCCCATGCGAAAAACTGATGATCATTTCGTCTTTGTGAGCGGTCATTTCGAATAAATCCCCTAAAGTTGTGATCTGCTGATTTTTTTCTTCTTCTGCGATACTGTAAGCAGCCGCGATCAGATCCCAATATTCACCCGCTGTCAACTGCAAAAACAAATCGGGAGCATCCGGTACATAACCGATTTTTTGCTTGATTTCAGTGCGATGCTCACTAAGCTTGCTCCCATCGACGGTAATCGTTCCGCTCGTCGGTTCGATCACACTCACCAGACTCTTGATCGTGGTCGATTTTCCGGCCCCGTTATGGCCCAGAAAGCCAAAGATCTTGCCTTGTTCGATTTGTAACGAAAGTTTGTCTAGTGCTACCTTTTTCCCGTAAATTTTGGACACTTCTGCAAATTCGATCATTTTTTCACTCCCACTCCTTTGAAAATACTTTTCTTCAGTTTAACAGAAACAAAAACTTTCAGCAAAAAAAAGCACGTTATCTTTCTAACGTGCTCCATTCTACAAATATTTTTCTAAAGTGACCGCAATCCCATCCTCATTGTTGGTCAAGGTCACTTCATCGGCCATTGCCTTCACTTCCGGTTTGGCATTGCCCATCGCCACACCGACCCTGGCATAAGCCAACATCGACTGATCATTTTGCCCATCCCCAAAAGCAATCACTTCTTCGGGTTTGATACCAAGTTTTGGTAAAGCTTGCGCCAAAGCATTGCCTTTCGTGATGCCCTTATCGGTAAATTCAAAATAAAACGCATCGGAAAACAAGCCACTGACCCGCTCTTTAAAAGGACCATAGATCGCTGCTTGATGTTGCGCCAAATAGTCAGGATCGCCCGCCGTCAAGATCTTATATAAAGGAAAATCGGCAAAAGCCGCTAAGTCATCGATTTCGCACAACTTAAATCCGCAGATACCCGCTTCATAGGCGATGATGTTTAAATTTTGCTCTGGCAAATGGACCACATTATCATAGACATCATTGACAAACATATAGTCACCGCGACAAATCATCGGCTTGACCGTAAATTGTTTCAAATGTTCCAAAATCGCTTGCGCATCGGCGATTTCCATCGGTTGCTCAAATAAAACTGCTTGCGATGTCGCATCCATGACATGCGCCCCATTGAAAGATAGCAACAAGCCGTGATGTTGCTCTAGCTCCAATTCTTTGGCATGACCCTTTAAACCTGGCGTCGGTCGTCCCGAAGCCAAGATTACTTTGATTCCTTGCTTTTGCGCCGCCATGAGCGCCGCTTTTGTTTTAGGTGTTATCTGTTTTTCATCATTTAATAGCGTACCATCCATATCCATGGCAATTGCTTTGATCGTCATCACTTTCTCCTTTTTGATACTGAGATACCCTTATGATAACCTAAGCACGTCTATTTGAACATAGCTTTTGCAAAATTGCTAGAACAATGTTCACAAAATCCAGTCTTCCATTCCCACTTAAGAAATCAATAGTCATCTTTTCCTTTTTAAACATTTCAACGCATCATATGTCCTTTCTTTTTAATACTTGGATCACTTCAGCCCGACATATGTCCTTTCTCTCCAAAACTTAGATCACTTCATCGAAACATAAGCATAATAAAAAACAGCCACCTTTTATGAGTGGCTGCTTTATGATTATAGACTGGCAATTTTGCGTTTTTCTTCTTCTGTCAAAGTAAAATCAAAGATATCCAGATTTTGTTGTTGCCGTTCTTTGTTGTGCGATTTGGGAATGACAATAACGCCACGATCCACTTGATAATTCAAAATGACTTGGGCCCACGTTTTTCCATGGGCACGGCCAATATCAGTCAAAACTTTCTTGGCGATTTCATCTGACTTCAAGGGACTCCAAGCTTCTGGGACCACATCATGACTTTTTGAAAAAGCAATCAATTCGTCTTGCCATTTACCAGGATGAGACTCGATTTGGTTGACAGCAGGCTTGATCCGAGAATGTTCCAATAGATAAGTCAGCTCGGTTTCCTGAAAATTCGACACACCGATTGCCTTCAAAATGCCTTGATCCACATAATCTTCCAATACTTGCCAAACGGCGACGACTTCAGCTAAGTCTTCCCAAGGATGGTGGATCAAATACAGATCGATGTGATCTGTCCCGAGGGCTTGTAAACTACTTTCGACGCCTTTTTTGACCGCATCGACACTCTTGGTATAGGCCGGTTCACCAGGGATTTTAGACGTTAGGAAAAAATCATTCCGATCATGACCGCTTTCCACTATCGCCTTGCCTACCACAGCCTCATTCCGATAAGAAATAGCCGTGTCAAAATGCCGATAACCAACATCGATCGCATCTAGCAGTTCGGTCGTGTCATTATTGATTGCCCCCATATAGTCACGTTCCACTTTGCCAAAAGTGTTCGTACCACTACCGACGACAGGGATCTTGATGCCTGTATTCAACTCAATCGTTTTCATTGAAACATTCCTCCTTTTCCTCTTAAGTGTACTATTGTCGCCAAGCCTTGGCAACTATTACAAATTGATTGTCGAAAACAATGCTTTTATGCTAAAATTCAAAAAAAGGAGGTCTTCCCATGATCCAGACTAAGGTCACTTTTAGTAAAGAAAAAGTAATGGTCTATTTACTTGATGAAAAAAGTACGCTCACGATTTTTAACACGGAACAAAAAGTGGTCCAAGCAAATCCGAATACCTTGTATTTGACCTACAAAAATAAACAGCTAAAACCAGCCACAGAAGGCTTTCACATCCGGATCGATCTGCCCCGAAATTTAGATCCTGCGATTGTTTTGGCGGCTTTTAACCACCAAGAAACAGGGATTCCAACTGGTCAAAAGTTTGTCAACGATTGTCAGTTGATTCTTGAAAAATTCGGCATTTCTTCCCCAGCGGCAAAACGTCCCGCCAAAACTCAGCATCGTTTCCAAAAAAATTTCAGTGACATCGAATTTTTTGTGGCTGACTTTGAAGCCAAAGCCACCGTGATTTGGCAAAAGCGTAATGAATTTTGCCTCAAAAAAGGCGCTAAACTGCGCGAGACTTACGAGTTGAACAAAGACGGCTCGGTTGGCTTGGGGGCACGTATGGGTTTGCAACTACGCCAAGAGCAAGCGGACAAGATCCAAGATTTTCGCACGACTGAAGATATCCTTTTGAAAAGTGTCAATGAAATCGGCTTGTTCTTGTATTTTGGCGGCACCAACAGTTGGCTGGTTTTAAAAGACGCTCAAGGGAAAACCATCGATGATTGGTCGTGTGTCTCTTGATCAAAATCGCCCGCATCACCTCTGCCAATCAGCAAGCACTTGCTTTAAAAAACGAACCTTTTACCTTATTTGCGACACTTTCTGTTACAAAAACGACCGAAAAATGGCAGTATCAAGTCTGTCCTTGGCCTAAAGAACAAATCCAGTCGCAAACTTTTCCCGAAGAAAACTATGCGTTAGCCGTAATCGACAAGCAGGGTTTTGCAATAGGGGCTTTTGACAAGGACCAAGCAGTTGGATTGGCCATTTTTGAAAATCAACCTTTTCACTATTTGTATCTCAGCGATCTCAAGATAGCTAGTCAGTACCGTCACCAACATCTGGCCACTAAACTCTTAGAAAAAGCTTGTGTGCTTGCCAAAGACGAGGACTATCAGGGACTTACTACAATCGGCCAGAGTAATAATGTCGCTGCTTGTTTGTTTTATCTTTCCTTTGGCTTTGAAATCGGTGGCTTAGATACCAAAATCTATACCCATACCACTCAAGCTGGTAAAGAGGATGTGCTCTTTTACTATGATTTCTAAATGAAAGCAAACGGTCCTCACGATTTTTCGTAAGGACCTTTTTTAATACTTATTAAGCAGGATCGAGCAAACTTTTCTGATATTGTAAAGGTGACTGACCCACGGCTTCTTTAAAGACATGATGAAAAGTTTTGACACTCGCAAAGCCCGCCTTTTCCGCCACTTCAGCCATAGGCAATTTTTCATTGGCCAAAATAAATTTGGCTTGATTCAAACGATATTCCGTCAAAAATTGCATAAAGGTCTGCCCCGTGTTCTTCTTAAAGAAATGGGTAAAATAATAGGGACTAAAACCGATAAAGTGGGCCACTTTGTCGACCGTGATCACTTCTTGGTAATGCGCTTCGATATAGTCAAAAATTTTATCCAAACGGCTCAAGGTTTCCTTTTGTTGGAGCGCCGGTGCGGTCTCCTTGACCTGACTCGCTTCTTTTTGTGGCAACTTCTGATACCACTGTCCGATCAAGCGATACAAACAGCTTAAAATCAAATAGTTTTCCCCCGCTGGATGCTCAGCTTTCAAGTCATGTAATTCCAACAAAAGGGCGGTCACACTCGCTTGCAACTCTTTTGGCCAAAAGCGACTCCAATGCTCGCCACTAGCCAGCAAAGTGAGTAGCGGCTCTTCTTTCGTCCGCAAAAAAAGCTCGTCAAACAGCTTTAAATCAAACTGATAAACATAGCGCTCACTATCCGGTGACCCCAAAAAATAATGCGGTTCCCCACTGGCAAAATAGATGACCTCGCCTTCTTCAAGCTCGATGATCTGTTGGTTCAAGCCAATATTGACCTTACCACGATTGGCATAAATGATCTCCACCTCTTTATGCCAGTGCGGATACACGATCGTCATGCCGTCATTTGAGAACATGCGATAAGGAAATTGCTTACTTAGTTTTGGTATCTCAAGATAAATACTCATTTTTCACCTGTTTGTTTAATGCGCGTGCAATTCAGCTTCGCGTGCCAAAGCCAAGCAACCCAAAGTCGCCGCATTGTCTTCCAAAGTCGGGGTAACGATATATTGATCGAGGTCTGGCGTCTTTACATAACCATTTATTTTTTTAGCAAAAGCTTCATGCACGCGTTTCATCATATGCCGTTGTTTCATGACGCCCCCACCAAAAATGATCACGTCTGGTGACAACATCAACGTCGTGTTATAAGCACATTGCGCGATATAGTCAGCTTCGATCTCCCAAAATGGATCATCGGAGGCAATATCTTGACCCTTGCGACCAGTGCGCTTTTCGATGGCAGGACCGGCTGCCATGCCTTCTAAACAATGATTGCCGTGGAAAGGACAGGCCCCTTCAAAATCTTGGTCGGCTGGATTGGGCACAACTAACATGTGGCCCATTTCCGGATGACTAAAGCCTTCCACAAAGCGGCCATCTTGTAAAGCACCCCCACCGACACCCGTACCGATAGTAAAGTAAACTACGCTTGACAAGCCTTTGCCACTACCATAAACATATTCTCCATAAGCGGCCGCATTGACATCCGTCGTCCAAGCCACCGGGAGATCGAAATGTTGCTTCAAAGTTCCCACAAAATCAAAATTTTGCCAAGCAAGTTTTGGCGTCGAGGTGATATAGCCATAAGTTGCCGAATCCAGATGGATATCGATGGGACCAAACGAACCGACACCGATCGCTTTCAAATCGGCACGATACGCTTCAAAAAAGGCAAGCACCGCTGTCATTGTTTCTTCTGGAACGGTTGTCGGATAACTGACCCGCTCTAAGATCTCCCCCTGCTCATTTCCTATCGCACAAACAAACTTCGTACCCCCTGCTTCAATGGATCCAAATAACATGTATTGACCTTCTTTCTTTTTGTTTGTTCTCATGCCTATTTTACCATTAAATTGCACTTAGAACATGGAAAAATTGCCGAAATTCAAAGTTCACCAGAAAAAGTGACTGAGCCTTGGATAACTTTTAGCGTGATAGGCTGATTTTTACTTTTATAAATACGATTAGATAAGGCTTTGTCGCCACAATAAACCACTACAATGGCCTCTTCTTTGACGATTTTTAAAGGAACTTTGCCATTGATATTCAGTGAATTTTGACTAAGTGGTCGAGATTTTTCAAAATGATCCACAGATGTATTATAATAACTCATCGATTGTGCTGCAAAATCAAGTAAAATAGTATTTCCGTCTGAAAGTTCTAGAATGATTTTGCTATTTTCATCCTTCAATTCGATATTTCCCTGAATGACTACTTGAGAAACTTCATCAAATGTATAACTTTCACCTTCTGAAAGCGTCAATTCAGGTAGTTTTTCAACAAAATTTTTTGTGTTGATACTAGTAGGAAGCGCGACCTTTACATTTTCATTTGATAACTGTAATTCGTGGACCGCTAGATTTCCTGCCCAATTATAGCCAAAGCGATCATCATGTTGCTCTTTTGTCGGGATCCAACCGACCACATACAAATGATCAGCATCGGACACTAAACGTCCAGCATAAAAACCAGCACCATCAAGGGCATCTTGTCCCAAATCAACACTTTTTTCAAATGGTCCTTGACTACTTTCGGCCCATCGATAATGCACCACTCGTTGATTCCATTGGTCTGAAAAGGCCAAAATCCACTTCCCTTCAAAGTAAACAAGCGAGGGACACTCAAGATTGGCATCATTACCTAAATCATTTTGGAAAAAGATACCTTCATCCTGCCAATTGGTGAGATCTGCTGAAGTATACTTGGCGATCACACCTATTCCGTTTGCTCTAGTAGTGATCAACATCCAGTATTGCTGCTTCTCGTCATTCCAAAAAACATAGGGATCACGAAAATCATTTTTTTCATAGTTATTGCTAGCAAAAAAGCCTTCTTCAGGAAACTTTTGCCATTTTTCTCCATCTTTACTAGTAGCATGCAAAATTATCTCTTTAGGCGTTAGCTCATCATTATGCCCCGTATAAAATGCATGATACAGACCTCGCTCATCTCGAATGACTGAACCAGTACCCAAGGCGCGTTCTGGACTATCCACTTCATTTACAAAAGGAAGTACCTCGCCAATATTTTCATAATGATAAAAATCATTGGTTTTTATTAAACTAAATGGATGGAACCCGATCTGTCCATCACGAAGATCTTCTAAATAATAGATCTGAAAATTTTCTCCGTCAAAGTAAGACATTGGATCACCCACAAAGCCTGTTTCTGTTTTGGGATAGATTGCGATGATCTCTTCTTTTTGTTGTCTCATGTAAAAAATGCCTCCTGCTATAATTAATAAAAGAGACGCAAGGGCAACGATGATTTTCTTTGTCACATTCTACTCCTTCCTATTGACAACAAAAGACATCTCTCTCAGATGTCTTTTGTTGTACCGCCATCACCAAAGAAAACTGGCAATACCGTTCGTTTTTCTACCTTTTTATCGTTAATAACTTCAATCAACAAATTGACCGCTTGCTCAGCCATTTGTTGAACCGGTTGAACGATCGTAGAAACTAAATAAGGTGCGTCCTCTTTTAAACGTTGACCATCAAAACCGATGACTTGAACTTCTTCTGGTACTTTTCTACCACTTTCTTGCAGCACCTTACAAACATCGATCGCCATAGAATCATTGATAGTAAAGATTCCATCGATCTCTGCATATTCAGTTAAAAAAGCATGTAGTTTTTCTGGCATATTTTCCAATGGTTCCAACAAGTCTAAAACATGATAATCGATCTGATTCTTTTGACAAACTTTTTCAAAAGATTTACGACGATTCCTAGTTTCATTCGGAGTTTCTTGATAACCGCCAATATAAGCTAGGTGTTGGCACCCACGTTTCAGCAGTTCCTTAACAGCTAATCGGCCTCCTGCTTCATTATCAGCTGTAACATAAATAACATCTTCGGTAAAATAGCGATCGATGCTGACAAAAGGTAATTGACTAGAAACATACTCATCGATATCTGAATAAGTAATCCCGATGATTCCATCCACTTTATTTTGCGTGACCATTTGGATATATTCTTTTTCCTTCTCAGCATCTCCACTTGAATTACATAGATAAAGTTTATAATGCTGTTTGGCTAAACTAGTTTCTACATAAAAAGCAAATTCTGAAAAAAAAGGATGCCAGACATTAGGGATGATCAAGGCAATGGTATAGGTACGATTGGTTTTTAGACCACGAGCATAATAATTTGGTTGATAATCCAACTCTTCGATCGCTTGTTCCACTTTTTTTCTTGTTTTATCTTTCACAGGTCCATCATTTAAGACCCGAGATACCGTACCAACACCTACACCAGCCAATTTAGCAACATCTTTCATCGTAGCTTTCATCGCATTCATCCTCCATCGCTTATTAGAAACAGTATAACGAAGAATAAATTAAAATTCTAGCATTATTCTACCTAAAACTTTCATTTCAAACGGTTAGATGGCTCATTTTTAGTTCCGTTATTACCACTTTGCCTTCACTGTGCAGCGATACTTCTTTTCCTTTTGCGATTTCGTAAAAAGTTATTGTCATAGTCTGCTTATCATTGACAAACAATTCTAAAGAGCTAGTATCACGGAACATTTCAAGTTTCAGTTTTCCATCGATCAAACGTACATCCATCGAACGAGCTACAAGCTGTGGCTCTTCATTACCGCAGATCAAATGTCCCACATTTTCCCTACTGATCGTAAGTAATTGCTTGGCTTTATTATAAATGATTTTTAGTGCAGCCATTTCATTTTTTGCCACTTGAATTGCTAAACTGGCACCGTCAGAAAAATCTGCTTCTAGCTCGATGACCACATTATCGCCAAGATCTTGAGTCAAACAATAGGGATCATCTTTGAGCACTAAATGATGCAATTCTTTTTCGTTCACCATGTTTTCATAAACAAAGGAGACTGGAACTTGAGTCAAACACTGATTTTTTACGTGCAACTGCCGTGGCAGAGTCATCGCTCCAGACCAGTTATGGCCCAAATCGTGGGGGGGCCTCGTTCGGTCCCACATCTGCATCCAAGCAATCATGATCCGTCGTCCTTGGTCATCTTCTAGTGTTTGCGGGGCATAAAAATCTAAGCCGCCATCGATTTCATGATCATTTTCAACTTGAAATTTTCCCGTCGACCAATCCATCGTACCGATATATGCAATCGTGGAGCTGATATTATGAAATTCATGGCCACGTTTAGGGATTTGAATCGGTGACATGATCAAAACATCTTTACCATCAAGTCGGAAAAAGTCAGGACATTCCCACATGATGCCTTGACTGTCATTGCCTTCTAACATTACCGAATAAAACGACCATTCAATCAAGTCTTTAGAAGAAAAAAGTAAGATCTTGCCATGATCAGCTGCACTTTTAGTAGCCACAACGGAAAAATAAGTATCGCCATGGCGGAAAACTTTGGGATCACGAAAGTCATGGATCGAACCATGTTCACCTAGCAATTTTTCGCCGATCACAGGATTTTGATCACTTTTTTCAAAATGAATACCATCTTCAGATACAGCTATACATTGTCTTTGGTAAACTACTCCATTTTCTTCCACATGGCCCGTATACATTAAATACAAGTGACCATCCTTTTCGATAGCACTTCCTGAAAAGCAGCCACTTTTATCATAGTCTTGATCTGGAGCTAAAGCGATCGGCAAGTCTTCCCAGTGGAGCAGATCCTTTGATTTCACATGTCCCCAATGCATGGGTCCCCAATTACTGTCATAAGGATAATATTGATAAAATAAATGGTACTCTCCTTTATAAAAAACAAATCCATTGGGATCATTGATCCAGCCGATCGGCGCCATCACATGATAGTGATGGCGATAATCAGCAACAACTTTTGCTTTATTCTCAGTAATATAGCGGTTTGCTTGTTCTAACAACGTTTCTTTTTCAGTCAAATTCACTCTGTCCCCTTTGCAAATCTATCGTAACCATCTTGTTTGATCTGAAGCCATTCATCGACGCCGACCCGATCTAATTCAGCTAAGTAGTCATCCCACTCGTCATCGATACCGCCGTTTGTGATCCATTCAGCTCGTTTCAAATAGATATAATCCCACATATCCGTTTCGATTTTGTTTATACGATCAGATTCTTTTTTATCTAAAAATACTTTAGGATAATTATTTTCATCAGTGATATATGGAAGATAATATTCATGCATCAAATCTAACCGCCATTTCGCATCATCAGGCATAGTCGTCACAGTCCCATAGTAATCATCCAAAATAGCTAACGGTCCTGCTGCTTCAGTCTTTTGGCGCAGTTCCCCTGGTGCAGTACCGTCTAGTGGCAAGTGTTTCAACATATCACCGTCTAATTCAAAAATATTAGCTTGTTCCGTATCGCCGTATGTTCCCCAATTGTTTTGAACAGATTGTAAAGGTTCATACATTTTGTCGACCCATTTCGCAGTTAGTTCAAGGTTTTTATTGGCACTAGTGATCACAAAACGGTCACGTGAGAAACCTAAGCCGTTGGTACGAGTCACGTGTTTTTCACCACTTGGTCCAACCAACACAGGCAAGACATCATACTGATCATTGTCTCCGGTAATATTCATTTTATCCCAAGTAAAGTAAACACCATATTTTTGTTCTTTCCCTTTAGCAACATAGGTATTCCAATCTTGTTCAAAACTTTCTGTATCGATCAAGCCTTTGTCCCACATTTCATGGAAATACTTGATAGCCTCTTTATAGCCTTCCTTGTCCGCTGTAAAAATCACGTTCCCGTCATCGTCGACAACCGTATGATCGTCATTATCGCCTTCACCAAAAGCACCAAACAAGAGCTTCAGATCTTCGTTACCGCCATTATTGATAAAACTAAACGGAATTTCATCCGCTTCGCCGTTACCATTTGGATCTTGTGTTTTGAAAGCTTCCAAGACTGTCAGCAATTCATCCGTCGTTTCTGGCATTTTTAGGCCTAATTTGTCAAGCCATTCTACATTGATCCAAGCCATATCGTTGACAGTATGGATCGATTCTTTGCCGGCACCCAATTCTTCTATCCAAGGGAAAGAATAAATATGGCCATCTGGAGCTGTCAGCATATCTCTATACTCAGGTCGTTCTTCCAAAACTTTTTGTAAGTTTGGCATATAATCATCGATCAAATCTTCTAAAGGTACGATCACACCAGTTTCTGCCCAAGAAAGCAGATCATAGTCGCTAGCCCCGGCGTTAAAAATCGCATCAGGAAGATCGCCACTAGCAATGTCTAGATTTCGTTTTTCAGCAAAATCGGCGTTGTAGTTGGTCCAATCGATATGCACATTAGTATCTTCTTCTAAACGTTGAAAAACCAATTTATCATTGGGATCATTGGGTGCTAAAGCGGCACTTTGGGAAATCATTTTAAGTGTCACTTTCTCATCTAAAGGTAGAGAAACATCAGTCAATTCATAATCTGGACTAGATTTTGCATCTTCCTCTTTGTTTTTACCACATGCAGCTAATACTAGTGTTGAGAAAAGCATGGTACTCACTAAAACAGCTCTTTTTTTCATTAAAATCCGCTCCTAAATTTATATTTTTTATTATCCTTTTACCGAACCAACTAAAACACCTTTATCAAAATATTTTTGGAAAAATGGATACATCACGATCAGTGGCAAACTAGAGATCACGATCGTGGCATATTTAATAAGTTCAGCCAATTGTTTCATTTCTGCCATAGCGGTATTCGCACCGACCATATCTTGCGATGGTTGATTTTGAATCAAGATATTCCGTAAAACCAATTGTAATGGTTGGAGGTCGGGATCTTTCAAATAAATCATCGCATCAAAATACGAATTCCATTGACCAACAAAAGCATATAAGAATAAAACAAAGACGATCGGTTTTGCTAAAGGCAACATGACTTTGAATAGGATCTGGATTTCATTAGCCCCATCGATCGTCGCTGCTTCTGCCAATTCTCGTGGCAGACCAGCAAAGTAAGTTCGAGCAATGATTAAATTCCAAACACTGAGCGCATTAGGAAGTATCAATGCCCAAATGGTATCCAACATCCCTAAGTCTTTGATCAATAAATATGTCGGGATCAAACCACCATTGACAAACATTGTGATCACAAAGAAAGTCATGATCGCCCCTTTCCCATATAAATCAGGACGTGACAGAGGATACGCCGTAATGATCGTAAAAAATACCGTTAAAAATCCAAAAGCAAAGGAATAGAACATTGAGTTAATAAAACCCCGAATGATCGAATCATCTGCAAAAACACGTTGATATCCCTGTAAGGTCCAGTCTTTAGGATTAAAGCTGATTCCTTTACTAATCAATGTCGACGGGTCCATAAACGAAGCAATGACGACATATATCAGAGGAACGATCGTAATCAATACCAAAAAGGCAATAATGATCCGATTGACCCATAACATTCGTTTATCAAATGCAGTATATAAATTCATATTCACTGGTTGACTTGGTTGTTTTTTCTTCTTTTTCAATGATTTCACCCCCTATAGTCCTTCCCCATCATTTAGTTTTTTAGTAATTGTGTTGACGCCAAGTAGTAAGACCACGTTGATGACCATATTGAACAAGCCCACAGCTGCTGAATAAGAGTAGTTGCCTGATTGCAACCCAACTTTATAGACATACGTCGAAATGATTTCAGAAGCTTGGATATTCATCGACGTTTGCATCAAATACGCCTTCTCATAGCCAACGTTCATGATATTTCCTACCGATAAGATAAAGTTAATGATCATCACAGGCTTCAAAGCAGGTAGATCGATGTGAATGATTTTTTGAAAAATATTAGCCCCATCTATATTAGCTGCTTCGTATAAATCAGTACTGACTCCAGATAAAGTAGCAGTATACAAAATGGAAGACCAGCCCATTCCTTGCCAAATACCGGATAGAATATAAATCGGTCGGAAATAATTGGCTTTTGACATGAACATGAGTGGCTTTCCACTGATCTTTTCAACGAGCGAATTGACTGGACCATTTGCCGATAAAAATAGAAAAAGCATCCCCACGATGATAACCACTGAAATAAAGTTTGGAGCGTATAATATCAACTGAACCTTCTTTTTGGCTTTATCGCTTAACAATTGATTCAGTCCCAATGCCAACAATACGGGTGGCAAGAATCCCAAAATCAAACCGTAGACACTGACTTTCAACGTATTTGACAGTAACATCGAAAAATTGGGTGAATTAATGAAATCTTTGAAATGATAAAGACCAATCCAGGGACTTTTCAAAATACCTTGTAACGGATTGTAATTCTTAAATGCAATCGTTGCACCATACATAGGAAAATACTTAAACACGAGTGTCAAAATGATTCCTGGTAGCATCAACAAATATAGCCACTTATCTCGCATGACCCGCCGTTTACGCTCCTTGCGTCTTGCTTGTTTCAAAACTTCCTTACTTAATTCTGGCGGTTTAGACACAGTTGATTGGTTTGTCAAAAGAAAACATCTCCTATTTTAGAAACGTTTCCAGTATATAATAAAAAAATAGACATTGGCAACAAATTATTCCAGTCGATAAAACTGGAAACGTTTCTATTTTTTGAATAAATTTATTTTAGCATAGCTACATAATTTATGTCAACGCTTTTTTAAGGTATTTTTTGTTTTTTATCTAAAAAAAAATTTTTTGTTTTATACATCAAAAAAGATATTGTTTTAATTAGCTTTACTACTCACAACTAAAATAAACCAATACCTTTTTTTATTATTCATTTTTTTCAAAACAAAATCTTTTATTGACTTTATTTCTCAATTCGAAAACCAAAATAATCCATCACTAACTCGCAAAACATCATATTTGCCCACGAAAACCATTCACGCGTGTAGTTGGTTGGATCATTGACATCGATTCCTTCATGCATCAGATGAGTATCGGCGTCGATCGCCACTAAGGTATCTAGGATTTTGGCTTGCTCTGACTTATCGTCACTGGTCAAGGCTTGGATCGACATCGCGATCGGCCAGACATAATTTTCAGGTGTATGCGGTGAGCCCACTCCCTTGGCATATTTTCCTTCATAATAATAAGGATTTTCAGGACTTAGTAACGTTTTACGCGTCGCTTGATATCTCTCGTCATTGGTAGCCAAATAGCCTAAATACGGCGCAGAAATCAAGCTAGGTACATTACTATCATCCATCAGCAGAACATTCCCTTTCCCATCAACTTCATAGGCATAGATGGTTTGACCTGCTTTATTTTTTGTAGTCCCATGTGCTTCGATACCGGCTTGAACGGCTTCTTTTAACTGACGCGCTTTATCCACAATGTGGGCATCAGCCAAGATCTCTGAAAAAATCGTTTCAAGGTAACCTAAGACCACAACAGCGAACATATTACTTGGCACTAGATAACCATATTGACAAGGATCGTCACTTGGTCGAAAACCTGACCAAATCATACCAGTCTTTTCAACTTCCAAACCAAAGCCCGTTTCCCATGATTTATCATCATGCGAGCCGCCGGGACGTTTAAAGGAGTAAGGAGACTCTTTATGATTTTGTTCCGTTTCAAAAACTGCTAATATTTTTTGGACGCCCACTTTAAAATGATCGTCAAACTGATCTGTACGACCGGTATTGATATATAAAAGATAAGCTAGTTGAATCGGATAGCACAACGAATCGATTTCAAATTTACGTTCCCAGATCCAATCATTCATTTCGGTTTCATCTGTTTGGTGGCCGGCGCCATTTTCAGCTTCATTAAAGGCGTTGGCATAGGGATCGATAGCGATATAGAAAAACTGTTTCTTTACCAGACCCGCGATCATATCAGCTAAATCCGCATCTTTTTTTGCTAAATACAAATACGGTCGTACTTGCGCTGTCGAATCTCGCAACCACATCGCTGGAATATCACCGGTCAATAAAAAAGTTGTGCCATCCTCATGACGTTTGACCGTTGTTAACAAAGTATTGGCAAAAGCCGCCTTAAAATTTTCTGCCCATCGAACATGTTCCAAGCCACATTTTTCTGTTATTTCATCCATAAAATTTTGGACCGAAGTTGGAATTTGTTTATAAACCATTGCGTTCTCCTTTATTTGTGTAATGTCTACAAATTATCTGACACTATTTTTCTTTGCTGTTACTTAATGAAAACGGCAGATCACAAACACTGTATTTTCGTGAATGAGGGACGATGCCCAAATGAAATTGAATCGTCCCACCTTGCATCAATTCATTATGTGTAAAATACAGTTTATGATAATCTTCGCCATTACGTTTCACTTCATCCACAAAAAGTTGTTGGGATTGGTTTGGGCTAGCTTCGATCGTCAACGTTTTTTCATTAGACAAATGTATGATCACCTGATCAAATAAAGGCATACCAATGACATATTGCCCTGATCCTGGTGTCACTGGATAAAAGCCTAAGCTATTAAAAACATACCATGCGGCCATACTGCCATTGTCTTCATCGCCCGGGTACCCAGTTATCGAATCATCAAATTGTAAAGTCAGAACTTGCTTGATCAAAGCTTGTCCTTTTTCAGGATGCCCGATGTAGCTAAATAGATAGGGGTAGTGGAAACTCGGCTGATTGGAAATCGCAAATTGACCATATTCAAGCGCGGCCATTTCACTCATTTCGTGAATCTCGCAGCCATAACCATCGACTTCATAGTTTGGTTCTTGATTGCATAATTCAGTGACTTTTTCATTGAATTTTTCAGTTCCGCCCATTAAATCAATAAGTCCTCCGATATCTTGGTAGGCACCAAAAGTGGTCTGCCAAGCACTCCCTTCTGCATAATCTTTGCCCCAACGATAGGAAGAAAAGTTATCTGTGAAGTTTCCCTGAGTATCTTTTGCTCGCATAAAGTTTGTCTCTTTATCAAATAGGTGACGATAGTTTAAAGCTTGTTTGCGATAAAAAGCTGCTTTGTCGGTTTCGCCTAAAGTAGCGGCCACTTGACTGATACAAAAGTCACTGTAGGTATAATCCAAGGTATGGTTGACCGATTCATGGTAATTAGCCGGAACATAACCATATTTTAAATAGTCGAGCGTTCCTTGGCGTCCATAATTGGGATTTTCGCTTTGAGTCGTTGCCGCTTTTTCCATCGCTTCTAGAAATTCTGGCATCAAATCTGTTGCGATTTCTTTCACGGCAGCATCGGCAATGACCGCATCGACTAACGTCCCTGGCATCAGGTTCCGTTCATCGGGAGAGAGCCATTTCGGTAAAAAGCCCGTTTCGCGATAACTATTTAAAAAGCCTTCGAGCATATCTCTGTACTCTTCTTGAGCAATCAATGAATACAAAGGATAGACTGTTTTGTAGGTATCCCAGAAGCCGTTGTTGGTATATAGTTTGCCTTTGCGAACTTTTTTGGAAAAAGTGTCATAGTGGATGGCTTGGTCATTTGCATCATATTCGTAAAAAGTTTGCGGGAATAAAAATGCCCGATAGAAATTGTGATAAAACGTGCTGACTTGTTTGTCATCATGATGGTTTATTTCAATACGCTGTAAATGTTCTTCCCATTTTTGCACACTATCATTAAAAAAGTCTGTCACTGTTTTTTCGGATTCACGCGCTAAATTTAGCAAAGCTTGGTCACTATCAATAAAAGAAGTGGCGAGATGGATGGTTTGCTCAGATCCTACGAGCTTGATCGGGATACTCTCATTTTCACCACTTATTTTTGATTTGTCCATAGATATCTTATGATCGAATGACAAAGCGAAATAGAGGGTGAAGTCTGGATCTTCTGAACCAGAAAAATTGATGATCTCACCTATGATCGTTTGTTCCTCTTTTAGTTCCAGTTGATAACGTCCTGGTAAAGTCAGCAACAGCCCATTTTCTTCTTTAGGAGAAGAAAAGGCGAGAATAGCTCCATATTTGCTCGGAACAAGTCTGGAAGAAATCCCATAGCGTAATTGCCGAATCGCGAGATGCGTCGGACGGAAGCTACTCTCTTCCGGTCGATAGGAACTTTGCGCATGAAATAAGGTGTTTTCAGATAGTATCCCATTGAAGGGGGTGAGCAATAGATAAGAAAAATCTCCCATCCAAGGACTCGGTTGATGCGTCAAGCGATAACCCTGAAACGTTCTGTCTTCCGGATGAAACCACCAACTTCCCTTTTGATCCGTCGTTTGTGGGGCAAAATAATTCATAGCAAAAGGGACCCCGGTATAAGGTAAACAATTGCCATGTGAAAAACTGTGTTGATTGGCCGTGCCGTGTCTGGTATCGATTTTTTGTGAAAGCATAGTTATGTTACACTCCTTTAGTCAACGATTAGTATGTTGATTGTTTTTAGAATCCAATAAACTTTTTAAAATAGGCATAAAGGTTGCTCCAACAACACTACGATTGATGAAATTCATTTTTTTAGCAGTTATAGCATCATACCAATCTGAAAAAGGCACTCTATCTGGAGTGTTTTCTATATAATGCCGCACTGGAGCGATCATACGCTCTTTCATTTTGTCATTTTCAGCAAAAATGGCAAGCCAAAGGATCCAATCTGCCTTTGTATAGGTTTCTCTGACATCTAGTGGAATACCATATTCTTTTTCTTCTGCTAAATATTTATTGACTTCTTTTTTCATTATATCATCTGAAAAGAGATCTAATTGGAATAATTTATCCCAAACAATATTATACTTCATGCTCCAGCTATCCGGAAGATCAAAAGCTAACGGTGTATGATCGCCCACTGATTTAGCCATTTTTTGCCAGATTTTCGCCATTTCTTTCGCTTTTTTGGTATAAGTCTTTCCTTGGATCTCTTTTCCTGATTTTATTAAAGCTTTGCCAAATAACCCCAAGGCTGTGATCGCTTTTAATGACAGATTACAATTATGGGCTAAGTGTCCAGCAAAATCGTCCGTACATAATTGATTATTTGGATCTTGACCGAATTCAGATAAATAGTTAGCCCATTTGATATTCGTCTTTACATGCTCATCAAAAAATTTTTTATCACCATCACACAAGTACGTTGCTGAGATCATAAGTAACATATTGCCACTTTCTTCAATCGGCATTTGTTGATCTTCATTATATATTTTTTGCCCTTTAGGTAATTGGAAATAGTCAAAAACGGTTCCGCGTGTCCCACGATTTGACCAGTTTTTTGTACCACTGATTATATTTTCTCCATATACTTGCCCGGTTGCATAAGGATAACGTCCTACATCATGAGGAGCAAAGTTAAATTCCCATACTGGTAATGCTTCAAATTTATAAATAGGTCGCAACATACCCTTGATAAATTCTGGATTATAGACTAAATATAAAGGTACGGAAGGATAACTAATATCTACAGTACCTATACAGCCATTTGAACTACATTCTTTTGATAAAAAAATGATTTCTCCTTCTTCATCTCGGATCAATTTATGCGCGCAAATGGATTGTCTATAACTAAAAACTGTAATAAATTCTAACGTTTCTCCCCCGGCAGCTAAAGCGTCTTGGCTAATTTTTTCGTCGATTTTTTGGCAATCTTGTAATCGATCAGCGACTTCTAACAAATAGTTGTGTAATAAAGGATACATCCCGTTGTATTTTTCCTTCCACAAGGCATTTGTAGGTCGACCAAAATAATTGATAGCATGTACATCATCATAAGCAACCAAGATAGAGGTATCGGCCTGATCATCAGCCAAAAAGGAGGCGATCAGCAGCTCCCGATCTTTTTCATACTTTATTTTTGTATCAGTTGTTGCAGCCAGATATAAATAGCCCCAATCAATATTGATCAAATCACCGGAGGAGTCTAACGGCGTTTGGCGAGCTTTACCCATCCAAGCTATTTTGTCTTTTTCTGATTTTATTTCACCCCAATTTAGCCGCTCTTTTTCTTTTGAATCCCGACAAATTTCTTCTGAAAAGGTAAAAGTGATTTTGGCCTGCTTGCCTTCTTTGGTTTGAACATTTGTCGTTATGACTGTCACTGGTTCACTGATTTTTTGTGGCTCATTTAAATCTAAATCAGTAGAAAAGGTGATCATAAACTTAATCGTATCATTTTCAAAGGTATATTTTGTTTGGGTTGCGGTTACTTCTAGATCTATCTGTGGGATTTTAGGAATGACTGGATCATAGCCCATAAAACAATAGGTGCTATTTTCTAAAGTGATATAACCACGGATAGGCTGTTTCTTCCCCGTCCAATTTTTTGTATCACTATCATTTAAATGGTCACTGCAAGACCATATGGAGAAATATGGATCACTTAAAATCAATGGAATAGCCGCTGCTCTTTTTACTTTTGTCATACTTTTTTACCTCTCTTTTTCATTTACTGAATAGGCCTGTTTTAAAACATATATATTGGAAAAGAGCAGACAACTATTTTGGGGTCTGCTCTTTTTTCTCAAAAATTTACTTGTTACTCATAGAAAAAGGAGGACAATCATCAAAACATTTTATATTGGGTACCATACCTAATTCAAAATCGAAAGACATCCCCTTCATTAAGTCGCGATGTGACACATATGGCTTTTTATAAGGTCGACCTGACTCTTTGACACTATTTATGAATTGTTGTTGCGGATCATTGAACTGAGTATCGATCCTTACCTTTTTACCATTGTACAAGTGAATAATGGCTTGATCAAAATTGGGCATACCGATCAAATACTGGCCACTTCCTGGGCAAAAAGGATAGAATCCCAATGAATTAAAAATATACCACGTAGACATACTGCCATTATCTTCATCACCAGGATAACCTTGCCAGCCAGAATGAAACAAACGGGAAATAGCCTGTTTTAGCAATGGTTGAGCAAAATAAGGTTTTTGAATATAGGTAAACAAATAAGGTAAGTGAAAACTAGGTTGATTTCCTACATTTATTTGTCCAAAGCCATTGACTTCCATTTCCGTCATTTCATGGATGATATGACCGTATCCTTCGACCGTATATTCTGGTCTAGTATTAGCCAGTTTAACCAATACTTTTTCAAATTCTGCTTTTCCGCCATACAATTCGATCAATCCTTCTACATCATGTGGCACCGCAAAACTGGATTGCCAAGCTGATCCTTCTGTATAATCTCCACCCCAAGAAATAGGGCTAAAATTCTGCTTAAAAACACCGTCGCGGTTTCGGGCAACCATAAAACCATCTTTTTCTGAAAATAAATTTCGATAATTATAAGCTTGTTTAAGGTACTTTTCAGCACTCTCTTTTTCCCCTAATTTAGCAGCTACCACACTTATGCAATAATCACTATAACTGTAATCCAATGTATGATTCACAGATTCATTTAAGTCATCTGGTACATAGCCGTATTGGTTATATTCTTTGGCGTAAGCTCGACCAATCGAACGATTTTTTTCTTGTGTTTCGGCAGAATGGGTCATGGCTTGCAAAAACTCTGGCATTTCTTCCAGGCCAATGTCCTTACTTGCTGCATCAGCAATCACGGCATCAATAAAATTACCTGGCATTCCTCCAGAATCTTCTGGTGATAACCACTTAGGTAAAAAGCCACTTTCTTTATAACTATTTAAAAACCCAGCGAGAATTTTAGGATACTCTTCCATCTCGATCAAGGAGAATAATGGATAGACGGTTCTGGCTGTATCCCAGAAACCATTATTCATATACAAATAGCCGTTTTTGATTTGATTACTATACATATCTTTATGGATTGGCTGATCTCCATCATACTCATATAAACGTTGCGGGTACAAAAAAGCGCGATACATATTATGATAAAAAGTTTTTACTTTTTCTTGATCATGATCATAAACATCGATTTTATTCAGTTTATCATTCCAACGATCCGTAGCCTCTTGCAATGATTCTTCAGACGATATCTTTGGTAGATTCTTTTCGGCAAATTCTTCTGATATAAAAGAAGTTCCGATCCTAAGTTCTACTTCTTCAGAATCGTCAAAATTTATCTCAATGGCATCCTGCTGGTCTTTTCGGCTAGAAACGATAGCTACAGTACTCCTTATTGTAAAATACATTCTAAGCGGATGACTTCGATGTGCTCTTAATTGATCAGTATAGCCTCTAATAATAGTCCCATTTACTGAAGTGATTTCTCCTTTAGTGGGAAAACTGATCATCAATCCCTTTTCTTTTTGCGGAGAATCCATAGTAAGAGTGGCTCCATAGTCAGAAGGAATCAAGTTAGTGATTAATTGATTATTTCTTTGGTAGATCTGCAAATAATTGGGATGAAACTCAGAACTTTCTGGCGTATAGGGAACGACAAGCAGTCCTTTGGTATTTTTAGTAAAAGGTAGGATCCGCATTGAACAAAAGTCACCCTTAGACCCTGACCACATGGTTGGTTGATGAGTGAGCCGAAAACCACGGTAATGTGTAGCTTCCGGCTGAAACCACCAATCATCATCATGTGTTTCTATAGAAAAATAATTCATCGCAAAGGGCAGACCTGTTAGCGGAAAGCAATTTCCTCGCGACAGTTCAAAAGAATTTTTTGTTGCGTGGCGAGTGTCTATTTCGTTCACATTCATAACAAAACTCCTTTATTCTCATTGATTGGATCAAGAACTAATCGTTGATAAAATATTTTCTTCAATATGTTTAAATTTTTTCAACATGACAAGACTTATCCCATAAGCCGGGAGCGAAATGCCAATAAAGAAAACTAGCGCTGGACTCATGGTATAGAGAAATTCTACCACCAATAAAATAAGTACGATAGCGACAGTTTGTACTGGACAAATAAACAAAAATAGGAATGGTTGCGTAAAAGTCTTGATCCCATGAACATCGAAATGGACAAAGACCGGAAAAAACATGACCATCCCTGCTAAAATCACCAACCTCGTCACCTTTATCGATACTTCTAATAACAGATTACTCTGAATAGAACCATTAGACAGTAAGCCAGTTTCACTGATCAAAACAAAGACCAGTCCCATCATGACAAAACTAAATAAAATACTTCTCCTGAAATTTTCACTAAAAAACTGTTTATATTGTTGAAATAAATGTGCTTCTTCTTGGTCTCTTATCTGCTTACGGATGCAAGAAAATAAAGCAATCGTCGCGGGAACTATCCCTAACACGACCCCTCCTGCCAAAGTAAACAACAGCCAAAGGATATTTAGCTTTATCAAGTAGTAGATCCGATTTATAAATTCATAAATTTTATTGACCATTAGTTATTACCCCTTTATTGAGCCGACCATTATCCCTTTTTCAAAATATTTAGAAACAAGTGGATAAAATAGTAAAACGGGAACAGTTGAAATGATCACTACACTATATTTTAGTGTCATCTTTAGTGCTAATAATTCTGCTTGGGCACTACCAACCAATGTTTGACTCATATCATCCCCAAATTGTCCCTGAATCAATATTTCTCGTAAGAATAGTTGCAATGGGAATTTCGAACGATCGCGTAAATAAATCATGGCATCAAAATACGAATTCCAACGGCCTACACCAGTGAACATAGCAATCACTACGATTATCGGTGTAGAAAGTGGCAAGACCACCTTATATAACATTTGTAAGTCATTCGCGCCATCGATATAGGCACTTTCCACTAATTCAGAAGGAATATTTTGTTGGAAGTAGGTCCGCATCAGGATCATATTGTAAACTCCCAAAGCACCTGGTAAAATCATGACCCAAATACTATTAATGATGCCCAACTTTTGATTTACTAAGTACGTTGGAATCAAACCACCACTAAAAAACATCGTGATCGTAAAAAATAAAGTAAAGAAAGAACGTCCTGGTAATTCTTTCCTAGATAAAGGATACGCACCTAAAGTAGTGACAGCCACACTAATGAGCGTACCAAGCCCGGTATAGATGACCGCATTTTTAAAGCCAACTAAAATATCTTTATTTTTGAAAACTTCTGTATATCCTCTGACATTAAATCCTCTTGGCCAAAGCAGAAATGGAACCTCATAGATTCGATTTGGATCACTAAACGAGGCCATCACGACAAAAACAATTGGATACAAAATGATCAGTGTCAAGATAACTAAAACAGTAATATTGATGACATCAAAAATCTTATCTGATTTTGTGGATATATAATGCTTGTTTTTCATAAATCTTTACTCCTTTCTACCATAAACTGCTGTCACTGGTTTTTTGGGCAATCTTGTTAACAATGAAAAGTATAAAGAAGTTGATCACATTGTTGAATAAGCCAACTGCTGCTGAGAAACTATATTCTCCATTGATAAGACCTACCTTATAAGTATAGGTGTCCAAAACTTCAGACGTCGCTAAGTTTGAAGCATTTTGTAACAGATAAGCTTTTTCATAGCCTACTGACATAACACTACCAGCTGAAAGAATAGTTGAAATAATGATAGTCGGCATGATTGCTGGTATGGTGATATAACGAATGCATTGCAGACGAGTTGCACCTTCAAGATAAGCTGCTTCATATTGGTCTTGAGGGATCCCAGACATTGCCGCCGTGTAGATCAACGTCCCCCAACCAACACCTTGCCAAACACCTGACCAGACATAAACATGTGGAAACCATTTAGGATCTCCTAAAAAATCGACAGACTTTATGCCTAATGAATCCAGAATGACATTGATCGATCCTTGTTCTGAAAATAAAAAGGTAACCAATCCTATCACTACCACAATAGAAATAAAGTTAGGAATATAGGAGATCGTTTGAACCGTTGATTTGAACCATTTCACACGTACTTCGTTAAACATCAAAGCTAAAATGATCGGTAGTGGAACGCTTATAAGTAAACTGTAAATACTTACCCGTAAGGTATTAAAAATAATTTCCTTAAAAAAGTAGGAATCAAAAAAGCGTTTAAAATGTTTCAGCCCTACCCAGGGACTTTTCATTATTCCAAAAGCGGGAGAATAGTCTTTAAAAGCAATCACCACACCATACATCGGCCAATAGTTCCAGATAATAACGAATATAATAGGTACTAGCAACATAATATAAAGCCATTTATACTTTTTTAAATTAAATAACAAATTATGTGTCATCTATTACGCTTCCTTTCAGTAATATCCATCAAATAAAACTGGGCTGAAGTAGCTAACTCAGCCCAGTTTGAGCGTTATATCATTGTTTGTCATACCGTTCATATTGAGTGCGACGGATTTCTAGTAAGCGGTCAGAGCCGATTTTCTTCAGTTGTTCGACATAATTGTCCCAATCGCTAGTAAAATTCCATTTTCCGGTCACAAATTTCACCCGGGATTGTTCCACATAATTATCCATGTCCGTCATGATCGTGGAAAGTTCTCCAGATTCTTCAGGTGTAGGCATCACTTGAGATAACATCTTTTCAGGCATCACATCGTCTGTAAAGTCGTCATATTGGACGGGTTCTAATCCTTGGGCAATATCACGATCTTTTTGAGCTGGATTTAGATAGGGATAGCCACCAGCATAAACATTATCTAAATATTGATAAGCGCCTAGTTGAGCTCCTTTTTCATAATTCAAAATATCGTCGACATAAACTTTTTTACCATCGACCTCATGATAGGTAACTCCTTCTTCTCCAAGATAACCGAAATCTGAGCCTTCTTGGCTATACCAATAGTCTGTCCATTCCAATAGTTTTCCAGGATCTTGACAATCTTTGGTAATGACCAAGCCAGAAGTTCCCACTGGTCCATTGATCACTAAACTTTTATCTCCATCAGGACCTGCAATAATGTTGATTGGTTCATAATTATCTTGGATAGAACCCCCAGCAAATTCAGGACTTACCCAAGTCCAAAGACCAACCGTATCTTTGGCCGCATCGGCACGCCATTTATCAGGATCAGCGCCGGCAAAGGCATTTTTAGAAATCAGTCCATTTTGGAACAAATCAGCTTCATATTGCCATACTTCTTTCATACGATCGCTGTTTAATGTTAGTTGAAGCGAACCATCTTCTTCATAATAAACAGATGTTTCGATCCCGGTCCGTCCGCCAGTTCCCATTCCATAAGCTGCCATTAATAATTTTTCAAAACTGTTAGGTAATTCGCCACTATTCATATACCAACCTTGTTCATCCGCTTTGCCATTGCCATTGGGATCTTTCGTAACAAATTCAGTCAAGACCTCTTTTAATTCTTCTGTTGTACGTGGTTTATCAAGACCCAACTCATCTAGCCATTTTTTATTAATATAGTATCTGAAAGTTAACCCCGCAATTTCTGGGTCTAAAGATAACTCTGGCAAGAAATAAATATGACCATCAGGGGCCGTGATACTTTTACGGATTTGTGGATTTTCATCCATTAATTTTTGAAAATTCGGAGCATGCTCAGGGATTAGATCTTCAATAGGTTGAAACAGACCTTGTCCCCCATACTTCACTAATTCATCTGGAGTCCAATAAATTTGATAGAAAGCATCCGGTAATTTTTCTTCAGATAAAATCAAGTTTTTCTTTTCGTTTACATCTTTCATTTCTTGCCAGGTAATAGGAACACCCGTCTTTTTTTCGTACTCTTGCCACATCCATAGATCCTTATTTTTAGGATGATCAGCACTGTGATCAGGACTCAATAAAGTAAATCCTTCTTTCCCTCCATCAGAACTAGCCGTGCCTGTTGTCCCTTCATCGTTAGAGCCACATGAACTTAATACCACTCCTGAAACACACAGTACGGTCAAGCTAAATAAAGCTTTCTTCCATTTCTTCATTTTGAAACCTCCATAAAAAGTATATTTTTTTATTGACTATTCTTAAGTAGTCAAAATTGATGCCCACACTCTATAAATTTATAATTGCTTAATCCCTCCTCCTCTCATTAATTCTTTTTACTTGGTCCAAATCGACTTTAGGTTCGCGTTTTGTATTCACTAGACCGTTGACTTCTTGTTCTACGTCAGTAAGTTGCGTATAGCAGTACCCTGAAATATAGGGTATTTTCTGGATGGCTTCATGGATTTTTTCAAAACGTTCCAAAAATTCATTTTCGGTACTTACTTGATTTCCATAGCCCCATTGCCCCTCCTTAGTGGTCGTATAGGCAATACCACCAAACTCACTGATAATGATCGGTTGGTTTTTATAACTATATCCGTCAGCAAAAGCAAACCAGCCTAAATTGAATTGCATTTCATTATTAACGATCTTTTCTTTATGAGAAGTACCTGTAAGTGGGAAAATTTCATCTGAATATCGTTTATTAAAGAATTCAGCTATCTCTTCATAATCATGTAGCGTGATGATATCAGAGACGGTATGCTCCCAACCATCATTGGTAATGACCGGTCGATTTGGATCGATAGCTTTGGTCAAGGCATAAATGCCCTCGGTAAATTTTTGTGGTTGACTTAAAGAATGGATGCCTTTGATCCCCCAGCTCTCATTAAAGGGTACCCAGGTGATGATCGAAGGGTGGTTATAAGATTGCTTCACTATCTGTAACCACTCATTGGTAAATTGTAAGATTGCCTTATCATTAAAAACATACGTCGATGGCATCTCTGACCAAACTAGGATCCCTTTTTTGTCACATAGATATAAAAACCGTTCATCCTCCACTTTCTGATGTTTTCGTACGCCGTTATAACCCATTTTAAGGATCAAATCGAGGTCTTTTTCTAAAGCACCAACAGACGGTGGTGTCATTCCAGATTCTGGCCAATAGCCCTGATCCAAAATGAGTCGTTGATATAAAGCCCGATTATTTAAGAGCACTTGTCCATTTTTGACTTCGATTTTTCGCATGCCAAAATAACTAAAAACTTCATCGAGCAGCTTGTTTTTGTCATCATACAATCTGACAGTCAAGTCATACAGGTTAGGAACTCCCGGTACCCATGGTTGCGTACCAGAATCTGCGTTTCCTTTCAAACGAGTGTCCATTGAAAAGCCTTCCAAGTCATGCCGAAATAAACTTTTATGGTAACTAACTAATTCTCCTTTGAAATAGGCATAGGCTTCTACATAATAATCAGGTGTTTGGGAAGTCACAGAAGTATCTTTTAATTCTAGGTTTATTTTTATCAGGTCTTCATCCAAATTCGGTGTCATTTTTAAGTATTCGATTCGTTGTAAAGGCGCCTTTTCTAGCCAAACAGATTTCCAAATACCTGTAGTTTGTACATACCAACAACCAAAATTATCTTTTAACCAGCGTTGCTTACCACGTGGTTGCTCACATGAAAGGGAATCTTGGGCTCTTACGACAATTTTATTATTTCCACTAAGGAGATAAGTTCCTAAATCATAAGAAAACCGTTCGTAACCACCTTGATGGCTACCTAGCAAATGGCCATTTAGCCAAACATTGGCTTCATAATCCACACCTTCAAAATAAAGCACTAAATTTTCTCTCTCAGATGCTTCAAATTCTTTCTCATACCATATCGTATGATGATGAGTAGGGTCACCAATCCCACTTAACTGCGTTTCATAGGTAAAGGGAACCATGATTTCTTCAGTAGATGGCAGTTCAAGAAACCATTTATTTCTGATTCCGATGTTTTCATCGTCAAAGGCAAAATGCCATTTTCCATCCAAAGAATGCCATTTTTCTCGCATTAATTGAGGACGTGGATGTTTTCGTCTGTCTAACATAAGAACCTCCCGTTTTATTTTTGTCTTAATTGACTTATAAGTTAAATAAGGTGTATAATTAATATGAATTTTAACCAAATTGTCAATACAAAAATCATAACAGCGTTTTCCAAGCTAGTCAATGCTCTAAAAACATTCTTAACTAACTTAACCTCTTGATTAACCAAATAATTAATATTTATAATTAATAAGTTTATATTTAACCATAAAGTAAAGGAGAACTAAAATGATCATTGATACTTCCAAAAATTCACTGCCTATTTTCCATGCTTTAGCAAATGATACTCGACTGAGAATCATTAATAATCTCGCAAAAGGCGAAATGAATATCGGAGAAATTGCTAAAGCTTTAAACATCTCGAACGCTATTACAACTAGGCATATACAGCAACTTGAAGAAGCCGGTGTCGTAAAAACTCGTCGCTGCCCGGGAAAATATGGTCTACAAAAAATCGTTTCGCTAGCCGTTGATCAGATAAGCATTGATTTCCCTGAAAAAATTTTTCCACAATATCGTAGCTATGAAACTCAGGTCAAGGTAGGACATTTTACCGATTTTGCTGTTGAACCAACTTGTGGACTAGCCAATGAAGAAGCTCACATCGGTATGGCGGATCAAGTGCGTTCTTTTTTGGACAGTCAAAGAGTGACTGCTCAATTGGTCTGGCTAGGAAAAGGATTTTTAGAATATAAAATACCAAATTTAGTTCAGTCAAATGATCATTTAGAACTATTGGATATAAGTTTTGAAATTGCTTCTGAGTTTCCAATTTCAAATAATACTTGGCCAAGTGATATTACTTATTATATCGACGGAAAAAAATTAGGAACAGATACTGTGAAAGGAAATTACGCAGATGTACGAGGAAAATTAACTCCTAAATGGTGGCCGGATACATGTAGTCAATACGGAGAGTTAAAGCATATCCGTATCAATCAATATGACACCAGTATCGACGGTGTCCCCACTAGCAGCTTAAATATACATGACTTCGATTTGGAAAATGCTGATTATTTCACTTTAAGGATATCAGCAGAGGAAAGTGCAGAACATGTCGGTGGATTAAATTTATTTGGCGAAAATTGGGGAAACCATCCTCAATGTATTAAAATAATAACTTACGTAAGCTGATACATAAGCTTTCTCGTAATTTTATTGATTTTTTTCAAATCCATCCTAGTCAACTTTCTCCAAATGTCGTTTCAGCCAAAATAAGTTTTACCTAAAATTTGTATAATTATTACTAGAAAATTAATACAGTAATATGACTATGATCCATGGCGGTCGTTACAATTCAAGGCCGAAATTGAACAGGTTAAATTATTCATTTGAGAAATCAAATGGCATGAATTTTAGCTAAAACTAGAGCAACGTAGAGATGGCTTGCGAGGTCATCATGTTAAGAATTCAATGTGAATTGTTCTGAATCACTATGATTGACTTGCATAGCAAGGCAGAGTAGATGATGAAGAATACCTATTCGGTACTCTCAGTGACTACTTTAGTGGTTACTGAGAGTTTGAAGCTTGAAAGTCGTGAGTGGGCTCACGGTGCTTCCAAGGCTGACTTTAAGCAAGCCAATCTCGTAGTGTAGCGGCTGATGCGGCCGTGAATTGTAGCTGGCGGTCATATTAGAATGTTCTTTGTTAAATGTATAGCTTTTTCCTCTTACTTAAAAAGTGCTATCGTTACCATCTATAATGATTTTGTCCTCCTCCCCTAAAATTGACACCACTTAACGAAAACGGTTATAATTGCCTTGCAGACAGGGGGAAAATGACTTGAGTAAGTGGATGGAACAAATTTACGATCATATTGAAAAACAAGCGAGCGATAAGAAATTCGACTTCACGACAAAAGAGATCGCGACTTATTTTGGCATCCAACGAAGTAATGCTAGTCGCGAGCTCAATCAACTTGTCCGCATCGGGAAATTGATCAAAACCAACAGTCGGCCGGTTCGTTATCAACTTGCTGATCAGAAAACTGCCCCAGATAAATATGTGGTAAGCTATAAAGAAGACCGAAAGCCCCGTGTGAAGCAACAGCCTTATCTTGTAAATACGCCAGAACTGGATCGTGATATTTTTTCTCGTTTGATTGGGGCCAATGGCAGTATGAAAAATGCCATTGAACAAGCCAAGGCCGCTATTTTATATCCACCTAAGGGATTGAATTGTCTGATCACCGGGCCCACTGGTTCAGGAAAAACATTTTTTGCCCATGCCATGTTTCAATTTGCTAAGGCCAATCGAGTCATTTTCGGTACTGAATTGATCGTCTTTAACTGTGCCGACTATGCCAATAACCCCGAACTCTTGATGAGTCATTTATTTGGACATGCGAAAGGAGCCTTTACTGGAGCGGACCAAGAAAAAACCGGCATCATCGATCAAGCAGACGGCAGTATGCTCTTTTTGGATGAGATCCATCGTCTACCGGCGGAAGGCCAAGAAATGATTTTCTACTTCATGGATCATGGGACTTATAGTCGCCTCGGGGAAACGACAAAGACACACCAAGCCGACGTCCGGATCATTGGCGCGACCACAGAAGACCCTCATTCGGCTTTATTAGATACTTTTGTGCGCCGCATCCCGATCAATATTCATTTGCCTTCCTTTGAATCACGCCCAGCTTTTGAACAAGTCGATCTGGTTCGGATCATGATTTCTCATGAGGCCAAACGGATCGAGCGGCGAATCTCTGTGACCGAAGATGTGGTCAAAGCCTTGATTGGCAGTGTCAATTTTGGCAACATCGGTCAGCTAAAATCAAATGTACAATTAGTTTGTGCGCGTGGTTTCTTAAATCACATGCAAGAAGAGCAGATCGAATTGACTCTGGCAGATCTACCAGAAGGGATCCGTTCCGGGTTGTTTCGCTTAGCGGATAAGCGAGAATTATTAAGTGAATTATCTAAAAGCCTGAACTCAAAAATCGTTATTTTGCCTAACGAGGATATCTTGAGCATCCAATCTGATGCTTATGAACTTCCCTATAATTTGTATGACATCATCGGTGACAAAGCGGCCCTCTTAAAAGCAGATGGGGTCGATCAAGAAGAAATCAATCAGTTTATTTCGACCGATATCAATATCCATTTAAAATCTTTTTATAAAGATCATGGTTTTGCTTTCGATCAAAATAATAAATTGGGCGAGTTTGTCGATAGCAAAGTGATCCAGTTGACAAATGAAATCAAACAGCTCGTAGAAGAACAGCTAGGTCATCCTTACCCTGAAAATTTTATCTATGCGATGAGCTTACATATTAGTTCCTTACTTAAAAAAATCCAGGTGGGGGAACGTCGCAAAACAAATGTCAACATCCAAGAAATGATCACCGATTACCCCCAAGAATTCGAGGTAGCTCATGAGATCAGAAAAGGGATCGGTCAGCGTTTCCACTTAACGATCCCTGAAAATGAAGACTACTATTTAGCGGCCCTTTTAGTGTCTTTAGAAAATAATACGGTAGAAGGCCAAGTTGGGATTGTTGTCGCCTCACATGGCCAAAGTACCGCCAGTAGTATGATCCAAGTCGTCAAAGAACTACTGGCGATCGACACACTCTTTGCCGTCGATATGCCCCTTGATATGTCACCTAAAATCGCCTTAGAAAAAATAAGCCAAGCGGTTTTGAGCGCTAATGAAGGTAAGGGTGTCTTATTGTTGGTCGATATGGGTTCTTTAGCCACTTTTAATCTGGAGATCAAGCGCCAAACGGGTATCGAGGTCCTTGCGATCGACATGGTCTCGACGCCAATGGTTTTAGAAGCTGCCCGCAAAGCCGCCGTTTTTGGGACTAGTTTAGAAGATCTTTATGATTCCTTGAATGATTTTCATGGCTATAGTGTGCTACAGCCTTCTAGTGAAGCCTTGTATGATAGCAGCGGGCGGCCTCCAGCCATTTTAGCAATCTGCGCTTCTGGCGAAGGCACGGCGAAACATTTGCAAAAAATGATCCAAGCGACCTTAAAAGAGCATGCGGCGCAACACGTGCAAGTGATCACCTTGTCTTCTGTCGCTTTGCCAGCACAGATCCAAAAGCTGCAAGAAAATTATCAGATCATCGCCGCGACCGGTGTCATCGCTCCCAAAATCGATGTTCCTTTTATCTCCTTGGAAAAATTTTTCACCCAAGAAATCGATGACTGGCTCGAACCACTCTTAGTAGAGGGTCAAATCGTGGAAAATCAGACGACAATATTGGACCGATCAGATTTGCGGCAAATTTGTATCGATTATATGGCGGAAAATTTTACCTTCATCAACCCCCAAAAATTGATCGATCCTTTGCTTCAATTCACGCAAGATGTCATGTATAGTTGGAAAATACCCATAGATAAAAGCGCCTTTCAAATCAATTTTCTGCTTCACGTAGCGGGGATGGTCGAACGGATCGTTTTGCAGCAGCCACTTTCTGGGACTGTCGAAGAAGAAACCAGTTTAGCAGCTGATCCGATGTATGCTAGCCTTCATGTCAAAACCTTGTCATTGGCTCGTACTTTGAATTTGACGATCACAGCGATGGAAGAATACTATTTACTCTTACTGATCAAAAAAGCACAGGTCGATACAGAGTGATACACAAAAAAGATACACTAAACATTAGTGTATCTTTTTTGTGTACTTTTAAACATAACGTTACGTTTAGCAAGACTTTTTACGCTTTCCTTTTGATTGGCATGATTTTTGCTTTTATATAACTAGAAGTCCTATTAGCTTCACTAAAAAGAAAGGAGGTCAAAAAAGTTGGACATTCGTTTAGCCAGGATCGATGATCGCTTGATCCATGGTCAGGTAGCCACGGTTTGGTCCAAACAGACTGGGATCGATCGCATCATTGTCGTCAGTGATGCGGTCGCCAAAGATCAGTTACGAAAGTTTTTGTTGATCGAAGCCGCCCCACCTGGCGTAAAAGTCAATATCGTCACCGTGACCAAAATACTGGCTGTCGCTTCTCACCCACTGTTTGCCAATGAAAAATTAATGTTACTTTTTACCAATCCGCAAGATGTCGTCCAGTTGGTCCGTGGTGGAATCCCGATCAAAAGTATCAACATTGGCGGCATGAGTTTTTCAAATGGCAAACAAATGATCACTAATTTCGTTTCGATCGATCAAGCAGATCGTTATGCTTTTGAATTTTTACACCAAAAAGGCATCGAAATCGAGGTAAGAAAAGTCCCGGCTGATCGCAAAGTCTATCTTATGGAGCTGTTGAAAAAAAAGAATAAGTTGTAAAAAGTTAAGGAGGTAAGAAAATGGTAGGTATTATCCTAGCAAGTCATGGCGATTTTGCTGAAGGTGTCAAACAATCGGCAGCGATGATTTTTGGAGAACAAGAAAATGTGGCTGCTTGCACCTTAAAACCAAGTGAAGGTCCTGATGATATACGCCAAAAAATGGAGCAAGCGATCGCCAGTTTTGATGATCAAGCAGAAATTTTATTTTTGGTCGACTTATGGGGCGGCACCCCCTTTAATCAGGCCAACACTCTTTATGAGGCCCACAAAGAGAAATGGGCCATCGTTACTGGAATGAATCTTCCCCTAGTCATCGAAGCTTATGCATCACGGCTTTCGATGAATTCAGCCCAAGCTATCGCCACGGCTATTTTACCAAGTGGCCAAGATGGCATCAAAACAAAGCCTGAAAGTTTACAAAAAACCAAGGAAAAAACGATCACACCGGCGCCAGTCGCCCCAGGAGCGATTCCGCCGGGGACCGTTCTAGGCGACGGCAAGATCAAATTAGTTTTGACTCGGGTCGATTCGCGCTTATTGCATGGGCAAGTCGCTACTGCTTGGTCAAAAGCCACCAATCCTAATCGGATCATCGTTGTCAGTGATGAAGTGGCCAAAGATAAGTTGCGCAAGAGTCTGATCGAACAAGCCGCCCCCAGTGGCATCAAAGCTAATGTCGTGCCTATTGCAAAAATGATCGAAATTGCCGCTGATCCCCGTTTTGGGACGACCAAAGCTTTACTATTATTTGAAAATCCCACAGATGTTGTTCGGGTCGTTGCAGGTGGCTTAGCCATAAAAGAAGTCAATGTTGGTTCAATTGCCCATTCGAAAGGCAAAGTGGTCGTCAACCATTCGATCGCGATGGGTCCTGATGATGTGGCCGCTTTTGACAAATTAACCGAAGCCGGCATCAAATTCGATGTGCGGAAAGTTCCCGCTGACTCAAAAGGAAACTTTCCCGAATTGCTTGCCAAAGCAAAAGCCGAGTTGAGTAAACAAACTGAAAACTAGAAAGGAGCGAAAAAGTTTATGTCAGATTTAAATGCACTACAAATCATTTTAGTTATTATCATTGCCTTTTTTGCTGGTATGGAAGGGATCTTGGATCAATTCCAATTTCACCAACCCTTAGTTGCTTGTACCTTGATTGGTCTCGTGACAGGAAATTTAGAAATTTGTGTTATCTTGGGCGGATCCTTACAAATGATCGCCTTAGGATGGGCCAATATCGGGGCTGCTGTTGCTCCTGATGCTGCCTTGGCTTCGGTAGCTTCAGCTATTATTTTAGTTCTTGGGGGACAAGGCAAAGCCGGGATATCTTCGGCCATCGCCATTGCTATCCCTCTAGCTGTGGCTGGTCTTTTCTTAACAATGATCGTGCGGACTTTAGCTGTTTCCATCGTTCACGGCATGGATAGAGCCGCTGAAGAAGGCGATTTCAAAAAAATCGACCGCTTGCAAATGGTTGCCGTTTGTATGCAAGGTCTGCGGATCGCCATCCCTGCAACGGCGCTGCTCTTTGTACCAGCAAGTTCGGTGCAAGCTATTTTAGAAGCGATGCCCGCCTGGTTATCAGACGGCATGGCGATCGGTGGTGGCATGGTCGTCGCCGTTGGTTATGCCATGGTCATCAACATGATGGCTAGTCGCGAAGTTTGGCCGTTTTTCATCTTAGGCTTTGCTTTAGCTGCGCTTTCTGATTTGACCTTGATCGCCATTGGTGCTATCGGTGTGGCGCTAGCCTTGATCTATTTACAATTATCGAAAAAAGGTGGTTCAGCTGGTGGTGGCGGCGGTTCGGATGATCCGCTGGGAGATATTTTGAACGATTATTAATTTTATAAGGAGGAAAATGATATCATGGTTGAAGAAAAAATCACTTTAACAAAAAAAGATCGCTTAAACGTGGCCTGGCGAAACACCTTTACCCAAGGCTCTTGGAACTATGAACGGATGCAAAATGGTGGTTTTTGTTATGCAATGATCCCAGCTATCAAAAAATTGTATACCAATAAAGATGACCAAGCCAAAGCCTTGCAACGTCACTTGGAATTTTACAACACCCATCCCTATTTGACTGCGCCCGTTTTAGGGGTGACTTTGGCTTTGGAAGAAGAACGAGCCAATGGTGCACCGATCGATGATGTCGCGATCCAAGGGGTCAAAGTAGGGATGATGGGGCCACTTGCCGGCGTCGGCGACCCAGTCTTTTGGTTCACCGTGCGACCGATGTTAGGAGCTTTAGGAGCGTCACTTGCTTTAGGTGGGAATGTTTTAGGGCCAATCCTGTTCTTTGTCGCCTTCAATGTGCTGCGCTGGTTATTCTTATGGTATGGTCAAGAATTTGGTTATAAAGCTGGCTCCTCGATCACAGAAGATCTATCTGGTGGTCTGTTACAAGACATTACCAAAGGGGCATCGATTTTAGGGATGTTTGTCTTAGCGGCCTTAGTGGAACGTTGGGTCAATATCTCCTTTACACCGACTATTTCTAAAGTGCAACTGCAAGAAGGCGCCTATGTTGAGTGGGATAAGCTCCCTATGACAGGCAGTGGTTTGCAACAAGCCTTTCAAGAGGTCGCCTCGGGCAAAGCCCTATCAGATATCCAAGTCACGACCTTACAGAATAACTTAGACCAGTTGATCCCAGGACTGGCTGGCCTGCTGCTGACGTTCTTATGTATGTGGCTCTTGAAAAAGAATGTTTCCCCGATCGTCATCATTATCGGTCTGTTTATCGTCGGTATCGTCGGTCATGTGATCGGTCTGCTTTAAAAAGTACGACCAGATAATATTTTATCTGGTCGCCTACATCGTTTTTGGAAAGGATGAGAGATAAATGGTCCAATCACTAAATACTAAGATCGATCTGGTCATGGATGCAACGTCTTTTATGGGCCTGGCGGATTATGGCCAACTTATGGTAGGCGATCAGGGCTTTGAATTTTATAATAGTCGCGACCCTCGTAAATTCATTCAGATCCCTTGGCAGGAAATCGACTATGTTATAGCAACAGTAGCCTTCAAAGGAAAATGGATCCCACGCTTTGCCATTGAGACCAAGCAAAATGGCACCTTTAACTTTTCTAGTAAGCAAACTAAAACTGTTTTGCGCTCCATGCGTCCTTATGTCGATCACAGTCACATGATCAAAGCTCCCAACTTTTTTCAAGTGCTCAAAAACGGTCTTTTAGGTTATACCAAAAATTCTTGAGATCAAAAGCAGATGAATTCACTTTCGTCTGCTTTTTCATTACAATTCACAGTCCTATCAGCCACTATACTTCGGGATAGTCTTGCTTAAAGTCAGCCGTGAGTCACATTCTGACGACTGATCTGAGCAGATATAAACGTGAAAGTTTAGCAAGCCAATCTCGTAGTGTAGCGACTGATTTGGCCGTGAATTGTAACTTTTTTATGCCAACTTTTTTGAATATTTCTCTCTAGACCTTGTTTCCGCCTTCATCTTCTATTATCATTAACTAAATACTAACAAGGAGGTCTATCATGTCTATCTCATTCAACGAAGCCAAACAGTTTTTCCATTTGTGTAATGGTAAGATCAGTTACATCATCGCCATCGAACGCGGCCGTTTTGTCTGCCATCGTTATTTTGGCGCAGCCCTCAAAAATTTTACCGGCAATCTTGGTTTTCCTGTCACAGGTGGCGCCTTTTCGGTCAATCCTTTCCCGGAAGATCGCGTCTTTTCGCCGCACACGCTCTTACTAGAAACGAGCACCCAAGGCAGTGGCGATTATCGCGTGCCAAATTACCAGATCCGCGCAGCATCAGGCGCTACGGTCACTGATTTTCGCTATCAAAGCTACCGCATCAAAAAAGGTAAGGCCGCTTTGCCCGATCTGCCTAGTTTACGTGGCAGTGAAACAGACGTCACGACGCTCGAATTGTGCTTGGAAGATCCTTACCAACATTTACAAATGACCTTAGTCTATAATCTCTATGAAAACGCGCCGATCATAACGCGCCACGTTCGTTTTGAAAATCAGGGCGACACGACGGTTTACTTGGAAAATGCTGGCTCAGCCCAATTAGATCTACCAGTCTCTGATTATGAGCTACTAACTTTATATGGATCACATGCCCACGAAGCTAGGCTTTCCCGAGCCAAGCTACATCCTGGTATTCAGCGAATCGAAAGCACGCGTGGCACCAGTAGCCCCCAATATCAACCTTTTTTAGGTCTCTGTGCGCCTGATGTGACGGAATTTTCTGGCGAAGTGATCGGACTCCATTTTGTCTATAGTGGTAATTTCGTGGCGCAAGTCGAAAAAACGCAATACGGCACGAGCCGCGTCCAAATGGGCATCCATCCCGATACTTTTGATTGGCAATTAAGTCCTGGTGCTGATTTCACGACGCCAGAAGTCGTCTTGAACCATTCCGCTGCGGGTTTCAACGGCTTGTCCCAAAATTTCCACCATATTTATCAGACCCATTTGATCCCCGAACGTTTTGCCACAAAGAAACGGCCGGTGCTCCTGAATAGTTGGGAAGGCAATTACTTTGATTTTACGATGGATTCCTTGCGCACTCAGATCCACAAAGCCGCCGAGCTCGGTATCGAATTATTTGTACTAGATGATGGTTGGTTCGGCCAACGCAATGACGATCATACCTCACTTGGCGACTGGTTCGTAAATAAAGAAAAATTACCGGGCGGCCTGGAAGAAGTCGCTGCTACGGTCCATCAAAGCGGGATGAAATTTGGCCTGTGGTTCGAACCAGAAATGGTCTCTCGAGAAAGTGAGCTCTATCAAAACCATCCAGACTGGGCCTTGCAAGTCGCCCCTTACCCTAGTTTGGAAAGCCGTAGTCAGCTCGTTTTAGACTTATCGCAAAAGGAAGTCCAAGACTATCTGATCCAAAGTTTGTCACAACACCTTGAAAAAGGCGCTATCGATTATGTCAAATGGGATATGAACCGCCATTTCAGTGAAGTCGGTAATGACTGCTTGCCGGCCGCACAACAAAAAGAGATCCCGCATCGCTATGTGCTCGGCCTTTATCATGTGCTCGATGTCTTGACTAAGCGGTTCCCGGACGTTTTATTTGAAAACTGTTCAAGTGGTGGCGGGCGTTTTGATCCTGGTATGATGTATTATATGCCGCAAACGTGGACCAGTGACAACACGGATGCGCTCAACCGCAGCCAGATCCAATATGGCTATAGTTTCTTGTATCCACCGATCATGATGGGCGCCCATGTCTCCGATGTGCCTAACCATCAAGTGGGACGTGTCACGCCGCTTGAGACACGAGGGTATTTGGCCATGAGTGGCAATTTTGGTTATGAAAACAATTTGAAAAAACTGACCGCCGCAGACCAAAAAGTCATCACTGAACAGATCGCCTTTTACAAAGCGCACCGCGACTTGTTCCAATTCGGTCACTTCTATCGCCTATTGCCACCGACCGAAAATTTTGCGACCGCCTGGCTTTTTGTCGATGACAATGAAGTCTTTGTGGTTTATTTCCATGGTGTGGCACAACCCAGTGCCGAAACGGTCTTTTTGAAATTACACTATTTGGATCCTGAGGCCTTCTATAAAGAAGTGGCGACTAAAAAAAGCTACTCTGGGTCAGAACTGAATCAAATCGGCTTGGCCGTTTCTGGCGCTCATGAAGATTATCATACGACTGTTTTTCATTTACAAAAAATAAAGGACTAGGAGGTTTTTTACATGGCTGAACGAGTGGAAATCAAGCAAGCACCGATCAAATTTAACGAAACACAGCTTTTATTGCAAGAATTGCAAAAGAAATTAGGAATGTCGCTCATTTCTTATTGGACGTCCTATAATGGCGGAGTTTGTCAGGATGATGTCAATGCTTTTTATAATCTCTTCAAAAAGGTCGGCAAACAAGAAAAAATCGCCTTATTCATTCGTTCGATCGGCGGCGATGCCTTAGCCGCGCTGCGGATCGTCAACGTGATCCGGCAATATGCCGATCATGTCACGGCGCTGGTTCCGCTTGACACTGCCTCGGCCGCGACCTTAGTCACTCTGGGCGCTGATGAGATCCAGATGGGGCCTTTATCGTATTTGACTCCGATCGATTCGTCAAATATGCATCAACTCTCGCCGACTGATCCAGTCACCAATGCGCGCGTCTCCGTCTCGCAAAATGAGATCCAGCGTTTGGAGAAACTTTGGAAAGAAAATGCCCCTGAGAACTCGACGATCCACCCTTATCAGGAGCTCTACAAGTACATCCATCCCGTCGTCCTCGGCTCATTGGACCGATCGCGTTCGCTATCGATCCGCGTCGGCAAGACGATTCTGGCTTATCACAACAAAGATCAGGCTACCTGTCAACGGATCAGTGAGCAGCTAAATAGCGACTACCCTGCCCACGCCTATCCGATCGTTTTGCAAGAAGCGCAAGAATTAGGCCTGAACGCTGTCGAGATGGATCCTGTCATTCATGATATGTTGCTAGAATTGCATAGTCTTTACGCGGAAATGGGCAATAAAGCCCATTCCGACTTTGATGAATTCAACTTCCATGACAACCAGATCTTGAACATTTTGGAAGCCCGCGACTTGCAACTCTACTACCAAAATGACAAAGATTGGTCTTATATCAAGGAAGAACGGCGCTGGCAAGTGTTAAATGACAACAGTTACTGGTACAAGCTGTTTGTCAATGATGAGAATCAGTTACAAAAACAAATCATGTATCTTTCCTGAAAAAACAGCGCGCCTCAGACGATGAGACGCGCTGTTTGATTAGAATTTAGCCGCTGTGCCAAAGAACTGTGGCTCAGCTGTTGTGATGTTTCCTAGCGAAATGTGCCGCGGCTCTCCCATAGGTCCGGTCTTGGCTACGAGAGATTCCGATCAATCTCCCATAGGTCCCCCCTAGTCTATGAGAGATTCTAGCCAATCTCTCGTAGACTCCCCCTAACCTATGGGAGATCCAGACAAAGCTTGCCTATCGTTCTAACTTAGGCAAAACTTTACAATCTTTGCCACAGATACCCCAGTGACCTATGGCAGACTTTACAAACTTTGCCATAGATTCCTAGCAATCCTCGCAATTACAGCAAAAAGCCACCCGCAATGGAGTGGCTTTTTATTATGTTCAAGCTTTTACAGTCAATAGCTCGTCATCAGTTTGAACGGTAGATTTGTCTGTCATAACGATGTCAGTATAGTCGTTGGTATTGGTCACGACGATCATCACGGTGGGATCATAGCCGGCTGCTTTGATGGCTGCTAAATCAACCGTGCCAAGGATCTCACCGGCTTGGATGAGATCGCCTTGCTTTTTGTTACTGGTGAAATGTTGTCCTTTTAGATTGACGGTATCGATACCGATATGGATCAAAATTTCAGCGCCTTGATCGGAACGGATACCATAAGCGTGTTTGGAATCGTAAAAAACGGTCAAGGTCCCTGAAACGGGTGCCACAATAGTTCCGTCGGTCGGGATCACAGCGGCCCCTTTGCCCATCATTTCTTCGGAAAAGACTGGATCGTTGACACTCTTCAAAGCAACGACTTGACCACTAACTGGTGCCGCAACGCTTTCGCTGACTTTGCTGGTTTCAGCCACAGACGTTTGTTCCTCTTCTGAAACAGCAGTAACTTCTTCTGAAGCACTTCCTTCAATAGGAGCAACCATTTTTCTTTTCCCATAAACAAAAGTTGCGGCAAAGGCGATCACAAAACTGATGACCCCAGAGATCAAAAAGCCTGGGATCGATTCGGCGCGGATCGAAATAAAGCCGATGACACTAGCTGGTCCCATCGATACTGACAAAACATGGAAGATTCCGATAAAGACGCTAGCGATGCCGGAAGCGATCATGCCGCAGATAAACGGAAATTTCAGTTTCAAATTGACCCCAAAAATGGCTGGTTCCGTAATGCCCAGTAAAGCGGAAATGCTAGCAGAAGAGGCTAGACTCTTTTGCTTTTCATCTTTCGTGATCAAGAAGACCGCTAAAGTAGCCGCCCCTTGTGCAATATTGGCCATGGAAGCGATCGGGAAAATGAAAGAACCACCCGTTTTGGCGACATCGGCCAAAAGGGTCGTTTCAATAGCTGGAAAGCTTTGGTGGAGTCCTGTGATCACGATCGGCGAATAGAACAAACCAAAGATCCCCAGACCGGCCGCGCCGACAGTGTTGTATAACCAAACTAAGGAGTTGGTCAAGCCGTCTGAAACGGTCCGCATCACAGGTCCGACGATTGTAAAGGTCAGAAAGCCCGTGATGATCACGGCTAACATCGGCGTAAAGGTAAAATCAAAAGCCTCTGAAATATGTTTGTGGAAGAATTTTTCCAAATTGGCTAAAATATAAGCTACGGCCAAGACCGGTAAAACTGATCCTTGATAACCGGCTTGGGCTACTTGCAAACCAAAAATGTTCCAATAGGTCATGGTCCCTTCCGCAATGGCATTAGCCACGCCATAACCATTGACCAAATCTGGCATGACCATCGCCATCGCCATGGCAGCGCCAAGATAGCCATTGCCACCAAAACGTTTCGTTGCTGAAAAGCCGACTAAAATCGGCAAGAAAGCAAAGGGCGCCGAGGCTAATAAGTTGATGATCGAAGCCACATCTTTAACAGCTGGAAACATTTCGACGACCGATTGGGCCCCAAATAAATTTTCCGCCGTCAAAACGTTATTGATGGCCATCAATAACCCACCGGCAACAAGCGCCGGTATCAATGGTACAAAAATATCGGACAACGTTTTGATCAAAGCCATGATTGGATTCGTCTTTTTACCTTCACTAGCAATTTTTTTCAAATCGTCGGTGGAAGCTTCTTTGACCCCCGTCAAAGTGACCATTTCGTCATAAACATTATTGACATCGCCAGGTCCGATGATGATTTGATATTGCCCATTATTTTCAAAGGTTCCTTTAACATCGGGGTTATCATCCAGAGCTTTTTGATCGATAGCACTCGCATCTTTTACTACTAACCGCAAACGCGTCGCACAATGCGCGGCCGCGATCAAATTATCTGGTCCGACTGCCTCGGTGACGGCTTTTGCCACTTTCTTATGATCCATGTTTTCTCCTCCTAAAATGTAATCGTTTTTCTTTTATTATAAACCGTTTTTAAAGAATGTCAAACGTTTATCAATTTTATTTTCAATATTTTTTTAAGGCTTGTATGACAACTTATATAATAAGATAACGATTGACAAAGCAAGAATTAAAAGCTATATTGTAAGTGAATACATTTAAAGGAGAAAAACAGATGCAGCTTATCGAGGATTGGACTAGAAATTTACGCTACCGACCATATGAGAAGTGGCCGGAAAGCTATTTGAAGCTTTTAAAGGAAAAAATCGCCACCTCCCATTGGCGACTTGATTATCATGTGCAAGCGCCGACCGGTTTGTTGAATGATCCGAATGGTTTTGCATCTTTCAACGGTCAATGGCACCTGTTCTTTCAATACTATCCATTCGGTCCAGTGCATGGTTTGAAATCTTGGTACCACGTCACTTCCAAAAATTTAGTCGACTGGCAAGAACAAGGCATTGCCCTTTTTCCAGACACGAGTTGGGACAGTCAGGGCGTTTATTCCGGTTCAGCTTTCGCTTTTCACGATCAACTATTCATCGCCTATACTGGCAATGTCCGCGATGACAATTGGCACCGTTTGACTTACCAACTAGGCGCGGTGATGGACGCAGACAACCATATCAAAAAGTTGCCGAAACCTTTGTTCTCTGTTCACCCAGCTGGCATCACTGACCATTTTCGTGACCCACAACTGCTTTTTTATCAAGGAAGCTATCTCCTCTTGATCGGCGCGCAGACAACAGCTAAAAAGGGTGAACTACTGGTTTATGAAAGTGACTCGCTTGAAGGCAGCTGGCACTTACGCGGACCTTTGCAAGTTGGCCAAGAGGACTTGGGTTATATGGTGGAGTGTCCAAATTTGGTTTTCATCGCCGGAAAAGCGGTCTTGCTTTTTTGTCCGCAAGGCTTGCCACAAGCAAAATTAGCTTATCAAAATATCTATCCCAACACTTATCTTGTCGCGGAAAATTTTGATTTAGAAAAGGTTGCTTTGAACGCACCAAATTCTTTAAAAAATTTGGATGACGGCTTTGATCTTTATGCCACCCAAGCTTTTAATGCACCTGATGGGAGAGTCCTTGCCATCAGTTGGTGTGGTCTGCCAGAAATCGCCTATCCGAGCGACCAAGAGGGTTGGGCCCATTGTCTGAGTTTGGTCAAAGAATTGACCTTAAAGGACGACAAGCTTTACCAGCACCCCGTGGCTGAATACCAAGAGTTGCGGGCCACCCAGCAACAACAACAAACAGGGCCGCTCACAACAGTAACTGAACTTTTTGAAATCGAACAGAATCGTTATGAATTACACTTAGAAGTTGCGGCTGAAAGTAAGGGTCGTTTGACTTTATTTGCAGATGCCAAAGGAGAACATGGTCTTGATTTACGTTTTGACACCAAAATCGGGCAGCTTGTCTTAGACCGCAGTCGCGTCAGTCGCCCATTTGCGGAAAACTATGGCCTCACGCGAACACTGACCTTACTACCTAAACAAGCTCTGCGCCTCGAAATTTTTGTCGACCAATCGCTTTGCGAGATTTTCATTAATGATGGCGCCCAAACGATGACGACTCGGATTTTCCCAGAAATCAGTGAAACCAAAGCCTTTATTGAAGGGAATAGTGGTTCTTTTAAAGCTGCTTTCTGGACCTTGCGGCAAGCCAAAAAAAATTAGAAAGGAGGACCCTTTATGGCTATCAAATTGACCGACGTTGCTCAAAAGGCCGGCGTCTCGCCCACGACTGTCTCGCGCGTCATCAATCATTATGGTTCGCTCAGTCAAAAAACGATCGACAAGGTGGAAGCCGCCATGCGCGAACTCAATTATCAACCCAATTCGTTGGCCCGTTCCCTACAAGGAAAAAACACTCAGCTGATCGGGCTGATTTTTCCTTCTGTCAGCCATCCTTTTTTTGGTGAACTTGTGACCAAATTAGAAAGCAAATTTTTTGAACGCGGCTATAAGTCGATTTTATGTGACAGTGCCACTAATAAAGAAAAAGAAAAAAACTATATCAATATGCTGGCCGCTAATAAAGTCGATGGCATCATCGCTGGCGCCCATAATCTAGGCATTGCGGAATACGATCGCATCGATGCGCCCTTACTTTCTTTTGACCGTGCCTTAGCCAGTGATATCCCGATCGTAGGCAGTGATAATCACCAAGGTGGTCGTCTCGCAACCGAGCATCTTTTCGCCAGAGGTTGTCAAAAAGTCGGCATCATCACTGGCAGCCTCGCTTCGAATTCACCGACCAATGATCGCTTGCGTGGTTATCAGGAAGTGATCCAAGCAAAAGGTGCGACTGAGCATGTTTTCCGCTTTGAAACTTTTGAAACCTCGACTGTGCTCAAAAATCGCAAGATCCGACAAATTTTGCAAACAGAAAATTTGGATGGTTTGTTTTGTACCGATGATTTGACTGCTCTTCTAGTAATGGATCAATGTCGCCTGTTAGGCCTTACGATCCCGGACCAACTAAAATTGATAGGCTATGATGGCACTGATTTCATCCAGACCTATTTTCCGATGCTTGCGACGATTGGCCAACCCTTGGAAGATTGTGCCGAATTGTTAGTGAATCTGCTCATCGAACGCATCACTGATCCCAATAAACCGATCGAAACGCGCTATACCTTGCCAGTCAAACTGATCCAAGGCAGGACGACTTGATATGAAAAACGGCTAAAAACGTACGCGCAGCTTTTGTTGCTAAGAGTCGTTTTCTTAATCTGAATACCTCCCTACTTCCGTATCCTTGGTATCTTTCATGCCACCATAGGCACTCGTTTTTCCATTTCGGGTGCCTTTCATCTTCATAGGATGTATTCCCGCCATAAGCTTACCGCTTAAGCTTTTTTCGCACTAAGCAAAAAGCCCCTCGAAATCGAGCGGCTTTTTCATTAATTGGTTGTTGAATTATTAGCGGCGGCTTGATCCGCTTTGACGGCATCGATAGCGATCACGAGGGAAACGATCAGATGTTCCAAGCTGTCATCTAGGATCGTGACTTCATAGGTATCTCCCCAAGAAAACCACCGCTTATTGATCACAGCGACTTGTCGCCCATGTGCGTAGACTTCAAAATCCATGTCCCACCAATTGCCTTGGACGTCGATTCCTTGCGCATCGATGCTATAGTGTGCTTTGAAGAAAGTGAGCTCTTTGGTCAAAGTGATCATCTCTTGCCCATCGATTTCGACAAAAAATTTTGGCAGTAAAGAGAAGACTTTACGCGTGATCCGACCGATTTCATCCCCTTTTTCGTCAGTGATCCTAAATTCTTTAGGGATCTGAAAAAAGCTGCCTTCCACATGGTAACAAGGGCGCTGATTTTCATCAGTCACGGTAAATTTCTCGCCAATCGAGAAAATTTTTTGTTTGATATATAATTTTCGCATTTTTTCTCCTAACTGGGGCGGTTCTCCCCTGAATCTCCCGTATTGATGATCGGTTGTGTGCCACGATCAGTGATGATCGAAACTAACAAATTATTGATCAATTGGACTTTGCGATCATCGGTAAAACGAATATCTTGACCTTCTTCGATTTGTTCCAGCGCCATCTGTGTCATGGAAACCGCTCCTTCGACGATGGTTTGTCGCGCTGATAAAATCGCACGGGCTTGTTGGCGTTGCAACATGGCACTAGCAATCTCTGTGGAATAAGCCAAATGATTCAAACGCGTTTCGATCACTTCGACGCCAGCCACCGACAAACGTTCTTGCAATTCCTTGGCCAATTCATTGGAAACTTCGGTCGTATTCCCACGTAAAGTCACATCATCGTCATTAAAAGTATCATAAGGATATTGAGAAGCGATATGGCGGATAGCCGTTTCACTTTGAATTTCCACAAAATCTTGGTATCGGTCGACATCAAACAAGGCTTTAGCTGTATCGACGACCTTAAAAACCACGACCGCCGATATTTCGACTGGATTGCCATCCAAGTCATTGACTTTCAAAAGCGAACTATTGAAATTGCGCACCTTAAGTGACACATTGATTTTTTGTGACAAAGGCGTCGTGATAAATAAGCCACTGGTCTTGATGGTCCCTAAATAGTTCCCGAAAAATAAAATCGCCTTCGCTTGATTTGGACTCACGATCGTAAGCGAACTGATGAACAGGACCGCCACGACCCAGATCACAAGTGCAAAAATGGTCTTGGTCACATTTTGATCGGTCACACCACTATAAAAAAGCGCGGCTCCCCCTAACATCAGAGCCAATAAAAGGATCAAGCCAATATACCCATTGATATGAAATGTCTTTTTCTCTTGCATTTTTCCATCCTCCTACTCCACTTAATACCCCCATTTTAACTTATTTTTCAAAAAATAGGAAACAAATGTATAGCGCCATCAAAATGCAAACTCACAACTGCTAAAAACACGAAAAAATAAAATTGAACTCGATTTACTCCCAAGTTTTAGTTTCAGAGCTAACTCATCCTCAACAAAGCTCTGATTTTCACTTATTCAGAGCTAAATCACTGCTAACAAAGCTCCGATTACCAACTATTCAGAGCTAAGTCTACCCCAAGAAAGCTCTGATTACCGCCTATTCCAGACAAAAAGACCGCAGATCTTTCTATAGATCAGCGGTCGATAGTTTCCGTTTAGATGACTTCTGCCGGCTCTTCTTCTGCGATTGCAGCTAGACGTACTTGGCGTTCGTCTTCTGAAATTCCATGTTCGATCACATAACGGTTGTCAACACTAGCTGCACAATCATAGCAACAACCGCCTAAGTGCTTGGCTTGATTTTCTTCAGAAGTCAAAATTTGCCGGTTACAGGTTGGATTGGCGCAGTTGACATACCGTTCGCAAGGAGAGCCGTCAAACCAATCTTTGCCAATAACTTTGGGGTCGACGTGATTGATCGGCACGCTGATGCGGCTGTCAAAGACATACATCTTGCCGTCCCACAACTCACCTTGCACTTCAGGATCTTTCCCATAAGTTGCGATACCGCCGTGCAGTTGGCCGACATCTTTCACGCCTTCACGCAACAACCAGCCCGAAAATTTTTCACAACGGATGCCGCCAGTACAATAAGTAACGACTTTTTTATCCATGAATTCTTCCTTATTGTCTTGGATCCATTGTGGCAATTCGCGGAAGTTACGGATATCCGGGCGCACCGCCCCGCGAAAATGCCCCAGGTCGTACTCATAGTCATTACGGGCATCGATCACGATCGTATCCTCATCAAGCAAAGCTTCCTTGAATTCAGCTGGATCCAAATACTTACCCGTCAATTCATGCGGATCGATATCTTCTTCCAAGTGTAAGGCTACCAATTCTTCGCGCGCTCGCACATGCATTTTCTTAAAAGCATGGCCTTGGCTTTCGTCGATCTTGAACCAGGTATCTTTAAAGCGCGCATCTTCATGTAATGCCGCCATATAGGCATCCGTTTGTGCCACCGTGCCTGACACTGTGCCATTGATCCCTTCTTTAGCGACTAAGATCCGCCCTTTTAAACCCAATTCTTTACAAAAAGCCAAATGCTCTTGGGCAAAGCTTTCCGGATCAGCAATCGGCGTATAATTATAATAAAGTAACACACGATAATCCATTGTTTTTCCTCCCTGTTTCCATAGCTTTCTATAGTATAGGCAAATTTTACAAGGAAGACGAATTTTTTGCTTGTTTTGTTTTTTACAAGTGGAAAGTCCTCACAAGTTGGTACGGAAAAAGTCGGTGACCAGATCCATGGTGGAAAGCTGTACCAGATGTTTTTCTTTTTCAGCCACGATTGTGATTTCCGGTCCGGCATGTTGTTTGACAAAATCATCCGTCAATTTAAAAGGAATCTTTTCATCTTCGGTCCCATGCCAGAAAAATAAGGGGCGTTTAGGTAATTTTTCATACTGCGTAGCCAAATCATAGGCGTCGATCCAACCTGTCAATTTCCCATAATCCAGTGGCATCTGATAGCCCACTTTTTCGATTCCCCGCAATAATCCGCGTCGATAGCCTAAAAGTGAAGGCGAGCCCATCACACAGGCCGCTACCTTGATCTCTGGATGTTGCGTCAAAAGTGCTGTCGTGGTCATACCGCCCATCGATACCCCACCCACGCCGATCGAATCGACCAAGCCAAGGTGTTCAAAAAAGTTAGTGATTGCCGCGAATTCAAATAAATTGGTTTGGATACTCTGCCAAAAAGTAAGCGATGGGATCTTAGACACCACACGTTTTCTTTCGCCATGATTTTCCGCATCTGGCAAAGCCACGCGAAAACCCGCCTGCGCCAGCTTTCTGCCTTGGGTCAGCACCAATTCCTTAGACGTTTGCCAGCCATGATAATACACGATCAATGGCAACTTTTCATATAATTTTTCCTTAGCCACCACCTCAAGTAGCGGGATCGTCCCCACTAGGCGATGTCTCACTTCGATCTTCACAAACTTCACCATCTTTCTTAACCAGTATAGCGGGAAATTATCGTTGCGTCATGTAGATTGCTTGATTTAATAAAGAGTCTATCAAAAATTAGCGTCGATTTCCCACACCAGTTATGAGAAATTCGAGTGTTTGCTACTGGTTACCTTACTGGCTATGGCAGAGTTTCGAGCGTTTGCCACAGGTTACCCTACTAATTATGGCAGAGTTTCGAATCACTAACTTTTCTTACCGCAAAAAGAGCAGTAGGCCCTTTCCTCCTACTGCTCTTTATTTTCTTCAATGATATCGATTGTTTTCATCAAACGGGTCAGATTGGCCCGTTCACTTTCATCGAGGGTCCGCTCGATGTAGGTGATCGTTTCGGTCAAATTAGGAATGGTCATGTATTCCAAGGCGTTGACCCGGCGGCGGGTGCGTTCGATTTCGTTAGCCATGAGTTGGCAGGTTTTTTCGACTTCGGCCAATTTCAGCATCATGGGCAAGATCGATTCTAATTGTTGTAAAGCGCGGTCGAGTTCACTGGTGGTCGAAACAAAGCCATAAGAAAACGAGGCCTCTCGTGGATCCACTAAAAAATTCTCATTTAACACAGGTACTTCCATGTTCATGATGGTCTTATCTTGAACGTCTAAAGTGACCGTATTTAAAGGAATGGCAAAGGCTTCTTGCAAGACATGGTCGGGTATGCTACTGGCGGCCAGCACATAATCCGCCATGCCTTTTTGCAAGATCTCCTCCATTTTTTTACGTAAGCTTTGATTTTCTTTGCTTAGATCAACGAACTGGCGGACCAACTCATCTTGTTTATCTTTTAATAGTTTATGACCACGTGTGGCTGTATCGAGTCGTTGTTTCAACTGACTCAATTCCATACGCGTCGGGTTGACATTTAAACGCGCCATTTATACATCACTCCTTTGCAGAAGGCAGATATTTGGCAATATATTCTTCTTTAATCCGGCTAAGTTCTTCTTTGGGCAAAGTCGCCAGTAGCTCCCAACCTAGATCTAAGGTTTCTGTGATGGTCCGGTTGGTGTAAAAACCTTGATTTAAGTACTCTGCTTCAAAACGATCCGCAAAATGAGCGAACTTTTTATCGGCGTCTGATAACGCCGATTCGCCTAAGATGACGGATAATTCTTTAGCGGCTTTCCCATCGGCATAAGCAGCATAGATTTGATTCATCGTGGCCGCATGATCTTCACGCGTCTTGCCGGCACCGGTCCCTTTGTCTTTCAACCGCGACAGGCTTGGTAAAATATCGATAGGAGGATCGATGTCGCGCTTTTCTAATTCACGCGATAAGATGATCTGGCCTTCCGTAATGTAGCCCGTCAAATCGGGTATCGGGTGCGTTTTGTCCTCATCTGGCATGGTCAAAATCGGGATCTGCGTAATGGAACCCTCTTTACCAAGGATGCGGCCGGCTCGTTCATATAAGGTCGCAAGATTGGTATAAAGATAGCCAGGATAGCCCCGCCGCCCGGGGATCTCACGACGGGCAGCCGAAATTTCTCGCAAAGCTTCACAATAATTCGTCATATCGGTCATGATGACCAAAACATGCATCTCTTTTTCGAAAGCCAAATATTCGGCTGCAGTCAGTGCCATTCTAGGGGTAGCGATCCGTTCGATGGCTGGATCATTGGCCAAATTCAAGAATAAGACCGACCGATCCAAGGCACCTATTTTGCGGAATTCATCCATAAAAAATTGTGATTCTTCAAAGGGAATACCAATTCCCGCAAAAACAATGGCAAAATTATCTTCTTGTCCAGGTACCGTTGCTTGACGTGCGATTTGCGCCGCAATCTCATTGTGAGGCAAACCTGACGCCGAAAAGATCGGCAACTTTTGCCCACGCACTAAAGTATTCAAGTGATCGATCGCCGAGATTCCAGTTTGAATAAATTCATCGGGAAAATCGCGGGCCATGGGATTGATGGCTTCACCGTTGATATCCAAGCGTTTTTCCGGGATGATCCGTGGGCCATTATCTTTGGACTTACCGAGTCCATCAAAAACGCGCCCCAGCATATCTTCAGAAACGCCTAAGGTCAGCCCAGTGCCTAAAAATTGGACTCGGCTTTCCTCCGTACTTAAATTACTAGTTCCTTCAAATACTTGGACAACGGCTTTATCGTCGGAGATTTCTAAGACTTGGCCTTGGCGGATCTCGCCTTCAGGGGTGCGGATCTCCACTAATTCATCAAATTTGACATCGGTCACGCGATCCACGATCATCAAGGGACCAGCAATTTCCGAAACGGAACGATATTCTTTTAACATCAGTGCATGCCCCCTTCTTGTAAAATAGCTTGCAGCGTTTGTTTGATTTCAGTTTCGATTTCATCTAACTGGGCCAGTTCTGTTTCAGGAACGTATTTGCTGCGGGCGATTTTTTCACGCAATGACACCGTTCCTTTTAGAATCTCATCATAATAAGCCCCTAATTGAATGGCCTGTTGGGCTTGTTCATGGAAAGTCAAAATATTGTGTAACATTTTAAATTGTTTGGTTCGTGAGGTGAAGGTATCCACCTCATCATAGGCGTTTTGTTGTAAATAGTCTTGGCGGATCGATCGGGCTGTCGTCATGGTGACGCGGTCTTTTTGTGATAGGGAATCAACACCGACCAATTGCACGATTTCATCCAAACGACTTTCTTCTTGTAAAAGGGACATAGCCCGCGTGACCATTTTTGACCAAACATCTCCCATGAGCTCATCCACATAAGCGTTGAGCTCATCTTCGTATAAAGAATACGAATTCACCCAGCTGACCGCTGGAAAATGGCGTTTTTGAGCCAACGTGGCATCTAAAGCCCAAAAGACTTTAACGATCCGTAGCGTATTTTGCGTCACTGGTTCAGAAATATCCCCACCCGCAGGCGATACGGCACCAATCGCGGTGATACTGCCTACACGTGGCTGTTTGCCTAAGGACTTGTAAAGACCGGCTCGTTCGTAATATTCGGCGATCCGACTGCCCAAATAAGCAGGATAGCCTTCATCGCCAGGGATCTCTTGCAAGCGTCCACTCATTTCCCGCAAAGCTTCGGCCCAACGTGAGGTCGAATCCGCCATGATGGCCACACTATAGCCCATATCGCGATAATATTCGGCGATCGTGATCCCCGTATAGATCGAAGCTTCCCGCGCGGCCACGGGCATGTTCGAAGTATTGGCGATCAAAACAGTCCGTTCCATGATCGATTCCCCCGTTTGTGGATCGATCAGTTCTGGAAACTCATTCAGGACATCTTTCATCTCATTGCCCCGTTCGCCACAGCCAACATAAACCACGATATCGACGTCGGCCCATTTGGCGATTTGGTGTTGAACGACCGTTTTTCCAGCCCCAAAAGGACCAGGAACGGCCGCTGAGCCACCTTTTGCCACTGGGAAAAAAGTATCGATCACGCGTTGACCCGTGATCAAAGGTTCGCCTGGCGTCAATTTGGCACTTGTCGGGCGTGGTGTCCGCACGGGCCAACGTTGTAACATTTGGAGCTTCTTTTCACCATACTCTGTTTCTAAGACACAAATCACTTCTTTGATCGAATAATTACCGGCTTTGATATCGGTTATTGTGCCAGACACACCATTGGGGACCATGATCCGATGCTCGATAGCGCGTGTTTCTTGAACGATCCCTACGATATCGCCGGAAACGACAGTATCACCAATCGTTTTTTTAGGAATGAAGGTCCATTTTTTTTGCCAATCCAAAGGTTCGATGGTCACGCCTCGTTCTAAAAAATCACTGTCGGTTTGGGCCATGAATTTATCAAGCGGACGTTGGATCCCGTCAAACATCTGGTTCAATAGACCAGGAGCTAATTCTACCGACAGTGGTGCGCCAGTTGTTTCGACGATCTCACCGGGACCCACACCGGCTGTTTCTTCATAGACCTGAATGGCGGCATTTCCTTTTCTTAATTCTATGATTTCTCCGATCAAACCAAGATCACCGACTTTGCAGATCTCATGGACTTTCGCTCCATGGAGATCACTGGCTGTGACCAAGGGACCGGATACTTTTGTTATTTTTCCTATTGCCAAAAATTCTCACCTTCTCTTTACTCTTCCAAAATGTTCATACCGATCGCTTTTTCGACATTGTGCTGGATCCTTGCCATACCAATGCCGACACTACCCGTGCTTGAAGGGATCGGAATGATCGCTGGTGTCTTTTCACTATCATATAAAGCGACTGTCTCGGCTAATTGCTCAACCACTCGTTCGGTGATAAAAATGACACCATAATCAGGGGCCATTTTTATCAACTGCAGTCGTGCTTCTTCTAAATCGTTGACGTAAAACACATCGATACCAATGCCTTTAAAAGGTAGTATCGAGTCCTTCCCGCCTAACATACCGATTTTTTTATACATAACTTTCACGCACCTTGCTTCTTACGACTTCGTCAGGTATCTTATTGATCTTACTGATCAAAAGGATCCGCAAATTCTTGATTTCGATCTCTTTCGCAAAGATATAGCCCACCATCGCACTTGGTCCAAACGGTACGATTTTCTGCTCTTTCATGCGTTCCATAAGAAAATCATCCTTATACCTGTCAAAATCTTCCATGGTCCCTTGCGTCAGGATCTCTTCAAAACTTGCTTCGATCAGTAGCTGGTAAGGCGTCTGGCGCAAATAAGCAAACAAATCATCGAGTGTGCTGCCTAAAAGTTCGGTGATTTTTTGGGGCGGGATCGTCCCACCGTCAACTAATACGGCACTGATAAAGCCTTTCCTTCTGCCTAACAAATGGCTACGTAGCGCGGTCGTTATATTGAAAATATCGATACTACGCTGGCAAAAACTGTCAAAACTAGGATGATCTAAATTTTGTGCGATCAAGGTCAGGTGTTGCCAATAATAGCTATCGAAAATGATATCGATGTCTTGGACTTCGTGATAATTTTCAATGTATTCATAAACTTCTTTGATACAGTCATTCATAGGCACGGCGACTTTATCACTCGTACGCATATGGACCAAGTGTTTCAAAACTTCTAAGGAGCTTGTCCCAACTGGCACCAACCAAGCACTTAGATCTGCTTGGATATGATCGGCTTTGACTAAAAGTTTTAAGTTTTGATAGTCATATTTAAGGGTGAATAAATCGACTAAATGCGGATCTGGCGCCAATTCATACATCTGCTGATAAAGTCGTTTTTATTCAGCCAGTAATACTTGTTCAAAGTCATGGACATCACTATCCTCATCGATAAAGTCACCATAATCAGTCTCCTTTAGCCGCGTATAGATATCTTTAGCATCGGGTACTTGTAACAACTGCTCAAAATCATGATCAGATAACAAGTGGCTTTCATAGGTGCGGATCCTCGTGTTGGCAGCATTATATTTAATGTCCTTCACAGATTGGGCCCCCTTATTCTTCAAATATCACAGCGAGCAGTTCATGACTGATTTCTTCTTTGACCGATCGTAACAAGGCTTCAAAAGTAAAGTTATACTCGATATCTCCTTGTCGGATCAAAAAACCACTCCGCCGCGGCGCACTTTTTTTAGCCACCGTTAGTTGCGTTTGTGGCAAGGCTTGTTGCCACTTAGTAACGGCTGCTTTACTGGCGTGATCTTCACTATTTTCACCAATCACAAAATCGATAGAGCCTGTCAAACCGGTCTTTTTAATATTGCCGATGACAAACTGATCAAAATCAGCTTGCGGCATTTCTTCTAATTTCTGTTGGCTTGCTTCAAATAATTCATCTAAAACTGCCTCTTTGGCGGCTAAGATCTTCGCCTTCGATTTGACGTCCAAGTCGGAAACTTCGAGACTCATATCCGCGCGTAATTCTTTTTCAAAGCGCGCCAAACGTTCGTCTACTTGCTTTTCTAACTGGCGCTTTTTTAACGTTTCTTTTCGATCGATCGCTTGTAAGGCTTCTTTTGTTTGCTGCTCTTCTTTGACTGTGGCGTCTTGTATGATTTTTTCAGTTAATTTAGTAATATCAGACATATGGCAACCTCCTTAATTCATGATCAGCAAGAAAGAAATGACGAATCCTAAGATTGCATACGTTTCTAGCATAGCGACATAGATGATCCCTTTAGTCACGTGTTCCGGTTTTTTGGCCAAAATCTGCATCGAGGCACATGCTGCTCGACCTTGCCAAAGCCCATTGAAGATCGCCGCGATCGAAATCGGTAGTGCGGCAACGAACAAATAGATCCCCTTTTGCAGGCTGACTTCTCCTGACATTTGTAAAAAGATCATAAAAGAGATAACAAAACCATACAATCCTTGCGTGGCTGACAATAGTTCCAAAATCAAGGCTTGCGCAAACTTCTCAGGTTGTTCAGCCGTCAAAGCTGCCGCCGCCTCACTGGTTTGTCCGACCCCGATCGCCGAACCGATCCCACCACAAATCGTAGCTGTTGCGACACCTAATGCGGCAAAAATAATCCCACCTTGTTCATAAAAAAAACTGATCCAATTATCCATATATTATACTTCCCCCTGTTTCTTGTTTTCTTCGGAAATGACTTCAACAAATTTTTCTTCTGTTTTAAATGGTTTGAAAGCACGGCCGTTTCCTTCATAAAATTTACCAAAGAACTCGAGATACTGGAGCCGGATCCCGTGGACATAGGCACTCAAATAAGAAAGGAACATATTTAAAGCATGTAAAGCCACAAATAAGACGATGCCTAAAGTAAAGCGGACCGGGATCGGTAAAAAACCAATGATCATATTAAAAGCCATGGCAATACTGCCGCCAGCGACTCCTAGCGCCATCAAACGTGTATAAGAGATCAAATCGCCCAAATAATTGGTAACATCTAAGATCGCATAGAGCCCTGAACCGATTTTACCTATAAAAGTGTTGCCATCCAAACTACCCCCGACAACAACTAAGACTAGACCTAGCACAAGTCCTGAAATCCCGATTTTCATCATGGATCCTTCTGAAATCATCCCTAAAATGATAGGGATCAGGCTCAATAAGAAAATGATCCACGAGCCACCTTGTAAGACAGCTTTCAATTTTTCATCGCGCATTTTCCATAAAATAAAGACTTTCAATCCCAAGGCAAACAGGATTTGCAGATAGCCAAAGATCACCGATAAAGCTAATATCTGTGTGATATCTTCAGTCGTTGAAAGGACTTGGAAGGGCATTTCAAAACCAAAGAAATTCCCATAGAGTAATCCCCAAAAAATCGTCGGTATAGCACAGATCTCAAAAAAGTCCAAATTCTTTCTCAGGCCTTTACCAAAATGGAAAATTTTCTTGCCGACTAATATGGCCAAAAACATCAATAAACCATATCCGAGATCGGCGACCATCATACCAAAAGCCATGGCATAAAAGGGGGCCATGAACGGCGTCGGATCTAATTCATCGTATTGTGGCAAGCTGTACATTTCGACTAAATTTTCAAAAGGCTTGACCCATTTATTGTTACGCAATAAAATCGGGACCTCTTTGACTTCTTCTTCCTTGATTTCTTGAAATTCAAGATAGTAGTCCTCACCTACAGCTGCTTCGATTTGTTTGACTAGACGTTTGCTATCAGAAATCGGTACCCAGCCAGATAAGCTCATCGCATGCTTTGAGGTAAGTAAATAATGGTTACTTTGAGCGCGCAGCTTTAAACCGTCAAGGTACTCCGCTACTAGCGTCAAGGCTTCATGATCGGCTTTTTTCCTTTTTAACTGTTCTTTTAATTCAGCTTCTTCTTGCGCCATTTTTGTGGCTTTTTCTTTGATCATTTGGAGATCTTGGGAAGGACTTCCCGCAAATGGATAGTGATATTCTTCAAAACCAACGGAGCTTAATAATTCGCGGACTTTACGTTGATTTTCTTTATGGAACAAAACCAATAAATAGGCTGTGGTATTGCTTTGATGGATGGTTTCTTGATAAGTGGTTGGGATAAGTCCCAGTTCTTGAGTAAAGCGGGTCAGTTCGGCAGCTGGAATGGTTCCTAGTAAGCCGACTGAATGTTTGAATGTGCCTAGGATAGATGGCTTCTCGTCAAAATAACGCCATATATTCAGTTCATCTTCTTGAGTAGATGATTCGCGCCGGACTTGTTCGATCACGCGTAATCGTTTATCGATCGCACGTATCTGATCACAAGTGCTTTGCCAATCATAGTTGTGGGCATGTGCAGCAAGTTCGCGGATCGTATAACGTTTGGCTGGTTGTCGGAGTTTTCCGATCATGCCAATTTTTGGAAGGTAATTTTCTAAATAATTTCTGGTCCAATTGACCTGATTGATTTGGTTCTCAATCTCATTTTCATCTGGATGCTCGCTCATTTGGCTAAAGACGGGATCGGTCTGGTCATAAAAATGCTCAGCTGGAAACAATTCGACATTTTGAAAGTCTTGCAACTGTTCCATCAGAGCTTCCTGATAATTCGTAAAGGTAATGACGTTGAACTTCTGCATTTTTGCTATGGCCATCTACATCACGACCTTATCTATAATGAGCTGCAGCGCCTTTTCCTTCTTATCTGGTGAAATAGTCCGTAATTTATTTTCTTCTTTTTGGGTCCGATCAATCACCGGTTGTTTGATTGCCTGTAATTCTTCTTCATAATGTTTACGCAAGTCTTGTTCGCGTTCTTTTTCTTGTTGTAGCAGCTCTGCTTCAAATTCTTTCATTTTTTGATTGCTGAAAGCTTTTTGTTCCTGAACACGCTCGTCACCGTTGCGTAAGATTTCTTGTGCTCTTTTTTCAGCATCGGCTAATTTTGAAATAGCATCAACACTCATTTACTTCACACTCCTCATTCTGATTGATTGTTTTAAAGACTTTCTAAATCACTTTTACTCTTGCTTTTTAGAAGATCTTCTATTGAATAGTTCCCTAATTGATTCAAAAAAACTTGTTGGCTTTCTAAAAGGACGCGAGCCACATTTTCTTTAAAAATTTGCGCTTCTACATCTGTCGGAAAGACTTTATCCGCCAAGTCATTCATATGAATGACTGGGGAAAAACCTTCGATGGCATTGTAAACATCCAATAGGTAAATATCCTGGATCTGTTTCGCTAAACTAAAGCCACCGCCCTTACTTACAGACGAGGTGATCAGTCCGCTCAGCACCAATTTTCGCATGATTTTTTTCAGATAGGAGTCAGACACGCCTAACTGTTCACTGATCGTATAACTTTTGACGGGTTGATGCCCTTTGGCTACAGCTAAGATCAGCAGGATGCAAATAGCTTCTTCCAAACTATTTTTGACTCTCATGGATCACTCACTCCTACAATGAATTGTAACTCAGTTTTCTTGAAGTACATATAAATGCATAAAACTTGAAAAAAGTTTCATTTGTTTTCACTATTTTTTGGAAACTATCTTTCAAATTGAATCTTTATTCAGGGACATTTAATGTCCATAATTAATGGTAACGGAAAAAAGCATCATCGTCAAGGACTATGGGGAAGTTTCATGAAATGTTCACATTTTAAAAACAAATCACAAAAAGTATTTAAGCTTGAATATGCTAGACTTGTGAACCAAACAATAAATATTAAAACATTTTAAAAAAATGACCTTCCTCATTTCACTCCGTCTCCTAACTTCCTTCTAAGTTTACTGATGACCCTTCTATGGATCTGCGAAGCCCGAGCTTGACTGATCCTCAGCATCTTGCTGATTTCTTTTAAACTCATATTTTCTTGATAGTGTAAATTCAAAACGATTTGTTCACGTTCAGAAAGACTCGTGAATGCTTCTATTAAAAATCGCTGTTGCTCTTTTTCAATCAAATATTTATCACTCGTTTGTATATTTTTATCAACAAGCATTTCTTTTATGGTCGGCTCATCGCCATTTTTACCATAAGGACTAGTTTCTAAAGATATCGGGCTAAGAAAGTGGATACCTGCATAAATATCATTGATTTCCTTCTTACTTATCCCCATTTTTTGACGGATCTCCTGAGCAGTTACCTCACGTTTAAGATCTTGTTCTAATTTTCGTTTCACTTCATAAAAATCATTGACCTGGTCCATTTTGTATCGAGATAATCTTGACATACGACGGATTTCATCATATATAGCTCCTCTGATACGTTTAGTGGCATAGTTTTCAAAAGATGCGTCCTTTTTGACTTCGTACCTTTTCATGGCATCCATGAGCCCAATCACACCAATGTTAAACAAGTCTTCCTGATCAAATTCAGTACTTTTTACTGTGACTTTATTTATAGCTTGTTTGACCAGAGGCAAATAATGGATGATCTCTGCTTCTCTTTTTTGCCTGTTCAACTTAATGCGCTCCTTCTCATGTTTTTCGATATTCCCTACCTTCTCAGCGACGATTTCAGTAACAACTTCAGTCAAGGCCAGGAAAATTAATTATGAAAGATCAAAAAAATAGTTTTTGGAAACCTACTTGATCTGAGAAAAATGGTGCAAAATTTAAAGTAGCCGATGACCTATTTTGAATAATGACACTTCTATATCTGACCTAATTTTTTAGGATCCATTTTAGTATTTTCAATTTCAAAATTGGATACACGCATGCTTTGTCCCCTTTACGTTCAAGACTTTGTATTTAAAAGCTCATGATTGTCTAAGTTTGCTCAATTGCATATTTACTAGCAATCATATACGAGTTTTGACGAATATAGTCAATCAAACTTTCCGTGTCGCAGACAACATGGGACCTATATGCCAACGCTTCCAAAATTGTAATCATGCCATTGGTCAGAAGCTTCTTGCCTAACTTTTTTCAAAACATTTGATTTTCCCTAAACATATGCTTTTAGGGCAAGCCTAGTGTGGAAGTCTTGGATAAAGGAACTTATATTATTGGCTAGGACTCCCAATAATTCTAGAAGTAACTAAAAGAAGTTAAAAAAGTCTGAAAATTGTGCCAAAAAAATTTATATTTTCGCCTTTATAAGTATATGATAAAGAAATACTAATTACAAGTAATATTTAAAAATAATGATTTAAAAACTGCTTTTATGAATTTAAAAAACTAATTTACTTCATCTGACATTAAATAAAATCCATAAAGCGGGTACCCTTCACAAATACATCTGCTACTTAGCACCTTTAAGTTAGCTTTATAAATATCCTTTTAGTCTTTTTTCATGATGGCTTAGGTAAGTTTATCTTGAAATGTAGTAATTTCTAATTTTGGAATAAGTCTTTTTAAATATGTTTATAATTATGTTATTATTGAATAATAAAAAAAGATATTTTCCCTTTCTAAAAAGAAAAATATCTTTTTTATATTTAATAAAGTCGATAACCATAAAAAAATTAAGAACAATAAAACCAATTTGTTCTATTGTTACCAAAACAGCCTAACTGACCAATCAAACATTTGCTAGATTCAAAAAATTTATGGATGTTCCTATACCACTTGCAAACAATTGATGAATTCTCTTTTGCCAATCAAAATAGCGAGCGATTCACAAAGGCGAGTCTACTGGTTAGGTTCCTTTTTCTTAAATTTTTAATGAATCGGTCGCAATAAACGTAAGCCATTTAAGATAACGATCAAGGTACTACCTTCATGGGCTAAAACCCCGATGCCGATATCCATTTTCCCAAGGATATTCAAAAGCGACAACAAGACTACAACAGCCATGGCAAAAATAATATTTTCCCAGACGATCCGGTCTAATTTTTTGGAAAGAGCATGCGCATAAGAAAATTTACTCAAATCATTTTGCATGATGACCGCATCAGCGACATCCATCGCCACATCCGTCCCATTGCCCATGGCAAAGCCAATATCAGCTTTCACTAAAGCAGGTGCGTCATTGATCCCATCGCCGACCATAGCAGTAGGCCCATACTGCTCTTGAAGTGAGGCAATGATCGCTGCTTTATTTTCAGGAAGGACATTGGCTACGACGCCGTCGACGCCAAGTTGTGCGGCCACTGCTTGACCCGTCCGCCCAGAATCACCAGTGAGCATTGCTGTGTGGATACCTTGACTCTTCAAATAAGTGATCACATTTTGGGCCCGCTCATCAGGAACGTCCATTAAGCCAAGGGCACAACAAACTTGATCGTTTTCACTAAAGTAAACTACGGTCTTGCCTGTTTGTTCCCATTCTTCACGCTTTTTTTGGATGATATCTGGAGCATCGGCAAATAGCGCTGGTTTGCCGATACGATACTGATTGGTGCCAGAAATAGCGACAAGGCCTTTACCGATTTTATTCGTGACTTCTAATTGTAAATCAGTGGCAACCGGAAACTTTTGTAAAATAGCTTCGGCCAAAGGATGGTTAGCACTTTTTTCCATAGCTACGATCTGTTCGGTCCATTCTTGTGCCTTCTTTTCATCGGCAAAATAGACATCGGTGACGACTGGTTTCCCTTTTGTTAAAGTTCCTGTTTTGTCAAAGGCCACCGCTTTGATGTCGGCCAGATTAGCCAAATACGCGCCGCCTTTAAAAAGGACCCCACGTTTAGCTAAATTGGAGATCCCGGATAAAGTGGCCGGGACCGCACTTGCTGCCAGCGCACAAGGCGACGCCGTCACGAGCAAAACAATACCACGGTAAAAACTGGTTTGCCAGCTCCAACCAAAAAGAAAAGGCGCCACCAGGATGAATAGTGGGATAATGAACAACACAGCTTTGGCATAGACTGGTTCGATTTTCTTGATTTTACTAGCCGGTTTGGAAAGATTGGCTTGCGAACTTTCAACCAGTTGCAAAATTTTAGAAAAGACGTTTTCCGTGCTTTCCTTTGTCACTTCCATGACAAAATTTCCTTGGCCATTGATCGTGCCACCAAAAACTTCCGCACCGCGCATTTTTTCACGGGGCATGCTCTCGCCATTTATGGGCGATTCATCGATCGCACTAGCCCCTTCGATCAAAATACCATCCGTCGGCACTTGATCACCGGGTAACACTTTTAACCGGTCACCTATCATAAGCGTTTCAACGGCCACTTTTTTGATTTTACCATCAGCTTGGATCAGACGCGCTTCTGTCGGGTTCAATTGCATTAAATTAGTGATTTCACGACGACTCTTTCCTTCAGCATAATCTTCTAGGAAATGAGCACCCGCAAAAATCAAAATCAGCAAAGCCCCTTCATCAAAGTCACCGATCAAACAAGCACCAATAGCTGCCAAGGTCATCAGGATATGAACATTAGGATGAAATTTTCCCAAATGTTTCGAATCATGGATCGTGTCCTCGATACCCTCTGCAATCACGTGATAGCCCGCACAAATCAGGGTCACAAAAAATAAACTATTGGTTACCCAAAGCGGGAGCGGTAACAACCATGCCAACAAATAAATGATCACACCTGCGAAATAGAAATAAAGCGGTCCGCCATGTTCATGAGAATGATCGTGGCTACAATTTGATTCATTATGATGAGCTTTTACATGTTCCATTTCAACTTCACCTCGTCTGTTTATATAGAAAACGTTTCATATGAACGTTCAATCATCTGTTCATATGTATAATACATGAATGACCATTCATTTGTCAAGCGAAAACTTAAAGAAATTGGTTAAATTTTTTCTTCACTGTTACAATTCACGGCCGAATCAGCCGCTACACTACGAGATTGGCTTGCTGAAAGTCAGCCGTGGAACCGTCGCGAGCCTAAAGTCTCACGACTTTCAAGCTTCAAACTCTCAGTAACCACTAAAGTGGCCACTGAGAGTAATTCACATTGAATTCTAAACACAATGATTTCGCAAGCCAATCTCTACGTTCCGCTAGTTTTAGCTAAAATTTGTATGATCATTTTAAAAAATAAAATTTTGCGTTATTTGAGTTCTCAAATGAACAATTTAACCCAGTCGAATGAGTCGCTATTGCTAGCGAAACGAAACGAATGTGGCTGCGATGTTGCCGTGAAAAAGGAGCCAAGCTTCAAACGGGGACTGAACGCTTTAGCGTTTAATCCCCGTTTGAAGCTTGGCAGACCTGAGACCGTGGCTCAGGTAGGTCCCACAGCAGACAGTAGCAGACACAAACGCGCAAGTGTAGCGCTCAAATTTGACCGTGAATTGTAACGACAAACTATTTTAAATTTATGCACTATTTTTAGCAAATTTGATGTCACAACTGGCTAAGTCCGACCGCAAGACTGCCAGTAAACCAAAAATTTCTTTAAGGAGACTTTTCATGGAAAAATTAGCAATCATTGGTAATGGCGTGATCGGTGCGACGCTCGCCAATTATATAGATACAAGTAAATTTGAAGTGACTGTTTTTGATGAAGGCGTCGGTCAAGCCACTAAAGCTAGCGCCGGCATCATTTCACCTTGGCTTTCCAAAAGGCGTAATAAAAAGTGGTATGCATTAGCTAGAGATGGCGCAGCCTTTTTTCCAAAATTACAAAAAGATCTTCACTTGAACGAGACGATTTACAAACAAAGTGGCACGCTTCTGATACGCTCTGAAAAACAATTAGAGAGCTTGCAAAAATTGGCAGAGAGTCGGCGATCAGAAGCACCAGAGATCGGTGATATCAGCTATTTATCAGCCCAGGAAACCTCTAGTTATTTTCCTCTTTTAGCGCCTCAACCTTCGCTTCATATCAGTGGCGGGGGTCGCTTAGATGGAAAAAAATACTTGAACCATTTAAAAAATTTAGCTAAGGCAAAAGGAATTCATTTGGTTTTCCAAAAAGCTACACTTAGCGTAGAAAATGAGAAGCTGCAAATTCGAACGATCGACCAAGCCTTTATTTTTGATAAAGTGGCCCTTACGGCAGGACCCCATCTGCCAGAGCTTTTAGCATCATTTGAGCTGTCCGTCGATATCCGTCCGCAAAAGGGCCAACTACTTGTTTTTGATACACCTTATTCTCAGAGCGGAAAATGGCCAGTCGCGATGCTAGATGGTGAAGCTGATTTGATCCCTTTTGAAAATGGTAAAATCATCTTAGGAGCCACCCATGAAAATGAAGCGCGGTGGGATCTAGCCCCAACACAAGCAGCTTTCAAAAAATTGACCGAGTCTTCGCAAAGTTTTTTAAAAGATCCGCAAGATTTTTTAAAGTTTTTTGAACACTCTCGCGTCGGAACGCGGGCTTATACTGTTGATTTTGCTCCATTTTTTGGACCTCTGCCAAAACAGTCAAATATTGTCGTCGCCAGTGGTCTAGGTTCATCAGGACTGACGACCGGGCCTTACATCGGCTATCTATTGGCCGAATATTTCAACCATCGATCATGGTCTAAAGTCACTTATCAAAAACCGATTGAAACTTATCTTCAGTGTAAATAAAAGAGCTTTCGGAAAAAATCTTCCAAAGCTCTTTTTATTTCTATTTAGCACCTAAAACATGAAAATTATGATTGACTTGGGCTGTGATCACCGGATGTTTCCGCAAATATTCAGCGATCAATTCACTCATATCGATCTGTACTTCACGGATGATTTTTTCCGGTGTAAACATCGCATAATTCCCTCCACCGACCGCTCGATACTGATTCATGACAACTTCCAATGAATCAGTCGGAAGGACTGGTTTCCCATGATAGGTCAGTGAAGTGATTCGTTGCTTGTTTTTTTGTGATAGATCGATCGTATAGTCGATGCCTTCATACATATCATAATTATAATACTGTGGTTTGGGTTGGACATATTTCGGATTAAAACGGATTTGACCGTTCTCTAAAACAAAGTGATCCGCTGTTTGTTCTAAGGCTGCTTTCAAATCGGCCCCACTTATTTTTAGGACTGCTAAGGTATTCGGATAAATATAGTTCGTCAAAATATCCCGCATGGTGATCACTTCATTGAAGCCTTTGCCATCATTATTGAATAAAGCAGTACCAGATATATCAGCTCCGGTAGCTTCCATCTGTACCCGATTGATGAGTTCGATATACGGATGTTCGACTAAACGCGCCCGCTTGGGATCCCGAATGGTCATATCCCCTTCGACTCGTCCCACTGGTTGATCGAGCCAGTCTTCCAATTCCTCATTTAGATCCTGCATTTTACTCGCAATAGTAGGATCCACTTTTTCAGAACCCGTGGCATGGATCCTAGCTGTACTGTCTAGCACTTTATAGCCCTCTGTTTCATCTAATTCCAAACATATCTCACCCACAAAAGCCCCTTGATAGCCTGGTTGGATCACGGGCACACCATTG
>JBFLGC010000020.1:0-43683 GCA_041859945.1 Tetragenococcus sp.
CTCCAAAGGCCCTGCACCAGGCATCAATAAGACCTTGCTGTTATTCTTCCAGCAACCAATCAGTAATGTAAACAATTGGTATTCCCGCGATTTGATTCACCTCTTGATAGCTTCCTGTGAGCACTTTGATAGAGTCCAAATCTTTAAATGAAATCAATCGATTCAAATAAATTAGTCTTTGAAAAAGGCGCTTATCTCCTTATTTCTTAACTTCAATTTTCTCTTAATTGCATCGTTTTTTGAAGTTAACTTCAATTTTCTCTTAATTTCATCATTTTTTGAAGTTAACTTCAAATTTATTTTTTATTCTAATCTTCCCACCCACACAAAGTATAGCCTTGAGCGATGGCATCGTTGATATCCATTGCCACAGTCGAATTGGCATTATTCAAACCGCGACAATTAGGATCATAGTGATATTTGGTGCCAGACTGTGGGGCCACGTAAACGGTCTGACCGACCTCTTCAGCTGCTGCTTTTTCGGCTGCCGCTTGCTTGTCTGCCTCAGCCTGGCGTGCGGCCTCTTCTTGCTGCTTTGCTTCAGCTTGCTTTTTGGCCTCGGCAGCTTGTTGTTCCGCTTCGATTTCAGCCTTCGTTTCACTAGTTCCGTCCGCATAGTTGATCGTCACATCTTTTTGAATATTATGAATAAAAACATTGAAAGAAATCTCATCACTATTGATCGACTGTGCTTGCATATGGACCCCACGTGCGACAAGCTCATCGTCTTTGAAAATAGGAACCACCGAGTAGCGGACATAATTTTCAGGATCTTTTTCCAGATAGGTTTTGATATCCATTTCAAAACGCAACATTTCTGGATTATTCAACTGCTGGGTCCCTGTGATCAAATTCTTCCAATTGTCATTTTCACCAGACAAAGCAAAGCCGATCAAATGCGTGCGATTGTAGAGATAGCCCTCACCGATCTGCTTGTTTTTCCAACCAGTTGGCTCCACATTTTGAATGCTTTTACGTTTTTCAGTAGGCATCAAGGCTTGATTTAGCAAAGCTTCGGCGTCGGTCGCTCGATTCAAGGAATCCAGATCAGCATATGTTTCCCATCCGCCTTCTTTTATCTCCAAATCTAAAGCTGTAAAAGTCGGCTTCTCATCATTGACATCGACCGTCTGCTTGTCTCCATCATAAGCTAGGTCTGCTAACTTCGCATTGGCGGTTTTCTCCGTTTTCTGGCGATCTTCCTGGGCTTTTTCAGCTAACTTTTTTTCTTGCGCGGCTTTTTCGGCCGCTCGTTTTTCGGCTTCAGCCTGGCGTGCAGCCGCTTCAGCCGAAGTCGTCGTTGTTTCTAACGTCTGTGAAATCGCCGGTTCACTTGAACTGAGAGCAGCGTTCGATTCACCAGCATACGTCAAGCCAAAACCGAAAAAGGCGATCACGCTTGCCCCCAAAGCGCTTAAAATCAATTTTTTATTCTTGTGCCGCATTGGCTTCCGCGAAACTTTTTCCTTGACTGCTTGACCACAACCAAAGAGGGTCACTCCTAAACTGCCCAATAACATGAGCAAAAACAAATTATCCATCCCACTTTTTACTCCTTAACAAAATTTTCCCCTTCACCGCTGATTTTAGCACATTTTCTCATTTTAGCGATCAAAAAATTGCAAATTGCCATAAATAAAAATACACCCCTTAGAATTTTCTAACGGATGTGCGTTGTCATCGGGTTTCACTTAGATCTCGACCAGTTCTTCAAAATCTAACCTCTTGATTTGAGTCATAGAAATTTTTAGCAAGGTTAAGTCTATAAAAAATCCAGTAACCCCATTATTAGGTTACTGGATTTTTTATAAATATCAGGCCAAAATTCCAAAAGCACTCAAAACAATAGAAAGGAGCAACACGATCCAGATCACTCTGGTTGAATTTAATTTCTTTCTTCCTAGCATCCAGTAAGTCAAGCCTACTAATAAAACGGGTACTAGTGCTGGCATAATCGAATCTAGTGTATCTTGGAGAACCAACTCTACACCATTTTTCTCAAAAACAATCGGAACACTAGCTTTGATAACAGAGGGAATAAGTGCTCCAATTACAGTGATTCCTAATACCGTAGCAGCATTGGTAAAGGCAGCTAATTTATCTTTTAAAGTAGTTACTAATTTAACCCCTTGCTTGTAACCCATCGGTAAAAGTGCGGCTCGACCAAATAGCAAAGCAATATTAGCAATGACCCAAATGACACAACCAACAATCGATCCATTTTGAGCGAGTGTCCCAGCTATCGATCCAAAAATCGTTCCCCAAATAACGTGAAATAATGAATCGCCAACGCCTGCTAAGGATCCCATCAAAGCTGTTTTTAAGGCGATGATCGTATCTTTTGCTTTATAACCATCTTGCTCCTCGATAGCTATGTCAATTCCCATGATCAGGTTACCAAAAATTGCATTGGTATTAAAGAATTGATTTTGTGTCTTTAACATATCTTTTAATTGTTCAGAGTTATTACCATAGAATTTCTCCATAGCTGGTAAAATCGCATAGAGATAGCCAGAACTCATCATTCGTTCATAATTCCAGTTTAATTGACTGCCTAAGATATAACGCCAACTTATTTGATTTAATTCTTTTTTTGTCATTTTTTGCTCACTCATCGCCATCATATCCTCCTTCAAACGTATTTTCTATTTCATGTTCAGAATAGGTAGAAACATCTACTTTCTTGCCATCATTTTTAAATATAAGTAACGCAGCCACTAATCCAATGATTGTGACACCTAACATAGGAACATTTAAATAAGCGGCAAAGAAAAAGCCTAGCAGAAGAAAAGGAACATATTGCTTGGTAGGCATATAGCGTAATAAAATTGCTACCCCTACGACGGGCATGACTCCGCCTGCCGTTTTCAGCCCATTCATCAACCATTCTGGCATATTGTCCGTAATAGCCACCACCGCATGATCTCCAATGATCAACATCAATAAAATAGGAATGGCACGAGACAACCCCCACAAAATAGAGCCAGAAAGAACAAGCTTAGGGATCCGTTTAATTTGCAATTTTTCGATTGCTTTGTCTACTTGATGGAGTAAAAATACATTGCAGAAACGCGCTAACACATCCAATTGTAACATTAATAAAGAAACCGGGACCGCTAATCCAATGCCGTATTCAGCTCCCTTGCCAGAAATGATTGCAAAAACAGTTCCTAAAACAGAGCCACTAAAATAATCTGGAACAGAGGCACCACCAAAAGCTGCGATCCCAAGTCGCATCAATTGTAAAGTTCCACCGACCATTAGCCCTGTTTTCAAATCTCCCATGATCAATCCAGAAATCATTCCAGCAATGGCAGGTTGAGTCAAGGTATTTGATATAAATGAATCATTAATCGCAATAAAGGCATATATCGTTATAAGTGTAATTTGATAACCAGCTAAATGCATAATTTTACTCTCCTTTTTAATTTGTCATTTTTTTCATGAAATCAACCACTGGATCACTAGGAACTAATTGAGCTGTAATTTTGATGCCATGATCGTTAATTTTTTGAAAGACTACTTCTTCCTCAGGCAACACTTTGATACTTTTAGTGATTTCACGCGTTCCTTCTTTATAACTCATGTTACCGACATTTACCTCATTCAAAGAGCCACCCGCTTCAATAAAGTGCAAAACATCAGTAGGATTTTTAAATAAGATAAATAAACGTTGCTGTCCGTATTTTCCCATATGAATATTTCTAGCAGCGTCTTTTACTGATAAAACTGACAGACGCATCGAATTTGGAGCAGCCATTCGCAAGGAAGACTTTTGCAAAGAATCTTTAGCAGCTTCATCGTTAACGACAATGATTCGTTGAATATCTAATGAAGTCGTCCAAATCCCCGCAACTTGTCCATGAACCAAACGCTCATCGATCCTCGTATTGATAATATTCGCTTTCCCAGCATAATCAGCATACTGACTTAAGTCAGCTGAATGATCTGTCTCTGACATCTGCTCCTGTTGTGTAGTCATTTTGTTTTTGACATCAATGATTCCTTCTTGGCCGATTTTTAATAAGTCAGAAACAGTTAAGCGATCATTTACAGCAGCTTCAAGAACCATTGGAAGTGACATTCCTGCCAAAATTTCAACATTCTCTTCGTCTGAAAAGTGTTTTAAGGCAACATTGCAAGGCGTCCCACCCAGTAAATCTGCCATTATTAAAATAGGCCTTTGAAGGGGTTTCATCAAGTTTAAAAAATCTGACTCAAATTGGGTACTATCTCCATCTTCACGCAAAGAGACTGCATGCACATTAACCTGAGCGCCTATGATCATTTCTAAACTCGATTTCACCCCGTCTGCCATTTTGCCATGGCTAATCAATACAATTTCTTTCAATTTAAAACCTCCTAACTAAAATTTACAGAACTTAACATATTATATCCCGGCAAAAACATCATACTACATATTAAGTATGATGTAAACCTTATATTTTAACATATTAAGATTTATTCCAAAAAAAGGTGAAAATTCACGACCAAATTTGAACACGACTCTTTCACGATTGTGTCTACTAGCGTTTGCTGTGGGACCGACCTTACTTTAAGCAAACCTATCTCGTAGTTTAGCGACCGATTCGGTCGTGAATTATATCAAAAAAGAGAAAACTATCAAAATTTTATACTTAATCCAATCGATTCCCTTTAGAAGGCATTTTTAAGGAAATCGATATATCCCTGATCCTTAGGTTTTATGCTTTATTTCTCTCGCAATAATTGCTTTTTATCATTTAGCATGTTAACCTTGATTAAATAAATATAAAAAGAAGGAATTTCACTTGATACCTAAGTATGAGCAAATTAAACAAGATTTGATCAGCGAACTAAAAAATCATCAATTTGTTCCTGGTGAAAAATTTTATTCCGAATCAGATATTAAAAAGCGCTACAATGTTAGTTCAATTACTGCTGTCAAAGCATTGAACGAAATGACCACAGCAGGTTTTCTCTATCGTATTCAAGGAAAAGGAACTTTTGTGTCAAAATCTAAAGTTTCCCAAAATGTGAAGTTCTCTGATATTGAAAACCATCCTATAGATACAGAAACAGTCAAGGTAATTTCAGTAACTAAAGAAAATGAGCCAGCTATTTTGAAAGAACTCAAGCTTGATTCAAATGATTACTATTATAAAATAGTCCGAGTTCGTTACGCCGATGATATTCCTTTTCTTATCCATTTGACCCATATCAATAAAGACTTGATGCAAGAGCCACTTCAAAAAGACTTAAGTTATTACAAAAGTGTTTATGAGCGAATCAACAAAGATTTTGGCATCGATATGTTTTCCCTTTCTTCAGTAGAGACCAATGAAATAACTTTTCCTGAAGACGTAACTCTTTTAAATTTATTACAGTTGAGTTTTAGAGAACCTGCTGTTAAGCAAGTCAAACATTCTTACTTTGCCGATAAAAGTGTTGCCGAATATATTGTCAGTTATAAGCACTGGAAATATTTCAAAACAAAGATCGAAATAGAGGCCTAACCCCCTATTCCGATCTGTTTAAGCATAAATCGGATGATCACTAAAATTTAATTGCTTTATTTCCTTATTCTCGGTCTCAAAAATAATCGCTTCATTCATACCTTCTTTTAAAAAGTCACTTGGACAAAAAAGACTCAGATAAGGTCCTTCTTCCCAATAACGTCCTAAATTCACTCCGTTTATAATCACGACACCTTTTCCATACTTTGAACAATCAATATAAGTATTAACCGTTTCTTTAAGTTCGAACTTAAACCGATAAAAAGAAGGAGTCTCTGGATCAGCTTCTTTAGAAAAGTCGATCTTAGCCACTTGCTCTGGACTAAAATCAAGAGCATATTGTGAGTATCCTTGAACAAAATGAATATCATACATAAGGCCATTACGGATTCCTTTTCTTTGACTAGGGTTATTTAGCTTGTAACCATAATTGACTCGACCAAGATTTTCTATTAAGGCGCTGAAACGTAGCGATGAACCCTCAGATTTTTCAGGTAATAAAATTTCTTGACCCAAACTTTCATGGTATTGGATGGCTATTAATTTTTCATTTAGAAAAAGTGAAGCGCGATCGGCTGATTCCACTAGTTTTAACTTATTTTCATGACCATAGTTTTTAAGTATTACTTGATAGAGGATATAGCCGTATCCAGAACCTACTTGTTCCATTGTTAGCGGATAGTTAGAGGTCACTTTTGGGGCCATTTTATCAATTGTTTCAAACAAAGACACAGCAGCATCCACTGGAAAATAGCCTAAATTTTCTAACTTTGGACAACGTGGCATTGCTTGCCAAACTTCGGGACAGACTTCCTTGATCACTTTCTGAACGGCAAAATATCTTTCCGTTGGCTGACCGGCCTCATTTAATAAAGCGCCATAATCATAACTTGTGACTTGTGGAAGATCAGTATCTCCTCTGGCTGAGCAGCCATTGTAAAAGCCAAAGTTTGTTCCACCATGAAACATATATAAATTGATTGAACCGATCTCTAACATTGCTCTGACTTCTTTGACCATCTCGTCTTTATCTCTGATGATAACTGGGTCTCCCCATCGATCAAACCAACCATCCCAAAATTCCATACACATGATAGGCCATTTTTTATGATGCTCTTCCATAAACTCACACAAAACACGGCTATTTTCTTGAACATGGCTACCAAAATTTCCAGCTACAAAAATATCTTCGTCAATCAAAGACCCGGCGTCTAGTACTTCCTTCCAAGATCCATCTGAAGTAAACAAGGGAACGGTTATCCCAGCTTGTTTCATCAGTTCTTTAGTTTGATGCAAATAATCTTTGTCCATTCCATAAGAACCATATTCATTTTCAATTTGGACCATTAAAACTGGGCCACCTTCCGTGATTTGTAAGGGCCGGATCAGTGGTAATAAATAGTCATAGTAACGTGCTACTCTTTCCATAAATAAAGGATCAGTACTGCGAAGTCGAATGTTGGGTGTTTTTAATAACCAAGCCGGTAAACCACCAAATTCCCACTCTGCACAAATATAAGCACTAGGTCTCAAGATGACATATAGCCCCATCTTTTGCGCTTGTAAAACAAAAGTAACCAAATCTTTATTGCCCGTAAAGTCGAACTGGTCTTCCTTAGGTTCATGAATATTCCATGGCACATATGTTTCAACAGTATTTGCTCCAAGTGCTTTTAAATTATAGAGACTATTTTCCCATTGTAAACGCGGAATGCGGAAATAATGAATAGCTCCACTTATGATTTTAAACGGTTGTTCATTCAGTAAAAACTCTTCTTTGATTTCAAAAGCTTCCATTATTTTCTCCTTTTTTACCAATATTTTTTCCACTCAGGTCGAATCAGGCGCATCAGTGCTTCAAAAAAGAAATAATCGCCCCATAGATTTGGTTCGTCGACGCCTTTGTTTTCTCCAAAAGCATAGACTCCATGTAAGAGAAGTCCCTCACATTTTGGTTCATTCTTAGCTGAATAAAGTTCTCCCAATTGATAGATTAGCCCTTTAGCAATAGCTACAGCATGCTCATAAACATGATCTTTTTGAGCTTCAAGTAAACCGCAAGCTACAATAGCAGCAGATGAACTGTCTTTAGCTGATTGATTCCTATCAGTAAAATCAAAATCCCAATAAGGAACAAGGTCTGCAGGAAGTCCATCAAGAAAAACCTGAACTACTTTTTGATAGTTGCTAGGAAAGGGACATTTTTTCAAATAACTTTGAACTAAAGGAATTCCCAATATAGCCCAACTTTGTCCTCTAGCCCAGATCGAACCATCACTATGGCCTTGATGAGTGGCGCCATAAAGTGGTAATTCTGTTTCGGTATCAAAAAAATAGGTGTGAAAGGTGCTACCATCTGGTCGAATCACTGTCTTTATTAGCGTTTCATAATGAGCTTGGCCTAATTTTGCATAACTTTGATCACCAGTTAGTTCACTCGCTTTAAACAATAATGGTAAATTCATGAGCGAATCAATAATCAAGCGATTCTCATTTGGATCCCCATATTTGCCCCAAGCTTGAATAAAATGACCTTTTTCATGGTATCGCCTTTTCAAAACAGTCGCTGCTTGGATGATCTCGGCTCTATACTTGGCCTCTCCAGTGATTTGATAACCGGCTACTGCCGAAAGACTATATAAAAAGCCAATGTCATGATGATCTAAAATAAAATGGTCATCCAAACGCTTTTGAAAATTTCCCACATTCTTCATTGCCAAATCCTTAAAAGATTCGTCAAGCGTATACTCATAAGAAAGCCAAAGCATTCCAGTCCAGAAACCATTTGTCCAGTCATCATTTGCCTTAATTCTATAGATTCCTTGGGTAGCACAAGCAGAGGGGAATTGTTCTCCAAATCGTTGCATATTTTTCTTTACTTGGTGAGTGCAATAAGATATTTGCCCTTCTAACCATTTTTCTGTCACATTTTTCCCTAAATTGATCAGTTTGTCTTCATTTGTTAGCACGTGATTCGTCCCTTCTTTTTATATTAACATATTAACTTAAACTATTATATATTACTTAACATAAGAAAGTCAAAATAATCGAAAAACCTCATTTGTATTTTTCTCCACCAAGTGTATACTTTTATCATAGACAACAAAAAGGAGCGAACCACATGAAACGATTGCAACGCGTTATGGAAAAATTAGCAGCAGAAGACATAGCCGCCTTCTACATTACCGGCGAAAAAAATATTCGTTATTTGACGGGTTTTACCGGGGAGGAATCACACCTTCTGATCTTAAAAGATCAAGCGATTTTCTTGACGGATGGTCGTTATACCGATCAAGCCAAAGCTGAGATCCCCGCCGAAATCGATATCCGCCGTTGGAAATCCGGCTTAATTCTAGATGCTCAAGCAATTTTTAATGAGAGTGGCCTCACGGAAGTCTTTTTTGAGAGCGAGTATCTGACTTATCCAGAAGGTCAAGAATTTGTGAGTGGATTGAAGATCAAAGCCACCCCATTAAATGGTTTTGTCGAGGCTTTTCGCGCGGTGAAGGATCAAGAAGAGATCGCTGCTACGATCGAAGCCGTCCGCATCGTCGACAAAACATTCATGCACATTTTAAATTTCATTCGCCCCGGTATTTCCGAACGTGAAGTAGCTGCTGAAATGGAGTACTTTATGAAAAAGGCCGGTTCCGAAAATGTTTCCTTTGATACGATCGTGGCTTCTGGCGTGCGTTCGTCGTTACCACACGGCGCAGCTTCTAGCAAGCTCATCGAAAAAGGGGATCTGGTGACGCTCGATTTTGGCGCCACTTATAAAGGCTATGTTTCCGATATAACTCGCACCATCGCCGTAGGACAAGTGGATCCCCGGTTAGAAGAGCTTTATGCGCAAGTCTTGGAAGCTCAGAGCGCTGGCCTGACAGCGATCCGCGCTGGTTTGACCAGCAAAGAACTCGACCAAACGATTCGCCGCTCATTTATTGAAAAGGATATGAACCAATATTTCATTCACGGCGCCGGTCATTCCATCGGACTCGATATCCACGAAGCACCTTTTATCAGTAAAAATTCCGATACCGCTTTTAAAGCTAACATGATCCAAACCATCGAACCTGGTCTGTACCTCAAAGACCTAGGTGGTGTCCGCATTGAAGATGACATCCTCGTCCAAGATGGCCCCGGCATCATTTTGACCCAATCGCCCAAACAAGAATTGATCCACTTGCCATTTTATTAAAAGAATCGCCCCAGTCCACAAACTTCTATGTGCACTGGAGCGATTTTCCTTTTGATCACGCCTAAAATTTAGAATTGTCATCATTATCATCATTCGGAGCTTTCTCATTGGTGACTTAGCTCTGATTACGCTTATTCGGAGCTTTCTTGCTAGTGACTTAGCTCTGATTACGCTTATTTAGAGCTTTCTTGCTAGTGACTTAGCTCTGATTACGCTTATTCGGTGCTTTCTTGCTAGTGACTTAGCTCTGATTAGATCTCATATGGATTTTTTCGATTCTGCCAGCTCACTCTTTTTTCCAAATTCCTAAAATAGGCCATTTCATCCTTAAACCAGTATTCGAAGAGACAGCCTTTATTATAATAGGTACTACTTCGTCCAGCTCGATTTTTGATCCTAAAATGCTTTTTTAAAACTTTTCGCAAACAGCTTATATTGGCCTTCACACCAAAAAAGTCTCGCAGTAGGCCTAATGATAGATCGCGATCGTGAAACAAGACGCCACATTCGCAGACTGTTCTTGTATAAGCTGTTTCCTTGGGTTCAGCTTCTCCACAATCTAAACAAACCACAGCATAACTTGTTTCCATCAAATGATAACTGCCACATTTGCGACAATGGACGCCTTTATTCAAGTCCTTCATCTGATCGATTTTAAACTTGCGCTTACAAGGAAAATTCTTGATAATCTCTTTAGCGATCGCATGTTGCCAATCCGCTTCCGTTGACGTTCTAGCTTTTTGTTCCAAAGCAACGAGCCACATGGACAAGTTTTCCCTTGTTACGATTTGATCAGTTATTTCATCCAAGACTGTGATCTCTGAATTGGGACCAATGAACACAAGGACTCCTTGCACATTTAAAACGATATCTTCTTTATCAAAAATACGTTTGATCGCCCGCACGGCATTGTGTAACTGTTCCAGTATATTTTTTTGCAAAATCTTACCGTTGATCGTCCATTGGTTCCCTTCTAAGACATACTTGCCAGAATAATTCTTCACATCGACCACATAAGCCGTGTCGCCCGCCACCAAAAGTTTATCAATCTGTACCCGCGACCTATCCGTGCGAAGATCCAAATCATCCATGCCAAAAATAGTACGGCCCGTTAATCTTAGCTGCTCTTGATCGAGCCAGGTTTCGCCAATATAGCCTTTCTTTAAATTTCGTAGCTGACTTCCTTCCTCCTTATTCGACTTCTTTCGTTGAGATAAAATTTGCAAATACTGTAGTTCTTTTGGCAAATAACGCATCTAAATTCCTCCCTTCCCTATAAAGTACGCCAAAAAACGACGTTAGCTTTTTTGAAAAGGAGGATTTTTTCAACTTGAAACTTTCTTCCCCGTATAAACTTTTTTTATTAAAAAAAGAGCTGCGCCGTATCGACACAACTCTCAAACTTCTATTTTCTTTTCTTAATACCAACCGTTTGCTTCCCAGAAAGACTTGGCTTGCGACCATGAACCATAACGTTGGGCCACGTAATTATCAGCGACGGCTTCTTGATTGGCTGCCGAATAATCACCATTTAAGTAGGAATTCGTTAATTGATAACGACCATAATATTGGCCATTCGTTGCCGTGTAAGAACCGCCTGATTCTTTGTTGGCGATCCATTCTTTTGCATCGGCTTCAGAACCACTGGCATTTGATGTATAGGCAGAGGTTTCTTCAGCAACGGGGGCACTTTCTACGACAGGTTCTTCATAGTAAACTTCCGTGTCGTTGGCTTGGCTGACCACTTTTTCAACGACTTGGCCGTCAGTCGGGATCGTCAATTCTTCGCCGGCATAAATCATATTTTTATCTTTAATTTCATTTGCTACAACGATTTTGTCAATGGCATCAGCATTTCCAAAGAAATTGACAGAAATAGCTGAAAGCGTATCTCCTGTTTTGACGGTATAAAGTTCATCAGCTAAGACGTCTTTGCCTCCAAATAACATTCCCATTCCTGCGACAGTAACTGCACCTAGTAATACAGTTTTTAATGACTTCATAAATAATTCTCCTCTTGTTACCAGAATTTGTGCTACTTCTCTCTCAAGCACAAAATCTAGTCTATCATCTGTAAATATTTCATAGGTGAAAATCCTTTTACACTTGATTACGAAAAGCAGGAATTGTTTTACAAAACGGAAAAATTCAACAAAAGGCTTGGCAACAGCATTCTAAGCCGATATTTAGCAACAAGTCGCCCGACTGCCAAACCAAATTGTCACAATTTGAGCCAAATAGATTAGAATTATTACAAAACAAGCGCTTTTAGATGTATTTTGTAACATTTAGATTTAAGCAAAAAAACATCCTGTTTGGAAGTCATCCACCAAACAGGGCGTACACTTTTATTCAATCAAAACAGGCGCATGATCACTAAATCAAGCAAACCGATCAAAGCTAAGGTCAAAGCGGATGTATAGAAGGGGCTCCACAAGCCTTTTGCGGCCGTTTTTTTGTCATCAGTGACCAATAAGATCGCAGCGATCACGGTGACAAAAAAGCCAGCCAGCAAAACGATCACGCTAAAACTAAAAGATATCAAATCGATGAAGGCACAAAAGCTGACCAAAATCGACACCAATAAAATGCCGTGGAAAAGCGCTCCGAATTCGTTGACAAAAGTATTGAACGCCGTCTTACTGTGAAGCAGATAGCGTTTGACCAGATAAGTCACACCAACGGCAACGATCATCGTTAGCACAAAATAAACAAACAATTTCAAAAAATCAGGAAAGCCTAGGTCTCCAAAAACATCAAAGACCGGGAAATAGTAACTCAATTCGGAATCAAGAAAGCCACCAAAACGTTTGATTTCCAGGAAAACCAGCAGTGCTTGGAAAAAGGCAAATAGTCCCAAGGTGATATAACCAAAGGCGCTGTGCGCATCACCAACCTCAAAATTCGGCCGTTTCATTTTTTCCAAAAAATAGCTCAAATAATTTTTCCCATCGTGATCGTTTGTTGCACCGTTTCATTGGTATTTTCTTCAGCGGATTGGTTAAAGGTCACTGCTTTGCTTTGATCTTGACCACAGTTGGCGCAAAACTGCGCTTCTTCCTTCATTTCATGCCCACATTTAATACAATATTTCATTTTTAATAAGCCTCTCTTTCTGAAATTTCCTCAAAATTATCCTTGCCACCCAAATCACGGATCATAATGTCGCCATCCTCGTTGACCACGAAAGTTGCTTTTTTATAGCGAAAATACTGATCGACAGGCTCGGTATCATCTTCATAGGTCGTATAATAGTTCAGATCATAGACTGCCTCATAGGTATCTTTACCCGTCTTCTTCAAAGATTCGACTTGCATCACGGTCACGATGATGTAGGCTTTGTTACCACTATCCCGCGTCGGTTGAATGAAATTATCCTTGAAATCAAGATACTCCGCATTCTCCGTGCCCTTTTCAAAATAGGTCGCCAAGCTTTTCGCTTCCACATCGCCAAACTCATTATCGGCGTCCGTATAATCGGAAACATCTAAATAAAGATCATCCAAAAAAGTCTCCAGATCGTAGTCATCGATTTCCGACTCAAAATCCAAGTAGACATCATCATAATAAAAATCGACACTGGCCGTTTTTTCTGTACTTCCATCATCAAACTGCTCGATTGCTTGAAAACTCAACGGATCATCGGTATCGACCAAAACGAGATCGTTCAATTCGCCGTCCTTTAAAGTGCCAATTTTTTGGTCATTCAAATTCACGGTCGCTTCCGCCACATTCGCATAGACCGAAAAATTCGTTTCTGGGATCACGTAAGAAGAAGCTTCTTTCGAATAATCATCGCTCAAATAATCTTCCGGATAAAAATCCAGCGCGTTTGAGACGATCTCAGCATTGCCTAACTTTTGCTTGACTGTAAGCGTCGCATCCTCGCGCCAAATCGTGTCGACCAAGGTTTCCCCACTCGCATCCAATTTTGCAATCGGTTGGTCATCCACCAAAATTTCGCCATCCTTGATATCCGAAACAAAATTGACTTTGACCTTGGTCACATCAAAGGAAACCTCACGCACATTGCGCTCGTCCGTTTCCGCCCGATCGACTTGATTCAGGGTTTGTGATACTGTGTTTTTTTCGCCATTATAGTCAAAAGTCCCTTGCATCACATATTCTCCCGGTGCAAAAGGTCCCAGCGCCCACATGAAACTGTCGGCATCCGATGTGTTCTCTTCCTTTTTATCGTTGATCACAAGGGCCATATTTTCAACATTCGTATTGACATTGAAGTAAACCGGCTGGATCATAAGTTCATACTTATCAAAGAATAAGAAATGCTTGCCGTGTTTTTGCAGATAAATGTCGCTCGTCGTAGGATCCGCTTGTCCCAGATGGTTGGTCAGATCTTTCAAATAAGCTTGATGATTTTTTAGATAATCACTATATACCTTGATGCTATCTTTCGTGACCTTGAACTGGTCGTCAGAAGAAGTCAACACCGAGGCAAATTTATCCGCATCGGTACTTTGCAAAACTTCCTGATATCGCTTGATCTGATTGGAGCGCGAATAATAATTCTCTCCAAAATTGTAACCGCCAAACAACAGCGCTACGATTAAAACAACAAGCGTCACGATCACGGTATTGCGTTTCTTTTGAGCCGATGTCAGCGGCTTTGGTTGATTCGTTTGGTGGCTTGCTTCTTGCAGAGCTTGCCCACAGGACTCACAAAAGCGGGCTCCCGCTGCATTTTTCTGGCCACAGTTTGGACAAACAACTTCTGCTTCGCTTGCTTTTGAAGTTGACTCAGCTGACTTTGTTGGTTCAACTGGATCTGTTGGCTCAGTTGCTTCAACGGATTCAACCGAATCTGTTGGTTCTACCGATTTCGTTGACTCTGTCGCTTTCACTTCAGTTACTGCCGTTTCTTTTGTTTTATCCTCATCTGCCACATCTTGCTCTGCTTCTGGCACCGCAACTGATTTGTCGACCAAAGCACTGCCACAATTTTCACAAAAACGTTTGTCATCCTCAAATTCTGCCCCACACTTCGGACAAATTTTCATCTTTTTCTCCTTCCCGACCAATTGCTATTCACGAGCAAATACCAATTCATCCTCTTCATACGGACTATTCAAATTCAACTGATCATCCTCGCCTGGTTCGACCATAGCCTCATTATAAGTTGCTACGACCTCATCAAAGCCCATCAGAACATAGCCCAATTCCGAATCCAATTCGATGTCTTCGATCAAAGCCAACTCGTCAGCCGGGAAATCGATTTCTATCGTACTGTCCGATATCGCAATATCCTTTTTTAACGACTTAGCCTGCTTAGCTGATAACCCATTCGCTTTTAAGTCATCCGTCAACTCATCAAACATAAAATCAATGGCCTCATCCGTCGTATCCAAACCAAATTCATCTTGCACATAAGTGATTTCTTCGTCAAAGCCCTCCATTGTCAAGGAAACATCATCTAGAGCTAGCAAATAAGCGCCCTGCTCTTTTTCTAAGGCTCCCGAAAACTGACACTCACCATAATAAACATCGATGTAATCTAAAGCAAAATCCCCATTACGCTCAATCGTCAACTCTGCCGACTCATCATCTGTCGAGGCCAGCCATTGTCCCGTCAAAGGATTCTTACGCGTCAAGAAAAATACCACTAACAAGCACGCCACCGCAGCGATTGCGAGCACAGCTTTTTTACCAACTTTTTGCTTAGCGCTCGGCTTGACAATGGCCTCCGAGCCCTCGCGCGCGATTTTTGCCCCACATTTTCCACAAAAAGCCGCGTTTTCAGATAATTCAGCCCCACATTTCGGACAAGTTTTCATTTATTTTCTCTCCTTTCAGAAAATTTCTGTAACACGCTATTAAATAATAACATACATTTTGGCATTTGTTAAAAATTAAATTTCATTTTTTGCCAAAGCAGGTTTTGACCCAACTTAACGGTTTACGGTCTTCTTAGACTAACTACCGATCAAATCGGCACCTTCCTAGCTCCGATAATGCTTACAACGAAAAGTCCAAGTTTTTTCCTCGGCTGCCTATTAAGCATCAAACTTTTTTGAACGTGCTCTCCTTAATAGTCAAAAAAAAGCTGTGACAAGATCGATCCTTGTCATAGCCTTATCTTAAGCAAGCACATTTTCTATTACTCATTTTCAACCAATTGCCTGATTGCCGTTTCAACACTCGCATTGAGTGATTGATGTTTAGAGCTGGCATAGATTGCCAGTTCTTTGTGCAGATCTGGACTGATCCGGACATTAAAAGACCCTTTATACGTTTTCTCAGGGGTAATATTGGCGTTTTCACACACCTCCAGATAGTCATCCACCGCCCCTTGAAAATCCTTTTCCAGTTCTTCAAGTGTCGTACCTTCATAAGAAACCAAACTCTTCATACCGATGATCTTGCCAAACAAGATCTTATCCTCCAAACTAAATTCGATCGTTCCAAAATAACCCTTATACTCTAGCAAATTATCGCTCATATCAACCCATTCCTTTCAAGAATAGCCAAAACTTCTTTTACTTGGTAAACACGTAATTCTTTTTCCGGATGTGGCTTATGCAAAATAATAACTAAATCATGTTTCACGAACTTTACTCTTGAACCACTTGTCTTTCCTTTATTGGACATTGTAAATCCCAAATGTGTCAATAAAGTTTGCATTTCATCAAAAGTAAAATCTTTTGGTAGACTTTTTAACCTCTCCATTAATTTCTCATTCTTTCCCACAATCCCACTCCTTATCTAATTTTAGTCCCTTTTTCTCCAAAATGCAACTGTAAAATAGTTGCATTTTGACAAATCTTCGCTTAAATAATACTAAATTTAAGTTAAAAAACTCAGTATTCACTTGTACCACTTTTTATTTTATCACTATCCATAAAATGAAGTTCTCATAACTAGCAAAGAAAAAATTACTATAGTGGGAGCTCAGTTGATAGCCATTAATAACAAACCATTTTGTATCCTAAAATTCCATTAATAAAGTCTTGAGTTGCCTTCCGGTAAGAAAATTTGTCTCATAACGTGATTGCAAGATAGTCATTCCTGCTGGTGTTTCTATGTACGTTGCATCGATTACACAAAAATCGAGTGCGGCCAATTCTATGGTGGTTACTTCCCGACTTCAACAACCAGAGAATTCCTACACCGAAAACGTCCAGCCATCTGAGTCTTGTTCGCCACAGCTAGTTGCTAGCTTTATTTATCGTCTAAGGTATAATAAAAGCACAGGAAGTGTTGCATTGGAAACAAAAGAGGTTTTATTAAATCTGCGGAAAAAACACCGTTTATGGCAAACAGAAATGGTGGCGTACCTGATGCTTAATCGCCAAGCTGTCAGTAGGTGGGAAAATGGTGCTATGGCGATGAGAAATTTGCCTATACAGATTTGCCCGATTTGATTGATTTTATCACTCCTCAACTGGTTACCCAACAGCACCCAGATACGCGTGGCAATGGCTTGAGCAAACCTTAGCAAAACTCGAATATTGGCAAGTATAGTGAATGTAAATAGGAAAGGATGATTTCTTTGGCCCGACCAACAACAAAAACAGATCTATTAGCAGCTAATCAAAAATTTTCTGATTTAGAAAGCCTTCTGGATTCAATGACACCGGAAAAACTAGAAGCGAACTTTCAATTCGATGCCACTTTTCTAAAAAAACAAACGGCTGCTCATTGGACTCGTGACAAAAATGTGCGCGATGTCTTGATCCACTTGTATGAATGGCATGAATTATTGCTCAATTGGATCACAAACAATCAAGCCGGAATCACGACACCTTTTTTACCAGCCCCTTATAATTGGAAAAATTATGCTGAAATGAACGTCTCTTTTCAAAAAAAAACATCAGGATATCTCCACGGTTCAAGCTCGGACCTGGTTAGAAAATAGTCACCAAAAAGTGCTGACTTTGATCGCTACCCTTTCAAATGACGCCCTCTTTTCAAAAGGCTATTTTCCTTGGGCAAAGACAACCACGGTCGGTAGTTACTGTGTTTCAGCTACCTCTAGCCACTATGATTGGGCGATCAAGAAGCTCAAAAAACATTGTAAAAGTTAAAACTGATCCCACACAAAAAAGCGAGCGTTGATGGCTCGCTTTTTGCCTATCAAAATGTCTTGAACGTGAACGACATTTTTAGTTTCTTTCTGCCATTTTATAACTATCCCGGCTGCGGTTGCTTTTGGCCATAATTGAAACGATCGTCGGAAAAGCACCGAGGACGGTGAATAAATAACAAACCCCTAAATTTTTGTGAAACTCACTAGCAATCATATAACCCTCTTTTAATAAGGTCGGCATGAGACGAAAGGCCGAAAAAACCGACAATTCGTTATAAGCATCGGCTGCACTAAAAGACCAATCCAAGCGCGTGCCCACATAAACCATGACTAGCATCACTACTGAGCTCAGTATAGCGCCTTTATTACTCAAGCGACCAGCCAATAATTCATAGCCTTTCAACGTACAAAAAGCCAGAATGATTCCCGAAAGCGCAGCTACATAGCCCATTTGACCAAAAAAGACGATTGCTGCCACACCGATCAATGAACCGATCAAAGCCCCCATCAAGCCACTAGGTATTTTTTCTTTGATCTGCTTTTGGACTTCCACTTGGGCATGACTGGCAGCACTTCTTTCTTGAAAACAATTTGGACACAGCGTCATCGGAATGCCACCGACAATGTAATGCGCCAAATCATCCATCGCGCCGCAATTTTCACAACAGCTGATATAATTATTTTCCTGCAAAGCTGTCACGATATCATTTGCGGCCTGCTCGATTTTAGCGACCGCTTTGGGTATCGACAGCTTCGTTTTGGTCAAAAAGACGATTTGCTGACCATGCAGACGATAACTATGGAGCGCCTCACTATTTTTAACGACCGCTTGGGCAAAGTCATTGGTTGGTAATTCACCATCTTTTGTCACCGCAAAAGCCATCTGGAAAAAAGCCGTTTCCTCTTGGGGCAACATGAAAACCTCATAGCCTTGGTAATTACCAAATAAGACTTTCGTCGTCCCATCGCTTTTTAACCCTAAATTTTCCGCCACTTGTGGCAGAATCTTACGCATATTACTATTCATAATTTCACCCCTACATTTGAACACAGAATTTTCAAAAAATTTTATATATTTTTTATTATAGCACTTTAGAAGCGAATGGCGGTGTTGGATGTCTCAAGGATGTGACATTTGGCAGCATCCGCTAATTCGTACAAACTAAATCGACACGCCCCATTCAGGTCTTAACTTTTTCCTTGCCAAGAATGCCTATCTTGTATTGGCGACCGCCGTTTTCCTTGCCAAGATTGCCTATCTTGTATTGGCAACCGCCATTTCCCTTTTATCTGTAGGAGAAACTTGCGTGAAGTTTGACCTATTATTTTGTCTTTGTTACTTTCAATCGTTAGACCGAAAAATCCTCTCACTGCAGATGTTAGTCCCTTTCGCTCTCAAAATTGTTTCCAGACAAGTCTGCTTTAAAACGGAAATCTTCGCGCAAGCCAGAGACATAGCTTTGCAAATAAGGATCAGAAGTCCTATCACTAATAGCAACGGTAATTTGAATGAGAAAATCGTCATCCAGATCATAATTTCCAGCCACCAAATATGCCGTGATTTGCTGATAAAAAGAATAGAGGCCTGCCGCACTCAATTCATCAAAAGGCAGCGATTCCGTGCCAGCTTCCACCTTGTAGGGGTCCCCTTTTTTCCATTTAGAGACGAAATTCGTGCCATCATAATTATAATTATCAAAATAAGTCGGTTGCTTGGGATCTTGAATGACTAGATTGATCCGACGATTATTGATTGAAAAAGCAAGAACATGAAAGTCTTGATTTTCAAGCTGCTCTTCTAAATCAAGAAAAATTTGTTCCAACTGTTCTTGATCCTCTAAAAGGACCGATTTTTTGCCAAAATAGCCAGAACTTTGGTTGCCCATGCGCAAGGTCTCGTAATAAACGATCCCTCCTGATTTAACTAAAAAATAGCCGCCGCCACCTAACAATACGAGTAGGATGAAGCCAATTAGCCATTTCTTCATGCATTTCCTCCTTTTTGTTAGCTATTGCTAACTTTCATTGCCTGAACAAGATTACCAATAGGATCGTCGCCAAGATCACAGAAAACACGCCACTCGCGCGATTAAGGAACAGGGCTGCATCAGAAGGCTCCGCATTCTTATAATACATGCCCCGCTCGACATACCAAACTCTTTCCGGCGCCACGATTGCAAAAATTCCCACCAAATATAAGACAATCGGTAGCCAAATCGTTTTCCTAACTTTTTCCCAAAAGGCTTGCTTATCCGCTTGATCTTGTCGATTGGCTTTAGTGATCAAAGTCAAAAGTGTTTTTTTCTCCAAATCGACCTTTTCAGCTTCACCATCTACCAATTTAAATTGCCCCGCTGCATTTCTCTCAAAAGCAATCGTCTCACCTAAAACCTGCAGTTGATTATTCTTCAGATCGACTGTTCCCGACACATTGACCGAGTTTCCATTCAGAGGATACATTCTATAACGACTGTACAACATCACATAGCGGTTATAGTCCGGATCTTTCGGGTTAATCGAACTTTGCCGTCCCCCATAAATCTCGGCTAACTTCGCTAACTCTGCCTTCTCTTCTACTGCTACCGTTTCATCATAGGCACTGACTTGCACCGGCTCATTTTTGCCACAACCAACTAAGAAAAAAATACTTACTACTAGCCATAAGATTGTATTTTGCTTCATCTTAGTGCCTCTTTTCTTAGGCTTTTTTCAAGTATAGCATAGAGACAGCGAGTAAGTCGCTAAACTAGAATCAAAATGAAAGCTTACTTTATTAAAAAACAGACGTACAAAAAGCCTGAAACAAAAAGTTTCAGGCCGTGTTAGGCACATTTTTAAAGATGAATCAATTCACCGGTTTCGGTCGCTTCTTTGATCGCCGTCAATGTTTGCAAAGTTTTGACATTGTCGGCTGGTGTCACGATGGGTTCTTCTTTGCCTAAGATCACTTGGATAAAATGTTTTAACTGCATTTTATGCGGTAATTGCGGATCCACTGGCGCAATTTGCATTTGCAAAGGTTTATGCCAAGAAGCTTCCCCATCATAACTGAATTGATGCAAACGAGGCAACGATAGTGCGCCTTTTGTGCCACCAATGAAGTAAGCATCCGCATCAAATGGGCGATATTGAGGATCTTCACGGGCGGTCGCTTCCCAGTTCCAAGGTGAAACAGTCGCATCAGAGATCGTCATTGAAGCCAAAGCCCCCGACTTAAATTGGACATTGACGACGGCCGAATCTTCTGTTTCAAAATTTCGCGCCGCTGAAGAGCTGATCCCTTGCACAGAAGCGACTTCGCCAATCAAATAACGTAACAAGTCTACATCATGGACCAAATTCACTAAAATGGGACCTGCTCCTTTTTTACGCCGCCAATCGACATCGAAATAGCTATCATTTTTGTAGATCATATAATGAAAAGAAGCCACCGTCAATTTGCCCAATTCGCCTTGTTCAATGATTTGTTTGGCTTGATTGACAAAAGGATTATAGCGCCGATGTTGGCCTACTAAAACTGGCACACCGGCAGCTTCAGCTTCTTTCGCAAATTTTTCAGCATCCTTGAGATCATCAGAGATCGGTTTTTCGATCAAAGTTGGGATACCTCTTGTAATAGCTTCACGTGCAATTGGGAGATGTAAATGATTAGGCGTGACGATCAAAATGCCATCTGGTTTTACTTCGTCCATCAGTTGGACCGGTTCTTGATAGAAAGGAACGCCCACTCTATCTGCAATTTTTTTAGCACCTTCAAAGGCATCGGCAATGGCGACTAATTCTGAACCTGCTTCTTCTTGAATGAAACGGATGTGATTTTGGCCCATGGCACCAGCCCCGATCACTGCTAAGCGTACTTTTCTTTCTGACATGATTTTTCCTTCTTTCTGCTAAGATCCTTAAGCTTCCTTCAATTCCTTATGACCGATTTGGCGTGAAGATAAGATAAAGGCAATGACGATCCCGACCACAGCCACACCGATCGCAATCAGGTAGGCCGTATGATACATGCCCGTACCAGCCTCAGGATCGGCAGCTCGAGCCGCGATCTGTGGACCGATGTAAGAACCGATCGCATAGCCAAAAAACATGATCCCGTAGTTCGTGCCTGAGTACTTGAAACCAAATGTCTTATTTGTAAGCGTCGGGAAAATAACCAAAACACCGCCAAATGAAGCGCCTAACAGGATTACTGAAAGAGAAAATAAGACGACATTTGTTGACAAACGCAAACCTAAAAGACCCACGATCGTAATGATCAAAACGGAAATCAAGGTGTTGATCGGTCCTAATTTATCGACCGTACGCCCCGTGATCAGCCGACCACAGAAATTTGACAAGGTGTTTAGCACTACAAAATTAGCCGCATTCAAGGCCGTCATCTTCAATTGAACTTGTGCAATGGTTGAAAGTGAGCCGATCAACATGATTCCAGCTGTACAAGAAATAGAAAATAATAAGATCATCAACCAGAAGTTCATCGTTTTTAACATTTCTTTTGAAGTCAGGCCCGTTTTTTTACCGCCTGTAGCAGTTGGGATCTCAGCTTCTGTGGGTGCCTTCATCAAACCAGCAACGGCACAAACTAAGACAAGATAGGCGATCCCGATTGCCATAAAACCCGATTGTCCAAAACGATCGCAGAGGAAAGCCCCGACTTTGGCCAGTACCAAAGGGCCTAACGAAGCCGCTCCTAGCAAGAAACCAGAGATTGTTCCACTGTTTTTAGGGAACCATTTCAAAGTCGTAAGTAAAGCAGGATTATATAATAAACCATTACCAGCCCCAGCCAAAAAGCCGATCGATAAATATAAGAACGGGATGCTCGTCGCAAAAGCTCCTAAAAACCAGCCTAAGCCAAAGACGATCCCACCCACAAACATCAAATTTCTAGGACTCGTTTTATCAATGATCCTACCTGAGATGATGCCAAACAGAGCCATAAAAAATTGATAGATCGTTAGCGTCAAAGCCACCTGAGCTGCCGTGCCACCTGTTGCTTCTTGTAAAGTTTCAGCGAAAACTGAAAAAGCTGCCGAAGCTGAACAACAAAAAATAATGATGAAAGCCGCTGTAAAAACGAGCTTTCGTTTACTTTGTACTTTGTCTTCCATGATAAATACTCCTTCATATAAGCATAGTCTAGAAATTCATTGACTATTTCTTTATTCTCCATTTAAATGCTAGTTATTTGCTTGATTTTCACACTCAGTTCATTGATGTTTGATTGCGTAATCTTTTCGTCCACCTGGTTTGGCAATTTGATCACCCATCATGATCCCAAGTCCACCTTCAACAGGCAATTCGGCCCCGTTGGTATAATCAGAACGATCACTCGCTAAATATAAAACCGCATTGGCAATGTCGTCTAAAGTACCGATTCGTTTACTAGCGGTGATGTTCTCTCTTTTTTCCTCCACTTCTTTATCCGCATAAAAGGCTTCGGATAAGGGTGTTTTGACGAGTGATGGCAGAATGCAATTGCTACGAATGCCGTATTGTCCCCATTCCGCCGCGATTTGACGTGAAAGCATATTGACCCCAGCTTTGGTAACACTATAGGCGCCACTATAAGTTTCAGGAAATTTGGAGAGCATAGTCGAAATATGGATCATCGTCCCTTTTCCTTGTTTGATCATCACTTGCCCAAAACGTTGGGTCATCAAGAAATAGCCCGTCAAATTAACATCCAGCGTTTTTTGCCATTCTGCAAGCGACAGATTTTCAAACAGCACAGAATGAAGCAGGGCTGCAGTATTCACTAAAATATCGACTTTCCCAAAATGATCCACTACTGCTGCTACTGTTTTCTCTACCTCCTCTTCCTTTGATGTATCGCATTGTAATGCCAAAGTATCCACGTGATACTGTTCACTTATTTCTTTAGCATAAATTTCTGTTTTTTCTTTCACAATATCAACTAAGGCCACAGCCACACCTTGACGGGCAAATTCTTTTACAAATTTAGTCCCCATTCCGCCAACAGCCCCAGTTACAACGGCCACTTTTCCTTCTAAAGCTAACCATGAATTTCGTTCAGTCATTTCCTTTTTCCTTTCTTAACTATTTTTTGTTCATTACTTAACAAGTTTAGTATAAAAGATTTTGACAATGACATCCAATGATATTTTATTTAACTAACTATAGATAAAATTTATGAATGCGGATTTTTCCATGAAAGGAGAAAACGGAGCTGGTCTGCTCGAAAACAGTGACCGAAGCTTTGATGAATCAATCAAACATTTCACTCAGCCAAAAATATTCTCATAAGTAACCCGCAGCTAATTCGCTTATTCCCATAACCAAGGCTTTCTTTTCGAATATCGAATAAAACGGATTTATTAGTTTAATACGGTTCTTTTGTACCAACGTTTTCTCAATCGTCATACGTCCCTACTTGTAGATTCTTGGTGTCTTTCATGCCGTCATAGGCACTCGCTTTTTAATTTCAGATACCTTTCACGCTGAAAAAGGTTCAAGTCCTTTCCCTCCCATAAACTGACCTCTCAAACTTTTTTCATAGCAATAAAACTGACACCCTAATCCTGGCATGACACCCAAAAGATATTCTTTTTTTATAGTTACCAAAAATCCTAATAGGCAAAATCACCTACTAGGATTCTTACAAAAAGCTAGATTCATTTTTCTTTAGTTGTTGCTTTGACAAAATCGATCAAAGCTTGACTGGAAGGGTTCTGATAATGACGCTTCAAAGTAGCCATATACAATAAACGACGACTTTCAGGAAATCGGATCGGAATAGCGGCCACTGGCATCGTCTCTAGTACTGGCATTTCCGGGACAACGGCGATACCAAAGCCGGCTGCGACCAGGCCGGCCACCGCTTCATCTTCTTCCACTGCATAAACGGATTTTGGTGCTCCCCCACACAGAGAAAAAAGCCGCGTGGTTTCAAAATTAAGTCCAGAATTTACGGAAAAGGTGATTTGGTCGTAGGGCAACGTATCGACTAAATCAATACTTTCCCTTTGCGCCAAAGGATGATCGGAGGGTGTGATCAGGACAAATTTTTGTTCTAAAATCGGATAATAATCGATTTCTGAATACGCGTCGATTTTGGAACAAAAGGCAATATCGCAATGCTCGGTTTGCAAACTTGCCAGAATCTTAGGTGAAAACCCACCACTTTTTTCAAAGGTAAAGTTTGGCCTAGTCGTAGGATTCGGATAACTTTCAAGAAACTTTTTCAATACTTGGGGCAACCAAGCATGAAAGAGTGGGCGGACCGCCGAAAGAATGATCTGATCTTTCTCGTCCTTAAATTTTTGGGTTTCTTCCACAGTCGTATGTAGCATCTGCAAGGTATTTAAGGCTCCCTCATTAAAAAGCCGCCCCGCTTTGGTCAAAACTACATTTCTTCCTTGACGTTCAAATAACTGGATACCAAGTTCTGACTCTAAACTCGCCATACTATGACTAAGCGTGGGTTGAGTGATACTTAAAATTTTTGCTGCTTGCGTATAATTTTGCGTTTGTGCCAACACCGATAAGTATTTTAGTTGCTGTAAATTCAAATGCATCCCCCTCACTGAATGAATTCATAATTTTGTTGCTTCTATTTTATCATAGACTTTCAGGAGATGTCGAAAAATAGTGATAGAATCGGACGGAAAGTCTAGCATCTACTCTCTGCATAATTGCTATACCAGAGAAGATGATTTTTACTTAATCTTAAGTTATGAATATTTTTGATTTCTAGATACTTCTTTCTGCAGGTTATCTACCTATAATGATTTCTATTATTAGAGAAGCTTATTAGATATCACGCAAATAATTTACCCCTTTTAAAAACTCACAAATAGCGCTGAATGACGAAATTCTAACAGACAAACTTTTGATTAAGTCAGCAGACTTTTCATGATTCAAGGTATCATTAGCTAAATCCAATCAGCCTCTGTTCAATCATGTCAAATGATGACACGAGCCGCTCTGCTTATCAAGCATTTCACAAGTTACTTTTATTTACCAACTATCCAGAAAATACCGCCACATTCTAATGATCATTAATTGAGGCTATAAGTAGAAAAATGTTGTTATAAGTAACAACATTTTTACTATCCTTTTTTATTCTCTTTATTCATCTTGATAAACGGTTTAAAATCAGCTTTCTCTCTAGCCTTTTTCATTTCAATATGCTATAATAGCTTCATTGAATTTCAAATCAACATAGATTTGTTTTTTTAAACAACAAAGGAGCCCTATCTCATGAAAAAATTATCGTCCGAACAACTAGCCACTAAAGTCTATTCATTGCGCAAAGAAAAGCAGCTCACCCAACAACAACTCGCGGACTTGACTGACATGAATCGCTCCATGCTCAGCCGCTTGGAGTCTCAAGACTACCTCCCATCGATCCCGCAACTGGAAAAACTGGGCGCCGTGTTGGGATTTGAACCGACGGATTTGTTCCGTGAAGAAGCGACAACAACTAAAAAAGGACCTCACCAACCACTGAATATTGCGGTAGCAGGCACGGGCTACGTCGGCCTCTCGATCGCAACGTTACTCGCGCAACACAATCACGTGACAGCGGTGGATATCATTCCTGAAAAGGTCGACCTCATCAACAACAAAAAGTCGCCGATCCAAGACGACTACATCGAACAATATTTGGCTGAAAAAGAGTTAGATCTAACGGCAACATTAGACGGGGAAAATGCCTATAAAGATGCCGAATTTGTCGTGATCGCGGCGCCGACCAACTATGATAGTCAAAAAAATTACTTTGATACCTCAGCCGTTGAAGATGTGATCGAACTGGTTTTAAAAGTCAATCCAGAGGCTATCATGATCATCAAATCCACCATTCCCGTTGGCTACACAACGGCGATCCGGGCCAAGTATCAAACCGAAAACATCATTTTCTCGCCGGAATTTTTGCGCGAATCCAAAGCCTTATATGATAATCTTTACCCAAGTCGCATCATCGTGGGCACCGATAAAAACAATGCAGCTTTGACCCAAAAAGCGGAAAAATTTGCCGAACTCCTTCAAGAGGGAGCTTTAGAAGAAAACATTCCGACCTTGATCATGGGCTTTACCGAAGCCGAAGCCGTCAAATTGTTCTCCAATACTTATCTGGCCTTACGCGTTTCTTACTTTAACGAACTCGATACCTACGCTGAAATGAAAAATCTGAACACCCAAGAAATCATCACCGGCGTGGGCATGGATCCGCGGATCGGTAGTCATTATAATAACCCCAGCTTTGGTTATGGCGGCTACTGCTTGCCAAAAGATACCAAGCAACTCTTGGCCAACTACGAAGACGTACCGCAAAATATGATGTCGGCCATCGTAGAAAGCAATCGGACCAGAAAAGATTTCATCGCCGACCAAGTACTTGCCAAAGCCAACTATTACAACTATTCCAATCAAGATAACTACTCGCCCAATGAAGAAAAACCGGTCACGATCGGCGTCTATCGTCTGACTATGAAGAGTAACTCCGACAATTTCCGGCAAAGTAGTATCCAAGGCGTCATGAAACGCATCAAGGCCAAGGGTGCGACCGTCATCGTCTACGAACCGACCCTAGAGGATGGTTCGACCTTCTTTGGTAGTAAAGTCGCCAATGACCTAGCCACATTCAAAGAGCTCTCCCAAGCCATCGTTGCCAACCGCTATGACAGCGCCTTGGATGATGTAGCCGAAAAAGTTTATACCAGAGATTTGTTTAGAAGAGATTAAAAAACAAAAAGATCGCCTGCTTTTTATGGAGGGGGCGATCTTTTTTTTAGTGAACAACAAGAAAAAGTGGCTTTGTGGACATCAAATTCGATTTTCAATAGCCACAAAAAAATAATTGGCTATCGAATTTGAAGTTTGGTAGCCATTTCTTGATTGCAGACAATACTTTCTCGTTCTTTTGGCCGCTATCCCTGATTGCGATCATTACTTTTTCATTCTTTTGGCCGCTATCCCAGATTCCGGTCATCACTTTCTTATTCTTTTGTCTGCTATCCCCAATTGCGGTCATCACTTTCTCTTTCTTTTGGCCGCTATCCCAGATTCCGGTCATCACTTCGCCATTCTTTTGGCCGCTATCCCAGATTCCGGTCATCACTTTCTTATTCTTTTATCCGCTATCCTCGATTCCGGTCATCACTTTCTCTTTCTTTTGGCCGCTATCCTCGATTCCGGTCATTACTTTTTCATTCTTTTGCCCGCTTTCCTCGATTTCGGTCATCACTTTCTTATTCTTTTGTCTGCTATCCCCAATTCCGGTCATCACTTTCTCTTTCTTTTGTCTGCTTTCCTCGATTCCGGTCATCACTTTTTCATTCTTTTGGCCGCTATCTTCAACTGCGTCCCAAAGCAAATATGCTAGTCTATTGCAGCTACTTTTTCAGAGCATAGCATCTGGTTCAATTTTTAAATAAGGCACTAACAATTTTTGCAATCGTTTTGGGATCTTTTAATTGACCTCCCTGCTCGTTAAGGATTTTGGTCAATTTCTCAATAAGCGCTGGTGAAATTTTGGCTTCGATCATTTTGACGGCCCAATTGATATCCGTTACTTCTTTTTTGCCTAAGTAAACTTGTTCAAAAATGTAGATCGTTGCTTCACCTAGGGCAGCTACTACACTGGCAGCGATGACTGAATTAAGCACGGCCGCGCCAATATTGATTCCTGGAATGGCTTTTAAAAGACTAGTGGTTCCTTTGGCTAGAGCGCCCACTGTTCCAACATCGACGATCGATTTTTTAAATACCTCAGCATCCTCACCTTTACCGATTTCGTAGATTTTCCCTAGACTATTGACTAAACTCACTTCGATCGGTCCTAAAATCACCGCATCCGCAATAGGGATCGGGATCGCTCCGACCACAGCAGCGGATGTCGTGGCAGTTACCGTCAATCCATGGGCCATCGCTCGTTTGCGATTTAATTTAAATTGCTTGACATCTGCTTCTGCCGCCTTGATTCCCGCAGGCATTAGGTTGTTAGTAGCCTCGATCAATTCGTCGATACCAGCAGGCGCCGCATAAGCTTCCTCATTGATGACATAAATTTCCGCCACGACAGGAATGACCGCTTTGATCCTTTGCTTAAACTGCTTATCTTTTTCAAACGCTTGATGAACCAGTTCAATATTTTGGACACGTTCTGGTTCAGAATAGGACTTAGTGATCACGACGATCACAGGTACACTTTTCCATAGCGAAGTCGCTTTGGCTAAATTCTTTAAGGCATCAGGAAATAACTTCCGCGCCGTCCCATCCACACAAAACCAAATGGCATGGATCCTTTGCTCTTTATTTTCGTCCTTCAAACTTTGCTTCGACCATTTTTTCACTTGATTAATGGCTTTTCTTGATTTGATAAAGGTTGGTTCAAAGCCTTGCGTATCAATGATTTGAAAAGGGATCTGCTCGTTAGTATATATTCTCAGATGATCTGTGGTCCCTTTTGTCCCAAAATTTGTTTCTGCCTTTTGCTCTCCCAAAACGGCATTGATCAAGGTCGATTTCCCGACCCCTGAATTTCCAATAACCACGACATTTCCTCGCTCCATGTCGGAATCTCCCTTCAATTTTTGTGGATTTCTGGTAAACCTATTCCTTTAATTATACTATATCTTAAGCAGTCATATGTATGCATTATACATAAACGTACCTAGAAAAAATTAGCCTAACTGTGTTTAGTACAGCAGTTGAGCTAATTTTTATAGAGTTTATTATCTAAGCTTCATCTTCTTTATACCTTGAAAAAAAGAATACAATTAAAACATAAAAACTAGTGAACAAAAATAAAGCAAATGAATTCCTTAAATCCAAGACTTTCAAAACTAGATATGCAAGAGCTGGAAGTGTCAATAACGAACTATTCATCGCTAAAGCTTCACTTTTTGTAATATATCGATGCCAGCTGGAATGCCGTAAAACTGAAACCATTACAAACACTAATATAAAGCCCCAAATAATAAATAGCAAACTCTTTAAGTAAAGAGAAAAGAAAAAATAGTTATTTAACGCTTTTTCTTTATTTCTAAGTGCTTGTATTAAATCAAACTCATTTGGTTGGTTTAATACGTCTCTTAACAAGTCATAAGAAATTATGCCCAGATGACGAACTAACAATCCATCTTCTTCAATTGTTATTCCAGTATTTCTGCCAATTTGATTAATGTTTTCTAATCTTTCTTCTGCTATCACTAATTTTCCATTGTTAACTAGCACAGGTTGCTCGTCCACAACATCCATAAACCCATCCAAATCAAGCGACTGATACTGATGAACGAGAATCAATAAGCTGATGCCAATCAATAAAATAACAATATAGGAAAACACTTTAGAATTTTGTTTATTGGTATACTTATTAATTTTTTTAAAATCGAGTTGGAGTCCGTTTACAAACAAATCAATCATTAGATTTAATATACTCCTTTGTTGATTCTCTAACTTGTAAGGTAACGTCAATGTCTATTACATGATGCTCTTTTTTTGAGCTTTGGTTTTGAAGCAGATCTAACAAAAGTAAGACTGCTTTTGAGCCTATTTCATCAGGATGCTGTGCGATTGTAGTCAGCTTTGGTGTCACATATTGAGAAATAACTGCACCATCATAGCCTAATAAACCAATTTCTTCTGGAACTTTTATCCCTAATACACGCAAACCTTCTAATGCACCGATTGCCATAGCATCGCTATCGCAAAAAATAGCTTTTTTATTTTTCTCAATAAGCACGGGATTTCCTATAATCATTTCTTTAACATCATTGATCAAGTAATTTCCATTTAATACCTGAAGTGAGGAAAAATAGCTCTGATATTTGGTATAGGCAGACTGAATACCCAATTTCCAGTGTTCAGTAATCCAAGAATTATCGGATCCTCTGAAAAAGAGGATCCGTTGGTATCCACAATGAGCAAGATAAGACAGTCCTATATCAGCAGCTTTTGCAATATCCGATACAACATATCCAGATGTTGTATTTTCTAATCCAATATCAATAAAGACAGTCGGTAAAGCAGAATCTAAAGCTTCTTGACAAAGAGGATGATTTTTATCGAATCCTTGTATGATTGCTCCCGACAAATTTCTTTCCGCAATGAGTTGGTGAAAGTTTTTATTTTTATGGAGATCATTCTCGTAGTTTATCATGATTAAATCATAGCCAATTGAATTCGCCTTTTTTATGGAACTCATAAACAGTGTAAACGTAAAGGTATCTATTGGCGAGGATTTTGAAATACCGGTCGTAATAAATCCAAAAGTTTTTGAGTTTTTTTCGACTAATCCTCTCGCTAATACATTAGGTGCGTAACCATGCTTTTTAGCAATTTGTTGGATATGTTTCTTTGTCTCCATGTTTACATCAGAATGGTCATTTAATGCTCTAGAAACTGTCGTGACCGAATACCCAGACAGTTTTGCAATATCTTTCAAGGTGATCAAGTAATAACCCTCATTTCAGACTTCTACCGATAAAGCCTCCTTATCGAAGTTCAAAGTTTTTCCATTGATAACAATATCTGATAGTGTCCCTTTTTTTAATGTCGTTTTAATTGTCGTTTTTGTGATATCGACTTTTATTGTAGCATTAAAAACAGAAACTGTATATGATAGAGAACGCCATTGTTTAGGTAATTTAGGAGTTATAGTGACATGAAAATCTTGAACAGTGAACCCGCCAAATCCGCGAACGACATTTTGCCAAATTCCACCTAGAGATGCCGAATGGATACCATCATCTGAGGAATTCATATTTCGATCTCCTAAATCTATATCAAAAGTCTTTTTAAACATTTTATAAGCCAAATCAATCTGATTAGTTATTAACGCAAAATTACAATGACTTGTTAATGACAGAGAGGAATCATGCAGAGTTTTTGGATAATAATAATCCCAATTAGCCAACTTAGTCTGATAATCAAATTTTTCAGGAAATAGTTGTAACAGCAAAATGACATCTGCTTGTTTACAGACTTGAAGATTACTGATTTGTTCCATATTATAGTCCAGCCCAATTGTTCCTATTGAGTTTGATTCAAAATATTTAGAAAGGTCAATCATCTCTTTCTTTAAAAAAGTATCATCTTGTGGGATAACGTTCGCACTATTGGGAATTGGTAGATACAACTTTTCTGAGACTTCGGTTAACCAATTAATATCTGCTTGGTATTGCACCTTGAAGCTGTTTTCATCGTTTGCATAGTACGCTCTCAATGCCTCATCAATCGTAAACTTAGCTAAATAATTTGTATATGCATTATTGTCAACATGTTCAGTATATTCATCTGGTCCAATCACATCTAAGATTTCATAACGATCTTTTATTTTATTATAAACAGACCTTGAAGCCCAAAAACGAGCTGCTTCCATTATTACTTCAAAAAAATCAACTTTCAATTTAGGATCTTGTGTAGCTTCTATGCATTGTAAGCCACCATAAACGACATCTCCTGTCACATGATGCTCAATCAAGCCTGTCAAAATAGGACTTTGTTTCCCAGTAACAATATCGACACCACCTAATTTAGGTGTCGCTTCACCATCACTAAGCCAAGCTGATTCCCAAGGATATTGAGCACCTCGATAGTTATTTCGCTTTGCATTAGCTTTAGCAGCTGCTAATCCATTGATTCGATACCGTACTAAACTCTTTGCAAATTCAGGATAGGTATAGGTGAAATAGGGTAAAATAAAAATTTCTGTATCCCAAAACGTATGACCTTTGTATCCTTCTCCGGTCATTCCTTTAGCACCAATGTTCAAACGATCATCATGAATAGGGCTCATGGCATGCAAATGATAGCGAGCAAAATTCAGCAACAAATTATCTTTTACATCTTCAGAATCGATTTCAATTTCCCCTTGATCCCAAATATCTTGCCAAGCTTTCGCTGATTCTTTTTGCAATATTTCGTAAGATTGATCAGCGATTTGAGAAAGTTCTGTTAGTAGCTCTGTCTGTAAGTAGTCTTTACCTGAATACTTTACATCACGTTGTGTTTTAATCAAAGATTGCTTTGTCAAACAAACTGATTGGTCGGATTTTAATTCAACCTGTTTTTTTTCAATGATTTTCCGTCGTCCCATCTGTGGTATTGAAACATGAGGGACATCGAGGTGAGTATAACAAGCTAAGGAAACTGAAACCTTAGATTGTGTCGTTTTTGTGGTTAAATATAAATATTTATTATCAAAAAAGCGTCGTTCATTCTCCAAGAAATTTTGTGTGCCCGAATTTGTATAGGTCCCATCGATTCCAGTTTCAAAAGTAATCCGTGCATCTTTACCTAGGTTTTTTATTTTAATCTCATGAACAATTAGATGTTTATTAGACATTGAAGCAAACTTTCTAAATGTAAAATGGAAAGCATATTCCTCTTGCTTCCAGTCAAAGCTTCGTATAGCTTCGCCATTTTGATAATTAAATTCTCTTTTATAATTTGTGGTTTCTCCTGACAATAAAGAGAAACGTTGTCCATCAATTGAAATTTCAATTTTACTGATGTCAGGAAAATTGGCTAATTCTGTTGTTTCTTCTGGAGAAAAGCGATTAAATATCCCTGCTACAAACATATTACGATGTTCTGTCGGATAAACTTCTTCATGAGTATTCCGTAAAGTCAAATAACCATTCCCTAAAGTCATAATTGACTCAAATTTAGCCAAATATTTTTCTGAAAAACTTGTCTCCGCAATTCGCCACTTATCAATATACGCTATTTTTCCCATCTATTTCACTCCATTTCAAGATGAATTCTGCCACAAGCGTCGATAACAATTTCATTGATACTCTGTATCGTATAATCACCACAGCTTATTTTGTTCCCAAATTTATCATAACAGGTCATGTGAACTTTCCGACCTATCAATTTTTCATTTCTAAAAATCAATCGCTCGACAATTGTCGCGTTAATTAAATCAATCCCACGTGTCCAAGTGATTAAATCTAAATCAATTACTTTATTTGAACGGTAGCAAGTTACAATAGAAAACTCCTCGTTTCCCGCTTGAATACAGTCATAATCGTTTTGAGGATTCATCGGGAAAAAATCCTCTTTATAAAGTATTTCACGATTTTTTTGTTGATAATGTAACCAAAATAAAATAATTTTCTTTTGATCATCTCTTAGTTGATTTAAATCTACAGATATTTGAATCACTCCATAAAGACAATTTAAAAGGTGCAAAGCGATTTCGAGCGCTGAAACTGCCGGATGAAACATGATCATATCAGAATGAACGGCTAAGTAAGGACATAATAGCCTTAATTCTGCAATTCCAATCCTATTTTGTACAAAGTTTTCGGGGCAATCTTTCACTCGGATCATATTTGCATATTGACAAATAGTTGGACTTATATAATCTTGACGATACTCTATCAGAAAATCATCATTCTTTGTTAAACAATTTGCAGTAATTTGACCTAATAATCGGGAAACAGCTTCTTCTAAGTTTGCAGTATCCATCGCCTCATTGTGGCAAGGCTCCTTCTCTATAAAGGAATCAATAAAATCTAGTTTCAATCCATCCACGTGATAACAATCTACTAATGAATCGATTGTTTGTACCAAATACTCACGAACTTCTGGAAATCTTGGATCTAAAATTCCTGCCTTTTGAAATTCATCTACATACAATAGTTGATTTTTAAAAGTAGCATAAGCTTGGGTTTTGATGCCAACATAAGGAACAGTCAACCACAGCATATATTTGATATCTTCTTTTTGAGCTGTGTCAATATGATTTCTGAAATTTGGGAATTTTCTTTTAGTAACTTGCCATTCTCCCGCATAAGCATACCGCCTATTTAAATCATCTGTCTGCCAGCCATCATCCACAATGAGCGTTTTTAATCCATAGTCGGCAAAGTTGGGAATCTGTGAATTGATTTTTTTCTCAGAAACGGCTTGATGAAAGCTATACCAAGTTGAATAAACTGGATCGAATGCATATTCATTGGTTTTTAAAGGTATGCAACTATTTATTTGAGCAATCCAATTTCTTGCTCTTTTGATAGCATCTGAAAAAAATTGAATCTTTTTATCTATTCGCAAGTTGATCCTATCGGTTCCATTGTCTGCCAAAAATTCAAATTTAAAGACTATTTGTGCTGTTTCTTCAACGACACCCGTTCTTAAAACAACTTTTCTTAAATCTTGATCATGACAAATCGTATATCTATTACTACCTTCAGAATCCAAAAGAGTAAAAATAGGCATTGAATAATTTAATTGTGTGAAAAGTTCCTGCTCCCATTCATTAACTAAGTTTAACTTATTTCCTTTGGCTGGGTGCCAAAAATAGATAACATCGATTAAAGGAATATCAAAAGAAATTTCAGCCTTTTTTTTTCTATCTTTAATAATCAAAGAAATTTGTTCAATATCTGAAGTATTCTTAAAATCAACAATCTGGAAATTTTTAAGTAGGCAATTTTTTAATACTGTCACTTACTTATCTCCCCCTATTTTCATTCCTTGCATGAAGTACTTGTTCAATAATATATACATAAATACAATTGGTGTAATAGTCACTACTGCGGCAGCCATCACATAATTCCATTGGGTCGCATGTTGGGTTTGAAAAGATTGCAACCCCAATGTCAATGTATATTTATCTTGAGAGGTAATGTACAGCAAAGGTTTCATAAAGTCATTCCAAAAACCTAAGAAAACAAAAATAGCTTGAGTTCCTACTGATGCACGAGCCATTGGCATAACAATTCGGAAAAATATTCCTATACGACTTAAACCATCCATAGACGCGGCTTCTTCTAATTCTTTAGGAAAAGAAATAAAGAATTGACGCATCATAAAGATATAGGAAAAATTAATAGCCGAGGGAATTATTAAAGCCGAATAGGTATCCAATAAGCCAAATTGTTTCATAATCAAATAATTGGGAATCAAAAGAATTTGTCCAGGAACCATGATACATACCATAACGATCAAGAATAGCGGTTTTCTTCCAGGAAAACTAAGTCTTGCTAAAGCATATCCACACATACTATTAAAAATTACATTTAAGATGGTTCCTGCCGTTGCAATAAAAATCGAATTGACGATCCATTTTGGAAAAAGCGGGTCTTGGGTAAAAATATATTTATAATTATCAAAAGTTGGACTATCAGGTAATAACTTGAGACCATTTCCTACAATCTCACTGTATGGTTTAATAGAAGCTAAAAATGCCCACAAAAAAGGATACACAGTGACTATGGCATACGAAATTAAAATGATATACAATATAACTCGGTAGATTTTCTTTTTTTTCATTTTAAACTACTCCTTCCCCAGTGACATCCTCGTTACTAAATCTGCGCAAAATCATGGTAATAATAAAGATGAACAAAGTCAGTAAGACAGCAATTGCTGAGGCATATCCCATAGTTCCGAATGTCTTAAAAGCATATTGATAAATGATCAATGATAATGTCAATGTCGAATTATTCGGTCCACCAGATCCCCCCGACACCATATAGGTTTGATCAAATAATTGGAAAGTTGAGGCTAAACCGACCATCAATATATAATTAGTTACGGGGACCAACTGAGGGACAGTTATCTTCGTTAATCGTTGAAAAGCATTCGCTCCATCGATCTCTGCCGCCTCATACATAGTCTTAGGAATATCTTGTAAACCGGCAAGATATATCGTCATAAAGTTAGGAACAGTCGACCAAATATTCATAGCCATGATTGCATATAACACCGTTGAACTTTCATGAAGGAATCCCATGGGCTGATCTATTATGCCTAGTTTGACAAACATTTGACTAAAAGGTCCATTCACACTAAAAATAAACATAAAAATCATTGTTAACGCAGAACTTGAAGTTAAAGTTGGCAAAAATAATAAAGTTCTAAAACCATTCTGAAACTTAATTCCTGAATTAAGCACATAAGCTAATAACAAAGCAATCAATGTTTGAATAGGAACTACGATCACGACATATTTTAAAGTATTTTTTAAAGCAATGATTACCCGCGGATCTTTAATAGCATTGGTATAATTTTTTAGACCAATAAAATCAAATGACATATCGCCAATCAAATCAACCTTATTAAAAGATAGGTAAATCGAAAACAATATAGGTAACAAAGTAAAAGTGATCAGTAGAATGATCGCAGGTAATGAAAAAAATATCCCTTGAATTTTTTCTCCTTTTCCCTTCATTTAGATCCTCCTCATTAATGACTTAGGCAATGCAAATGCATTGCCTAAGTAACTATTTCTATTTATTATCAATATCTGTATTTGCTGACTCAGTAGCTTCCTTCATAGCTTCTTCAAGTGTCATATCACCTTTTAAAGCAGAGGTAATCATATTTTCATAACGAGAGGTAATAACTGAAAGATTTGGTCCAGCTTGCCAGGCAGTTGCATAATCTGCTGCTGTAGTAAAAGGACTCATAATTGGATCTTCAGTAATCTTCATTTCCTCAGTAGCTGATTTTCTGGCAGGTAATACAGAAGCTTCAGTAGCATAATCAACTACTGCATCATGAGTCAAGAAGTCAATGAGTTGCCAAGATTCATCTTTATATTTAGTATCAGCATTCATGCTATAGGCAACTGTAAATGCCATATCTCTCTTTTCTCCATTGATTTTAGGAATCTCCATCGTTGCCCAATTAAGGTCTGGAAAATTTGTATTCAAGTGAGAAACCATCCATGTCCCTTCATCGCTTATTACCGCTCCACCACGGCCAAATGTATCACCAGCCCAACCATCTCCTAAATCTTCAGCACTTCTAATCAAACCTTTTTGATACAAATCAACAAGCGGTTGTATCCCCTCAATTACTTTAGGATCATCCAAATTTGATTTCCCATCATCGGTCACAATTTTTCCACCCGTTGATTCAGCCATATACATTTGACGTGCTAAAAGTGGTGCAAATACCATTGGTTGAACATCTGGTAGCTTTTCTTGTAAAGTTGTTAAAAAAGCTTCCATGTCTTCATAATTCTCAGGAATATCTTCTACTGTCAAGCCTGCTTCCTTCAGTAGATCTTCGTTGTAATAAAATCCTAGAGTTGAATAGTCTTTAGGGACCCCATATTGCTTACCATCTTCCCCCGTAAAAGCGCCATAAATCGGCTCAAAGAAGTCATCCACATCAAAATTATCTTGTTTGGCAATATAGTCATCTAAAGGTGCTAAAACTCCTTGTTCATTGAGTCCCGGGAAAGCTGAAGCATCTACATAGAATATATCAGGTGCAGTGCCACCAACTAAATCAGTCATCAACTGTGTTTCATAATCGTTGTAAACTTTTTCTTTGATATTTATTCCGGTTTTGTCCGTAAATTTCTGGAAGGCCTTTTTTCTGGCAGAATCTTCATTAGTTGAATCCCCTTTCCAAAATCCAACTGTTAAAGTGATGTTATCTTTATCACCACTAGCACCTCCGCTGCTGTCAGTACCATCATTGCTTTTGCCGCATCCAGAAAGCCCTAACATACTTAGTGATACCAAAGAAATACTAATAACTTTCTTCAAATCAATTTTCATCCTCATCATCCTCTACTTTCTTTTTTAGAAACCGTTTCCTTACAAAAATAGTATAATCCGAAACGTTTCGGATGTCAACAGTCAGGTTGAAATATTTTTTGCATATTCTACTATTTATTCTCTTACAAAAAATAGCTTATTTACTAGTCAAACAATTACCAACTAGCGAATAAGCTATTCTATATAGTTACATAATCAAAACCGTTTGACGCCGATTCAATAAAATAGAACTTTAAATCAACTCGTAATCTTCAAAGTTTAATACTCTTGATAAAGCGTTACTCGGCTTTTCTTGATACCATAACGCTAATGAACAGACATCATCTTTTAAGGGTAAATATCGTTCTTCACTTCTCCAGCCTAATGGTTGAATGGTCACAGAAATATCTTTTTTAAAACAAATGGGATCCAGTATATGCCATCGATATAAATTAAAACGAGGTTGTTGGAAAAAGTCATTTTTACTTAGATCAACTTTTTGCATACCAGAAAAAGCTGTACTATAATTCTGATATTTAGCATTTTCATGATCACTACACCAAGCCCAAGCACCTCCAAAATAATCTTCTGTTCCTGTGCCATTTATGGTTGGAAACTTGTCATCTCCATCTAAATAAAACTTTAATTCTCCTTCTACCCATACACCGCTACTATTGGGTTGCCATCCCATAAAGGTCCCTACATAATTGCCTCTACCTTCAAGATGTGGAAGAATAACATGCTCTTCCATTGGTATAGTAGGGTTGCTACGATTCCAATATCCGGAAAAATAAAGGATATCTCTCTCATTATTACAAAAACAATAATCGATTTGATAAAAGAAAGGAAACTCTAAATCACCCAAAACCTCGATTTCTATCTTTGCTTGCTTTAAAAAGGGCATCTCCCAGTAGCAATTCAAACCTCCAGAAGGATTGACTGCAATTGGAATAGAATTGGTATTACAAGAAGAACACCAAGCATTACTAAAAAAATCCCCAATAGGCGTAATTAAAGCTGGCTCTTCCGTATTTTCCCAATAAAACTTCAATAAGATGTTACGCCAATATTTAGGTTCACAAGTCATCCAAATATGTTGTATTTTGCCGCTGCCCTTTACATCAGCAAGTGTATAGATCCCACTTCCTTGAATTAAAAGATACGGATTTATTTTCCAAGGTTTTGAAAGTTCTCGAGCATTATATGCATTTACGCCAATGGTACTCCGACTACCACCTCCTTTTTCTCCAGTTTTATTTTCCGCTGTTATCGAACGGGTTTCCTCTTCTAAGAAATGCGAAATTCGACTTAACAATCGATCAACTCCAAAGTTTATTTGACGGCTCCTTGAGAAACGCCATTGATAATATGTTTTTGCATAAAGAAATAAAAGATAATAATTGGAAGCAGTGCTAACGCAAGTCCAGCCAACGCTAAATTCCAGTCTCTTGCATATTCTCCAAAGAAAAAATACATTTTTAGTGGGATCGTCCGTGTGTCCGGAGCATTGACTACCAAAGATGGTAACAAATAATCATTCCATAAACCTAAAGCATTCAAAACAGCAACAGTTATTGTCGTGGATTTTAGTTGTGGAAAAATTACTTTAAAAAAGATTTGAAAACGATTGGCTCCGTCAATTAGAGCTGCTTCATCTAATGCCTTAGGAATAGATTTTAATGCTCCATGATACAGAAAAATTGATAGACTAGTTCCAAATCCAAAGTTCATAAAAACAAGTCCAAATCGATTTAAAAGCTCAGCATGTCCAAACAAAGAAACCAAAGGAATCATTACAGCTTGAAAAGGAACTAACATAGCTGCCACGAAAAGCATGAAAATAGTGGTACTTTTTTTTGAAGAATTTCGTTCTAATGCATAAGCAGCCAAGCTAGAAAATAAAATGATTATTAATACACTAGAAACAGTGATCAGTAAAGAATTCGTCAAAGTTTTTATAAATTCTAGCTCGCGAAACGCTTCGGGATAATTAGCAAACGTTATATTCTTTGGAATTCCTAAGGGATTTTCAAAAATTTCTCTTTTTTCCTTTAAAGAATTTGTGATAATCAAGTAAAATGGGAACATCCAAATTAGAGCAAGTAGGAACCCGATGATTTGTTTTGAATGTGATCCTCTTCTTTTCTTTTTTTTCATCAGACTTCGACCTCCTTACGTTTAGTGAAATAAACCTGAGTCAAGGAAATAATTCCTACAATAACAAAAAAGACAACGGCCTTGGCTTGCGCATACCCATTTTTATTTTCTTTAAACGCAGTATTAAAAATATTCATCGCTAACATTTGCGTCGAATTATGGGGACCTCCGTTGGTTAAAGATAAGTTTTGATCATATAATTTAAAGCACGACGATAACGTCATAAATAAGCTTACTGTGAATCCAGGCATTATCAAAGGCATCTTAATATACAAAAATTGTTGAAGAGAATTTGCGCCATCCAAGGCGCTGGACTCTATTAATGTTTGATCCACATTTTGTAAATAGGCTAAATAAATGACCATCACATATCCACCCATTTGCCAACAGGTGACGATTACAATTGCCCAGAATCCAGTTGTCGGGGTGGATAACCACCCTGACAAAACTGGTATGTCAAACCGATTACTAATCATAGTAAAAGCATTAGTAAAAATAAATTGCCAAATAAAGCCTAAAATCAATCCTCCAACTAGATTTGGCATGAAAAAGATAGTACGTAACAAAGATGAACCATGAAACTTACCATCAACTAATAAAGCTAGACCTAGTCCGATCGCGTTGATTAAAATAATAGTGACAAAAGAAAATTTAAAAGTGAACCACAGGGCACTAATAAAATTCTCATCGTGAAATAATTTTTCGTAGTTAGCTAATCCTATCCATTGTCCTATTGCTACTCCGTCCCAATCCGTCATAGAATAATACAGACCCATAATAAAGGGAACGATTACGACACATGTCAAGGCAAAAAGCACAGGGAAAACAAATATGGCAAACCAGTGACGATTCAAAATGCTTCCCTTTACGTGTTTCGTTTTTTTCTTCATTCAGCTCGCTCCTCTTTCCAAGCTTTTTCAGATTTTTCAATGACAGATTTCCAGTCACTTTCACCGCCCAAATATCGTTGTATTTCTGCAGCAGCAGTCGTATCATTCCAACCATTTGGAAAACCAGAGAATACCCAAGAAGTAGCCTTGCCTTCAGAAAAATACTTATAAACATCTTGCGAAACAGGATCCGCTATCTTATCTACATCATATCCCTCGTAGGCAGGTATATAATTAAAGTCACTTAAAATCATTTCTTTCCCTTCATCAGATGTATAATACCAATCCAAGAAAGTCTTGGCTGCTTTAATTTCTTCATCCGAAGCTTTACTATTAACTGCCCAGTAGTTCGGAACTCCAACTGAGATAGAACCTTCTGCCACACCATCGACAGGCAATGGTAGCATACCAATCTTTTCATCAGCGAATTCCTGGTCAATAGCGCTTATAGCAGTGTATGCCCAATTTCCCTGTTGAATCATAGCTACTTTTCCTAAAGAAAATAATTGTTCAACTTGTTGAGAAAAATCGACACTATTAATCGGTTGAACACTATATTTATTTAAAATATCCAAATAGTGTTTTAACTGATCTCCATATTTGAAATTAACTTCTTTCGCCTCATAAGCTGTCAAAAGATTATTATCAAATTCTGGAGCTAAAAAAGCGCTCAAGGTATGTTGAATAATCCAAGCATCTTTTGCCCCAAAAGCCATTGCTGCTTCAATTCCCAGTTCATCTTTCTTGCTATCGATTGTTTTAGCTGCTTCTTCTAAATCGTCTAAAGTTTGAATAGAATCCGGATCGACACCCGCTTTTTCGAAAATCTCTTTATTATAGATTGTGCCATTCCCTTCAATATTATAAGGGATGCCTAAAACTTTACCGTCAATCGTAACACCATCTAGCGTTCCTTCCATCGCTAGATCAGCTGCCTTCATCTCACTTAAATCAGTTAGACGATCTCCCCAAGTTTCAAGATCATTAGGTCCAGCAATATTAAAAATCGTTGGTTCTGTTCCGGAAGACACCATAGATTTCAAAGTTGTAGCATAGTCACTGGTTCCACCTGTACTTTGCAATTTTAGTTCAATTTCAGGATGTATTTTATTGAACTCTGTAAAAGCCTGTTCAAATTGTTTTTGAAATTCTATTTTTGACTGAAAAATATTTACAGTGACCTTCTTATCGACTGCTGTTTCACTTTCTTGTGTTTCTCCAGCGTTTCCACATCCTGTCAGTAATAAAGAAAACAAACCGAATGCTAATAAGCCTTTACTCCAATCTTTTAATCTCATTTAAAGTTCTCCCTTCATAAAAACAATTAGTGATTTGTTAACCGGTTACAAATATATCATAACAAAAATCTATATATCTTATACCCGTATTACCTTTGAGAAATTCTCAAATAATGACCTCATCATTTTCAACAGATTTCAGAAAAAGATGTGGAAATCTTCTCTGCCTCAGGAGTTCCACATCTTTTTCTCGTTCAAATTATATCTTAATTTATATTGGCGAATTTCTTCTGATATTGTAATGGTGGTATTTTTTCTTCAGCTTTAAAGCTTCTATAGAAAGATTTTAAACTAGAAAAACCTGCACGTTCAGAAACTTCTGTAATCGGAACCTTTTCATTCAAAAGAATGATCTTGGCTTTATTCACACGATATTGTCTCAAAAAGTTCATAAATGTTTGACCAGTATTCCACTTAAAAAAACGAGCGAAATATGAAGTACTATAGCCAACTTCCTGGGCTACATCTTCAAGTGTAATATTTTTGCTAAAATTACTGTCAACGTATTCAAAAATTCGATGTAATGTGGACATGGTTTGCTTGGACAGAGAACTATACCTGTCATTATTTACCTCAGAAATGTTTCTTTTAGGTAGTTCAGAAATAAAGTAAGAAGCTAATTGATACATACCGCTCATTATTAAATATCTTTTGTCAGGCCTTTTACTTTGATCAAATGCATATAATTTTTTTAAAATTGAACATACTTTTTCAACTAGAGACCGTGGCCAATAGCGACTATAGCGGACCCCTTCCTCTAATGCCTGACTAATCAAATTGGTATTTGTTTCTTCAGCAAACAACCGCAAATCAAATTGATATACAACCTGGATTCCCGAAATTTGTAACGATGTTTTTCTAAGAAAGCTTATTATACCAACAAATGATAGGTATTTCTCTTGATTTTTATATCGTCCTACATTATAATGTAGGACGAGGAGATGATTCTATGGGAATTTTATATCAGAAAGATAAACGCACTGGCATCACCTATGTTTACGAGAATAATGCTTATTGGGATAAAGAGAAAAAGCAATCACGAGCCAAACGAAAACTGATTGGTAAAATCGATCCAAAAACCAATGAAATCATACCTACTCGATCCTACGTAAAAAAGGCATCAG
>JBFLGC010000021.1:0-43532 GCA_041859945.1 Tetragenococcus sp.
TGATCGTATAAAAGTCTTAAAACGTTGGTAGACCAACTGTTTGATATATTTTGTTCAATATCATAAATCATTCAGGTTATTTTTTAACTTTTGTAAAATTGCAGCATTGAAGCCGTTACCATTATCTTCAACACTTATTTTATAAAAGTCTTTGGTTCCTGCTAAGTAGTCGATTGTCACGGTAATGACGAGACTCTGATCGAGAGAAAAACAATGCTTAAATATATTTTCAATAAACGTCTGTAGGATAAGTGGCGGAATCTCAGCTTCTTTCAAGGAAGGATCGACCAAAACGAGTGAATAATGAAATGTATCACCATAACGCAATTCTTGAATCTCTAAGTAATCCCTGATGTGACGTAATTCATCGCTCAATGATGTGAAATCTTGGTTGGTCTGGAATAAGTAGCGTAAGTATTTGGTTGTTGAAACAGTTAAGGATTCGATTTCTTGATAATGTTGAGTCTGTATCATACTGTTGATCATCGTTAAAATATTCAAATAGAAATGAGGCCGCACTTGCAAGCGAAGATAATTCGTTTCAATTTGTTTCTTAGTTAGCTCTGATTCGTAGAGATCGATTTTTAATGTTTGCGTTTCTTTTACCATACTGGAAATTTGATCGTTTGCATCATCTATTTCGGTAATGCCTTCTATTAGAGCACTATTATCATTTGAAGATCGTATCAAACGATTTGTTAGTCTTTTGATGGGACGGAGTACTTTTCTTTGAATATAGATCAATATCGTAAATGATATAGTGCAGATCACAATCGGGATAAGTAACATCACGATTTGTAAGGTGACCATATTTTTAAAAGCATTTCTATAATCTACTTTTACATAAATCGTAAAAGGAAGTCCCGTTTCCTTTTGGCGAAAAGTCATTGCAGTAGAATTGAAACTTCGTATGACTGTTTGTTTTTCTTTTAATGGTAGCAAAGAGATGATCCCGTCATTTCCTAAATTGATTTGACGTAAAGGTTCTAGAATATATTCGGTTGAAATGATGGCATGGATCAACTTGTCTTTATAAAGAATAGTTCGATAAAGATAGTCATTTTCAGTCGCATGGATCTGCTTCCAAACATTATGAGGAGTCGTTACTTGTTGATTTTCCTCTTGAAAGAATAATTTAAAAAATAAAAAGTCAGCATAAGGAATATGTAAGCTCGAAATATTCGTAAAATAATTCGTTTGCCGGGTTTGAATAATAAAAGTATAGTCGACTGAATTGTAATATTTGACGGCATCTGTGCGCGCACGAATTTTTCCAATCGAGCGATAGTATTCCGTATATGAAGCGTTCTCAGATAAGTCGTCAAAAGCTTCATCATTGACTACCGTTGAATACATGAATTGATCGACAGCGGTCAATTCTTTACTTAAAGAGGATGCATAGATGTTGATCGAATCTTCTATATGATTAAGATTCTGATTTTTGATCGTACTAATACTTAGAAAGCTGAAAAAAATATTGATTATCATGATTGGAATCAATAGAAAAAGTAAAATTTTAGCATAATAATCGATAGAATGTGTTGAATTTGTGATACTAAGACGTTTCATCTGTCTTCCCCCTCTTGTCTATTATACACAAAAAGTAAAGATGTGAATGTGTACAATTCCGTTCTTATCGGGTAAAAAGACGGAATTGTGCATTAAAAAGTGTTCTCGATCAGAAATCGTTCGTAAAAGTTCATGAAAACGTTCTTAATAAGAATGGGCGAGAATGCAACCTCTCTTTATAATAATGGTGAAGGAGGGATCATATGGAAAATGTTAAAAAGCAGAGTTTCTTTCAAAGAAAAGTTAAAGGGAGCATTCCTTTGTACGTTCTGCTATTACCATCGATTATTTTGTTAGTTTTGTTTGCCTATGTACCAATGGCAGGAATCGTGATTGCATTCAAGGATTATTCGCCTGCATTAGGGATCTTAGACAGTCCATGGGTGGGCTTCAAGTATTTCCAGCAATTTTTTAGATCGTATCAATTTAAGACTACATTAGTCAATACTTTGAAGATTTCTTTGTATAGTATTGTGATCGGCTTCCCACTACCAATTTTACTGGCTCTGGTCTGTAATCAGATTCGTGTGGGGTGGTTCAAGAAATTCTTCCAAGTGACGACCTATTTACCACATTTTATTTCGACTATGGTCATGTGTGGGATGTTGATCTTATTCTTATCACCAACAAACGGCTTGATTGCCAATTTTCTAGAGTTATTTGACATCAGTATGCCTGCTCTACTATCGAAACCAACATCATTTGCTAGTGTCTATGTTTGGAGTGATGTCTGGCAACATGTTGGTTGGGATAGTATCATTTATTTGGCCGCTCTATCGGCCATCGATCCGACTTTTTATGAAGCGGCGACAATGGATGGGGCTTCGCGCTTACAAAAGATCTGGTATATCGATTTACCACTACTGTTACCAACAGCTATGATTTTATTGATTTTACGTGCGGGAAACTTATTGAATATTGGCTTTGAAAAAGTTTTACTGTTACAAAATCCATTGAATATCAGCGGAAGTGAAATCATTTCGACATATGTGTACAAAGTCGGTATGCAAAATTTTCAATATAGCTATTCAACAGCAATTGGATTATTCAATACAGTAGTAAATATCATTATTTTGTTATTTGTCAATTGGTTGTCTAAAAAGACGACGAAAACTGGTTTGTTTTAGGAGGGATAAAATGGAAGCTTCAGTGTCGCAAAGAAAACGTCGCAAGGAGAAGACCGCAAAAGATTGGCTGTTTGATTTTCTTATCTATGGTAGTTCCGTATTGCTGATTTTAGTAATCATTTATCCTTTGTGGTTTGTCATCATCGCCTCCTTTAGTGATCCAGCCGATGTGGCCAACGGAAATATTTGGTTTTGGCCGAATGAGTGGAAGTTAGATGGGTATCGTGAATTATTTAAAACGCCACTTATTTGGCGCAGTTACGGAAATACGATTGCTTATACTCTTTTGGGAACTGTCTTTGCTTTATTAGTCAATATCCCAGCTGGCTATGCTCTTTCAAGAAAAGATTTGATGGGGCGTAAATGGTTATCCGTTTTTTACGTGATTCCTATGTTTATAGGGGGCGGATTGATTCCGACCTATTTGACGGTCAAATCAGTGGGGCTATTAGATAGTTTTTGGGTCATGATCGTACCATTTGCCGTTTCTAGTTACAATATCATTGTAGCACGGACATTCTTTAATAATAGTATTCCAGACGGTTTATGGGAAGCTGCTCAAATCGATGGTTGTTCAACGATTCGTTACTTTATCCGCATCGTAATACCACTATCTAAGGCGATTTTAGCGGTGATCGGTTTATGGACTGCGGTAGGTATTTGGAATTCTTGGTTCAATGCCCTGATCTATTTGACCAATGAAAACCTACAGCCTCTGCAACTTATTTTGCGTCGGCTTTTGATCAGTAATCAAATGTTACAAAGTCAAGCAACAGGAGCAATTGCTTCGGAACTACGGGCAACAGCTGATATGATGAAGTATGCGGCCATTGTGATTTCAACTGCACCAATTATGATGTTATATCCATTTTTACAAAAATACTTTAACCAAGGTGTCATGATCGGCGCCATTAAAGAATAGGAAGGAAAAAAGAAAATGAAGAAAAAAAGTTGGCAGTATTTATTGGTTTCTACCGCAGTATTAGGTTTATTAGCTGGTTGTGGATCTAGTTCTGATAAAACCGATGCAACGGCAAGTTCTGAAAGTGGGAAAGATACTTTCAAGATTGCTACCGTTCGTTGGAGCGATTGGGGCGATGATTTTACCAAAGGTTTTTTAGAAGAAAGTCAGAAAGATGCAGGGATCTCAATTGATTGGGATACCTATATCAGTGCAGATTGGGGCGATAAAAAATCAGTACTCATGGCCAGTGGCGATTTACCAGATGCCTTTTTAGGATCGAATGCTTTAACAGATTCAGAAATTTCACAAAATCAATCTTTATTTATTCTATTGGAAGATTATATTGAAAAAGATATGCCTAACTTGAAAGCAGCGATGGAAAAAGAACCAAAGCTTAAAGCCATGATCACTTCACCAGACGGACATATTTATAGTTTGCCGAAAAAATCACCTATGCGTCCGGTGATCGGTAATCAATTATTTATTAATAAAACTTGGCTAGATAATTTGGACCTGGACATGCCAGATACTTATGAAGACTTTATCAAAGTGTTGAGGGCTTTTAAAGAAGAGGATGCTAATGGTAACGGTGATTTGAATGATGAGATCCCTTATGGAGCAGGAAATGTCGATCCTACTTTTGCCTATATTTTGCCATTTGACAATCGATTAGGTGCTGATAATACTTACGAAATGTCTGTGAAAGATGATACACCAGTTTATTTACGTTCGGAAGAGAGTTATCGTGATGGAATCGCTGCGATGCATGAGGCTTTTGAAGCGGGCTTGATTGATTCAGAATTGTTTACACAAGATCAATCGATGAGCGACTCAAAACGGATGGATAAAGATGTGGCTCGGGTCGGTGTATCAGGTGGCTGGACCGCAGATGCAACGTTTGGGCTTCATGCAGATGAATATGTGGCTTTGACACCTTTGAAAGGTCCTGATGGCAATCGTTATGTACTCTCTGATCCAGAACATTACAATTATAGCCGTAATGAATTAATGATCACTACTTCTTGTGAAGATCCAGAAGCCTTGTTAAAATGGGCGGATTCTCTATATACTGATGATGCCAGTATTCAAACGTACTATGGTTCCTTTGGGGTCGGTGTAGAAAAAGATGGTGACCGTTACACTGTTTTACCACCAGAAGATGACCAATCAGCAGATACTTGGGCTTGGGTCAATTCTTTACGAGATTTTGGTCCAAAATTTGTTGAAGATGGGTTCAATGATCGAGTTGACATCGATGATACACAAGGCGATGGTCTTAAATTAAAGCTAGATGCTGAAATCAATCAATATGCATTACCAGCCTTCCCAAACGTTTCTTATACACCAGAAGAGTTGAATCAATTAGCTTCGATCTATGTCGACATGAGTTCTTATGTTTCTCAGACGGCAGCTAAATGGATCGTTGAAGGTGGGATTAAAGACGAATGGGATGATTATTTGAAACAGTTGGATGCCATGGGATTAAAAGATTTTATGCAGATTCAACAAGATGCCTATGATCGTTACCAAGCTGCTGTGGAATAAGCTTTTGAGAAAGGACATCCCTAAAGATGTCCTTTCTTATACATAGAAATAAGACTAGACACAAGGAGGCCCAAGATGAAGCAATATTTCTTTATTATTTTTTTTATCATGATCAATTTCTTTTACGCAACTCAAACTGGTATTGCCGAAACCAAGGTTGGGGCAGATGTTTTCTATCAGCAATTTGAAGCGGAAGATCAAAAGACAAATGCTCAAATCATCACCGATGAGACCGCCTATTTCACACCGGGTTCAGAAGCTTCTGGAAAAAGTTATGTGCGTTTGGAAAATACCGACGATGCAATTTCTTTTGAAACAACCACAAAATGCGATTCTTTGATCATCCGCTTTTGTATCCCTGATAGCAAATCTGGCAGTGGTCAAGAAGTAAGTTTGACTTTATGGACAGACGATAACAAACAAAGTATCACCCTTTCTTCAAAATTATCTTGGGTGTATGGGGCGTTTCCTTGGAGCAATGATCCTGCAGAAGGCAACTCACATTATTATTTTGATGATAAAATCATCGTTTTTGAGGAAACACTTGCTAAAGGAACAATGATCAAACTGGAAAAAACAGCAGCAGATCAAGCTGAATACTATCTGATCGATCTATTGGATACGGAAAAAAGGCCAGAAGCTATTGCACAACCAGAAAATAGTCTGTCTATTATCGATTTTGGAGCGGTTGCTAATGATGGAAGTGATGATACAACAGCTATTACGGAAGCAATCGCTAAAGCAGCAGAAACTGGACAAGTCGTTTATTTTCCAGAGGGGATTTTTAATGTTTACAATCCTGTTTTGGTCAAAGGGATCATGCTGACTAAAAATGATTTAGAAATTGCCGGATCAGGAATGTGGCATACACGATTAGAAACGAAAACTGCCGGTTTTTATATTCGTGGTGAAAATATAACCGTAAAAGATTTAGCTATTTTTGGTCAAACTGAAGTGCGACGAGATAATGAACCACCTGCTATTGCTGTAGAATCAGATACGAGTCAAAGTAAAAATATTCATTTAGAAAATCTATGGATCGAACATACTAAAGTTGGTGTTTGGGCCAATCGTATCGAGGAATTAACTATTACAGGATGTCGTATGCGCAATCTATTAGCTGATGGTGTTAATTTATGTAGAGGAACGTCCAATAGTGAAGTCTCTAATAGTGATTTTCGTAATACAGGCGATGATGGTATTGCTATGTGGTCAAGTTCATTAGCTGATACTAATAATAGAATTTTTAACAACACTGTTCGCTACCCTTGGTTGGCTAATAATATCGCAATCTACGGAGGCAAAGACAATCAAATTTATCAAAATGCTATCTATGATACGGTTGGTATGGGTGGTGGTTTGAATATCAGTACTCGGTTTGAGCCAGAGAATTTTGCTGGCGAAACGATCATTCGCGATAATCTTATGGTCCGTACAGGGAGTTTTGAAAATGATACGAAAAAAGAATATGGTGCCGTGTGGGTAAATACGGAACCGGATTATGACAATAGTGGGATCATAACGATTGAAAATAATGATATCAAAGATAGTGTTTACCAAGGAATTTATCTTTTTAATTCCGGAAATTTAACTGGAATGACGATTAAAGACAATAAGTTAGTAGGGGGCACAACTTATGGCATCGAAGTAGATGATCTAGCAAAAGGTGAGGTTAAATTGGTGGATAATCAGATAGAAGGATTTGCTAAAGGTTCCATCCGTAATGAAAGTGAGCTACAATTGGTCGAAAAAAAAAGGAAATTTAACAATTTAGCTATCCTGCTTATCCTTTGTTTGGTCGTTATGGTCAGCTGTGGATTAGTTCTTACGAGGAGGAAGAAAAGATGAATGGTTTATTTAATGTAGATAGTCGACTGATGCGTTTGCTTGCGAGATTGACCGATATAGTATTGCTAAATATCTTATTTATCGTTGCCTCCTTACCAATTGTGACGATTGGGGCGGCGTGGACGAGTCTTTTGACCAGTTGGCAACATATTTTACGAGGTCATGATAATGAACTTGTAGTTGGCTATTTTCGACTTTTCAAAAGTAATTGGAAGCAAGCCACGATTTTATGGGGCATTACCACCTTTTTAATGGTTATATTTGTAGTAGATTTTATTTTATTACAGCAAGCAGGAACACCTATGAAATACATCGGAAAAGGGATACTACTTATATTTACAGCTCTGTTACTGTCGGTCTCATCTATTTGGTTTGCGTATATTGGTCGCTATCAGGATAAATTAAAGCAAGTGATAAAGAATTCGTTTATTATCATGATCAATCAATTGCCTTGGGGGTTGTTGTTGCTATTTCTAAATGGGGGAATGCTTTATCTAAGCTTTAGTTCTCCAGAACGGTTATTGACGGCGATTTATTGCTTTACTTTTTTTGCATTTTCGCTTGTTGCTAGTGGTAATGCGTGGATCATGAAGAAAATATTTATTAAATTAGAAACGAATATGAAAGTGAAGGTGTTAAATTAAATGACAACGATTTTTACTGGTACTCATTATCGGGTAACTCTTTTGACTCAGAAATTGGTTCGTTTAGAATACTCAGAGAATGATTATTTTGAAGACGGTAAGACGCAGACTGCTGTCAATCGTGATTTTCCTGAAACGGTTTTTGAAGTAATCGAAAATGATGATCGTCTAGAACTTATTACTGATTTTTTTCATCTTCATTATAAAAAAGGGCTTTTTTCGCCGCAAAATCTATTCATCGATACTAAAAATAATTATTCAGCTTATGGAAATCGCTGGTATTATGGCGAAAGCTATGAGACTTTGAAAGGAACGGCAAGAACGCTTGATGAAGCAAATGGCGCCATTGAATTAGGGGATGGGATCATTAACAAAAATGGTTTTGCAGTTTTAGATGATTCAGAGAGCTTTTTGTTTGATGAAACAGGGACACCGATCGTACGACCTGACCAAGAAATCGATTTATATTTCTTTGCTCATGGGAGAGATTATTTTGGTGCTTTGAAAGATTTTTATCATTTAAGTGGGAATACACCATTATTACCGCGGTATGCATTAGGTAATTGGTGGAGTCGTTATTGGCCATATTCAGAAACAGAATATCTCGACTTGATGGATCGTTTCGAAGAAGAAAAGGTACCGCTAGCTGTTAGTGTGATCGATATGGATTGGCATTTGACACAAGTTTCCGAACGATTTGGTAGTGGTTGGACAGGCTACTCTTGGAATCGAAAATTGTTTCCAAACCCCGAACGATTTTTACAAAAGTTGCATAATAAAGGCTTGAAAGTAACCTTAAATGTTCATCCGGCGGACGGAATACGTGCTTTTGAAGATAGTTATGCACAAGTTGCAAAACGCTTAAAATTAAATACTGAATTAGAGGAACCAGCTATTTTTGATATTGCTGACTCAAATTTTCGTACGGCCTATTTTGAAGATGTTCACCATATTTTAGAAGATGAGGGTGTTGATTTTTGGTGGATCGATTGGCAACAAGGCATAAAAGGAAAACGAACGGATGTAGATCCTTTGTGGTTGTTGAATTATTACCATTATCAAGACATCAATCGCAAAGATGAAAATGGCATTATTTTATCGCGTTATGCAGGTCCTGGCAGTCATCGATACCCCATCGGTTTTTCAGGAGATACTTTTATAACCTGGGAATCATTAGCTTTTCAGCCCTATTTCACTAGTACCGCTTCAAATATTGGTTATTCGTGGTGGAGTCATGATATTGGTGGACACATGCATGGGTATCGCGATGAAGAATTGGCTTTACGGTGGATCCAATTTGGTGTATTCAGTCCGATAAATAGGCTCCATAGTTCAAGTAGTTTATTTACTGGTAAGGAACCATGGAATTTTAGTGAAGTGATTTGTTCTAGTATGAAAAAGTTTCTCCATCTTCGTCATGAATTATTACCCTATTTATTTACAATGAATGTACGGACAGCTGAAGAAAGTACGCCGTTAATATTGCCGATGTATTATTACTATCCCATGGATGAAGCAAGTTATCACGTCCCGAATCAATATTTTTTTGGTTCGGAAATGTTTGTGGCACCAATCACTGAAAAAACAGATCCGATGTATAAAACAGCCAAGGTGGAGGTCTGGTTTCCTGAAGGTACTTGGTATGATTTCTTTGGTAAAGGTATTTATAGAGGGAATACTAAATTATCCATATATCGAAAAGTGACAGAGATGCCATGCTTTGTTAAGGCAGGTGGCATTGTACCTTTAGACCATGAACCAGCTTTGACGGGGACAACTTTACCAGAAATCATCGATTGGCATATCTTTCCTGGGAAATCTAACAGCTTTTCATTAGTAGAAGATCAAAAAAATACTCGCGTGATCACAACGCTAAATATCGCTTGGGAAGAAGCTAAGATCCATTTAGAAATCAGCGCAGGCAAAGGTGTTTTACCGATGACGCGCAAGCATCGCTTGATTTTCCATCATTTACAACAAGAAGATGTGATTTTAGACAATAAAGATCAAGATATTTCATTTGATAAAAATGCTGAGACAAAAGTTGATATCCAAAAACTAGAATTTGCATGTTTGCAGGTTGCTGAAATCGACTACGATCTAAAAAATGACTTATGGTACCAATTACAAGGTGATAAGGAATGGTCACAAAAGATGGTACTTTTGAACCAATTGGAGGAAGGGTTGCGTTTGCGGTTGTCTGAGATTTTGTATATAGAAGAATCATTGAAATAAAAAAATGAATCGTCCTTTTAATAGGAAACGATTAGTTTTGCTACTCATTTATGATTTTTTAAAATTGCGCTTTCTTTTTCTGGTCATTTCGTTTAGACTAAAGGTGAGGTGAAAAATATGTACACTGCAAATGAAAAACGTTATGAAACCATGCAATACAATCGTGTTGGCAATTCTGGCTTGAAGTTACCGGCCTTATCACTGGGCTTGTGGCATAACTTTGGCGATGTCGATTACCTAGAAACGCAAAAAGCGATTTTATTCAGTGCCTTTGACCATGGCATCACGCATTTTGATTTGGCCAATAATTATGGGCCACCAGCTGGAAGTGCAGAAAAGAATTTTGGCCGGATCTTACGTGAGGATCTGAAAAGCTATCGTGATGAATTGATCATTTCTTCTAAGGCGGGCTATTATATGTGGCCGGGGCCTTATGGTGAATGGGGCTCTAAAAAGAATATCGTGGCTAGTTGTGATCAAAGTCTGAAACGAATGGGTTTGGATTATGTCGATATTTTCTACCATCATCGCCCTGATCCAGATACCCCGATCGAGGAAACGGCGCAAGCGTTAGATCTATTGGTTCGTCAAGGGAAGGCTTTGTATATCGGAGTCTCTAATTATTCGGCCCAACAAACGCGTGAGATCGCCGAAGTTTTCCGCGAACTGAAGACGCCCTTCATCATTCATCAACCGCGTTATAACATGATGGATCGCTGGATCGAGGATGGGTTGACTGATGTGTTAGCTGAGGAACAATTGGGTGCGATCACTTTTAGTCCTTTAGCTCAAGGGATCTTGACGGACCGCTATCTAAATGGCATCCCGAAAGATTCGCGGGCGGGTCGTTCCTCGAGTCCTTTTTTGTCAGCCGACAAAGTCGATGAAACCATTGAGAAAGTCAGAAAGTTAAATGAGATCGCCAAGAAACGAGGTCAAACTTTAGCTGAAATGTCTTTGGCTTGGAACTTACGTCAGCCAACTGTCACAAGTGTCCTGATTGGTGCTTCACGAGTGAGTCAGTTAGAAGATAATTTGAAAGCTTTGGACCACTTGGAATTTTCAGAAGAAGAATTGCAACAAATCGATAAAATTTTATTGTAAGAAAGTAGCTCGTAAAGTCGAAAAGCTTTGCGAGCTTTTTTTACTATCTAAGTCGAGTATATATTTAAGAAGTTGTTTAAAGCAGCTTAGCATATCTGTTTTATTAGCGCAAAAAACGCTTGAGGTATGGACTTATGGTGAGAAATCACCCAAGAAGGTCAAAGGTACCCATAATTGAAAACGGGTGCTCTTACTGGACCCTAAAGATAATTTGAAAGTTTTCAATTAGCAAATCATTAGTGACGATGTGAAGTGACTTAAGTATTCAAAAGAAAGGACATTTGATGGCGTAAAGTTTTGAATTCAGGCTATCCTTTAGATGGAGTAGTGGCTAAAGATGGGACCTTTTTAAGAAGATGCACACGTGAAAATTTTTTCGATAGAGAGGTACTTATCTTGTGAATTTTATGCTAAAATAATAAGAAGAAAAGAAACCGTTTTTTTGTATCAGGGGGAGAAGCAGTGTTTAAATTCAGAAATATCCTACATAGATCTAGTTTTTTCTATAGTATTTTTGTTCCGATCGTGACGATTGGGACGATCTTAATCCTTAGTTTTGGTTTATATACCTATGAGAAGACTTATCAAAGCATTCAAGAAAATTTAATTTCAGACCGTAAAAGTTATGTGGATCAAGTTAAAAATAATTTAGATCAAAAAATCCAGACAGTCGAGTTTTCCTTCACGACCTACAGTAACACTAATAGTTTTAAACAAGTCGTAAACGAACCTTTAGATTATCGGAACTTTGTCGAGGTGCGTGAAGTCAGCTCTGAACTTGCTTATATGGGCGTTATAGGAATCAATAATGCCAGTTATCAGTTAGTCAGTTTATCACAGAATTGGCAAATCAGCGATGGTTCTTTGCGTCAACTTTCTCAAGAAACGGTCGATAACTTGTATCAAGAAGCTATCAGCACTGATCGTTATTTAAGTTGGACGCCGACGGAAACAGGGATCCGTATGTTGGTTTTATTACCTACTTTTAATACCGAGCGATCAGCGATTGGTGTGGCTAATATCAATAAACGAGCGATCAATGAACTGATCGATCAAGAAAATGACCGCTTTTTTACTATTTATGATGGCTCAGACCAGTTACTTTATAACAACACTTCTGATTCGCTTGAGGATGAATTGCATCAACAAGTTACCGGTCTCAACGAGAAGGAGGGATATTTTAAAGATGATCAAGGCGATACCTACATTTATTCTCGTTCCGATTACAATCAGTGGCTGTATGTCTCCAAGCTCTCACGATCAAAAGTACGCGATTCAGTCACAAGTTTGGCTATTGGTCTGATTGTTATTATTTTTCTATTGTTGATCACTTTCATTTTAGTCACTTACTTTGTAGCAAGTAGTGCTTCTAAACCTATGCGCAAGATCCGCGATGTCTTATCTGTTCAAGGAAAAGCGACAGGCCGACAAGCAGAAATCGATCAAATATTGACTGGTATCGATACGATTATTGAAGAAAATACCGATCTATCCATGCAGTTGAACCAACAAAAACCGGAATTAGAGAACTTATTCCAATTGAATTTGTTTCGGGGACGGATCACTAAAGAAGCCAGTCAAGAAAAATTGGAGCAGCTGGGATATCAAGTTGCCAAAAATGAACGTTTCGCTGTGATGCTGATCGAAATCGATGACCTAGGTGGACGCGACCTCAAGACCCAGGATATTTTCTTGTTAGCTATTGAAAATTTGGTGTCCGAGATCGTTCCCAGTGAACGTCGCTTTGCTCCGATCATTTTAAATCAATATACGCAAGCGACGATCTTGCGTTTGACGCCGGTCATGGGTCATAAACAAATTATTAAGTATTGCGAAGAGATCCGTGAGGCTGCTAAAAAATATCTGAAAATCAAAATCAGTTTTGGTATCTCTGATATCTATAAGGAACTATCGCAAAGTAAGTTAGCCGTTGATAATGGCAAAGAAGCGCTCCATTATCGCCTAAATTTGGGTGAGGAGTCCTTGGTTTTCTTTGATGAGATCCTTTCGCAAATCGATGAGCAGGCCATTATTAAATACCCAGTGGAGGCAGAACAAGTTTTACTTGACGCCATGCGTAGTGATACACAAGAAGCTGTTCAAGAATCTTTTAATGCCGTTTTTGAGCAGATCATTCATGAAAATCGAAATCCCATCACTATTGAAAATGCAATTTTGCGACTGATCAATAGTATCATCCAATTAGGCCAATTATTGGGTGCTGATTATGAGATTTTACAAAATAGTCGTAATATCTATGGCGAAATTTTGAATAATGATAACTTACGCGATATCGAGCGTTTGCTTTTAAATGACTTGATCTTGCCGATCGTAGGCACGATCCAACATGCGACTGATCGCGAAATGAAAAATCTCTCTGATAAAATGATCGTCTTAGTCCATAAACAATACGATGAAGATATTTCTTTAGAAAGTATTGCTGATCAACTCCATTACAATTCGAATTATCTTAGTAGTGTTTTCAAAAAAGAGATGGATCAAAATTTTGTCGATTATTTGCAAAATTACCGCTTAACTAAAGCAAAAGAATGGTTAGTCGATTCACAAATGACGGTCAAAGAGATCTCGGAACGCCTGCAATATAATAATCCCCAAAATTTCATTCGTTTTTTCAAAAAGAAAGAGAACATGACGCCGGGCGAATATCGAAAACAACATAAAAATATGGAAGATTCAAGAAAATGATTAGAGAGAACTCTTGAACGAACTACAATTCACGGTCGAATCAGCGCTTACTTTTAGCAGCGATTTTGGTAAATCTGGTATGAAATTACATCTAAAATATGATAGTATGAAGGCAAATGGAATGATTAGGAGAAAAAAATGCGTGATGAGAAAATTTTAGTTATTGACCACGACCCCCAGTGGCGCAAAAAAATTTGGCAGGCTTTGCAGACAACAGGGATCTTCGTCTATCAGAGCGATTCGATCGCACAAGCAGAAGATATTATGTCAAGGGTCGATTTTGACTTATTTTTATTAGACACTACACTTGAAAAAGATCAAGATGGTTATTATATGGCGCATGTGATCCGTCAAAAAGATGCTTTGGTCCCGATTATTTTCTTGAGCGAAAAAAAGACAGCCGCCGCGATCACTGCAGGGCTGGAGGCAGGAGCTGACTTTTATTTAACGAAACCGTTCAATGATCAGATTTTACGTGCTCAAGTCTTGACTTCATTGAATCGGGCTCAAATCATTTTAAGATATCATCGCGAAGAAAAACAGGCCAAGTTGATCGTTGGTGATTTTTCTTTCGACCGTGAGCGTTATCAATTCTTTAAAAAAGACAAACTATTGGTTTTGTCTTCTAAAGAGTCGCAACTATTACAATTTTTTATGGAATACCCTGATCATGTCTTCACTAAAGAGCAGATTTATACTAGTGTTTGGCATGAGTCGAATTTCGATGCTAACACTGTCACGGTTTTTATCAATCATTTGCGTCAAAAAATCGAGGACGATCCCCAAAAAGCACGCTACCTTAAAACAATCTGGGGGATCGGTTATACTTTTCTACCCAAGAAAAGTTGAATTTAAAAAATAGTTTCCAAAAAAGCAAAATAAATGCCTAGGCTCAGTAAATCAGCAGCACCACCAGGACTGCAATTTTTTTGGATCAATTCTTGATTGTAGTGGACAAGTTGTTGCTTAAAAGCTGTATCTACCAGATTTTCTTGGTGGAGGATACGGCTTTTTTCTTTGAGCTCTTGCCAAGAAGATAGACCACCACGATGAATAATGTTACTATCTTCAATTTCAGACATCAGTAAAACGAGAGCCCGCAAGAGAAAAATTTCAACAGGGCTGTCTTGGGTGGGATAGCTTCTTAAAAAAGGCAACAAGTGTCGAGCAAGTGCAGGATAACCATGGGCGGCCTCCCCACGGACACCAGTAAGACCACTTTCAAAAAAGAGCTTCTCACCATGAGAAAGGGTTTCTTTTTTATTTAGTTGGCTGAAATCAATTGCCATAGAGCGCTGGGTCATTTCAGCCACTATTTGTAAAATCATCTGGCTATCTTTAGCACTAAGAGGCAGTTCATGATCTTTTAGATAAAAGCCTGTTGCACCTAAAATAACAGCAAACGAAAAATTGGCTCCTTTATGGGTATTTATACCCTTCGTAGCTGTCCACATCGCCTTTTCTGCTGCTTGACCAATCACTCTTAATTTCTCAAATAAGTGATTTAAATCTGTTTGATGAAAAAAGCCGATCTCAGCATAACGGTAGAAAAAAGGAGAGAGGCTTGCAATGCTATCGATAAATGTGAAAAAGTCCATGTCGGTATGGGCGCCATTATCAAAACGATCGACAAGACCAGGTTTTGGTGAAAGAGCCACCTCATAATACAGTGCTTTACTGGCTACTTGACTGATATAAGAAAGTTGTGGATTATTCAATTTGTCTTCTTTCCATTTCTTTTAGGATAAAGTGCAAGGAGTGATCTAAATGCTCTTGTGTGATCAAAGTGACTTGTTCGATATCGCCATTTTTCATCCCTCGAAAAATCAGCCAATGTTCTTCTAAAGCAAGACTCCTTCTGGCTGAAGCACGAATCGAGATATCACGAAAATATAGTAAATAAGCTTGTAAGTCGATGACAATTGCCTTCAGTCGCAGCATCCCACTTTTTTCATAAATAAAGGAATTAAAATCTGAAAAATTTTGCAATAATTCATCGACCTGATCTGTCTCATTGTAATAGTTTCCTCTTTCAAGTAACTTCCGCAATTCTTCAAAATCTGTGGAAGTCATTAGATCCATCGCTTTGATAGTAGCCAAGGTATCAAGAGCCTTGCGGATATCAAAGATTTCATAAGCGTCTTTGATACTGATCCCTTTGACGACGATCCCGACCCGAGGAACGTGAGTGACCAACTTTTCTTTCACCAATTCTTGGAGGGCAAAGCGGATCGGGGTCCGACTGATATTTAATTCCTCGGATAATTCTTTCTCGTTGATCCTTTTACCAGCAGGAATGTCACCTAAAATGATGGTCTTACGCAAAGCTTGATAAACAGAAATCTTTAAAGGTTCATTTTGGCTAAGATCAAGGTTTTGTTTAATAGCCGCTATCACAGCTTTCATTTTGAGTTCTCCTTTTAAACAAACTATTTCTTTGTCTGTATTATAACACATTAAAAGAAGTCAGGATGTTCCCTGACTTCTTTTAATGTGTTTAGTATGAAAAATGCCTCTTTTATTGCGGAATGTAAATTGGCAAATGACCTAACAACATGATGGTGACAATGAAGATCACGAAAATACCTAAGGCGTACTTAGCAGATTCTCTTTGCCATTGACCCATATCCAAACCAAGTTTACGTAACAATAAGTAAATAAAGGCAACTAGTGGGCTCAACAAGTGGAAAGCTTGGCCCATCAAAGAAGCAAGTGCCATTTCCATGTTGGTGAAGCCATAAGCACGACCAGCTTCGGCCAGTACTGGTATCACACCAAAGTAGAAGCCATCATTTGATAAGAAGAAAGTACCTGGTGCTGAAATCAAAGCTACTACTAGGCCCCATGCACCAGCTAATTGCTTAGGAATGATATCCACAAAACTGTTAGCTAAAGCATCAGCCATACCAGAACCTTGGAACAAGCCCATGAAGATACCAGCAGCGAAAACTAAGATAACAACTTGTACGGCATCTCCTCCATTAGCACCGATCCGATTATTTTGATCTTTGATTGCTGGATAGTTGACCATTAAGGCAAGGCAAGTACCGATCAGAAACAAAAATAATGGTGGCATTTCAACCCAAGTTGGTAAACCTAATTGTTCTACAAATGAGCTAAGCACTAACCAAACGATCAATACGATGGTTAAAATACCATTGAAAGCAAAATTCTTAGGACGACGGATCTCTAAGGTTTCTGGATCCGTTACAGCAGTCAATTCATCGATTTCTTCTTGAGAAAATTCGGTTACACCCAAACGTTCACGTTCTTTTTTACCCATCCGACGGGCAACAAAGAAAATAACATAAAGAACGGAAAGAATCATTCCAGGTAACAAATAAGAGAGAATGTCAGCGCCGACATCCAAGACCGCCATTGCTCTAGCGGTCGGCCCGCCCCAAGGCAATAGGTTCATAATCGTATTTTGTAGAATGATCAAAACACCTAAGTTCATGACCCGCATGTTTAACTTTTGATAGATCGGCAAGAAAGCTGCCACACAAATCAAAGTCGTAGTGGTCCCATCGCCGTTCAAAGAGACAGCTGCAGCAACGATGGCAGTTGCCATCAATACTTTCATGGGGTCACCTTTAGCCATTTCGATCATTTTTTTAGTGATCGGATCAAATAGGCCAGCATCCAACATGATGGAGAAATACAAAATTGCAAATAGTAACATGATACCAGTTTTAGAAGTAGTGGACACACCATCCATCACAAAGTTTCCGATGTTTACTGGTGGAACGGTCCCATCCTCTCCGACAGGTGGTGACGCGACGCCTAAAGCCATGGCAATTAAAGTGAATATGAGAGGTACAAGAACAAGTGCAGTGAATGGCGATAATTTCTTTTTCATGATAACATACATAAAAAGGATGATCATCGCATAAGCTAAAATTGTTAGAAGCATGTTATTCTTCCTTTCCTTTTTTTATTTTTTGGAAACAACACCATTTTGTGAATAAAAGAACGTTTTTTTGGTAGCGTTTCCTGTATACGCATTTAGAATAAACAAAAAAAGTGTAAGATGGAAGTTAGCCTAGTTAAAAGAACACCAAAAAAACAATTTGAAATATATATTCTTAAAAAAATATTATTATTTTATTAAAAAAATATTAATTTGAGAAGAATGCTGATGTATCAACGTTTTTGACCCGAAATAGCAATTTTATCAACAAATAAACACTAAAAGAACAATTTTTTTTAGGTTTATTCTTAAAAAAGAAGGAAATATTTTTTATAATAAAATTGTCAGTACTTTTGTAGAAAGGAGCAGAATATGAAGCTTTTTGAAAGACTGTTTGGAAAGAGAAAAGAAGAGGTCGCAACGACTCTGACCCCTGCAGAAAAGCCAGTGGAAGAAACGGAGAAATGGGCAGCAATCCCGGCTTATGTGGCGGCATCTCCTGAGGATTATGAACGTGTAAGTGTAATCGCTACCGCAATCGCAGCAGGGGATGCTCCAGAAAGTCGATTTATTGTCAAAAGTATTTTGCAAAGGAATCCAGAAGTAACAGAAGTTGCCTTGATTGCTGCAAGTGTAGCTGCGGAGTATGAACCAAGTAGTCAGTTTGTCGTCAAAAGTATTCGAAAAAAAGTATAGGAGGGTTCAAATGTTACGAAAATTTAAAATCACGATCGACGGAAAAGAATATTTAGTAGAAATGGAAGAAATCGGTGGGACAAAGTCAAGCGGACCAACAGCTCCAGCTGCAGTAGAACCGGTCAAAGAAGAAGTAGCAACTCCAGCAGCTAGTGAATCCGTTAAAAAAGAGGTAGTGACGACTGCTTCTGGTAAAGCGCTGACAGCACCGATGCCAGGAACGATTTTACGTATTTTAGTCAATGTGGGCGATACCGTCGTTGAAAATCAACCGATCTTGATCTTAGAAGCAATGAAAATGGAAAATGAAATCGTAGCTGACCGTAATGGGACGATCCAAGCGATCCAGGTCAATTCGGGAGATGTTGTCAATTCAGGCGATGCGTTACTTGTGATCGGTTGATCGAGCCAATAGAAGAGGTGAAGTTAGTGGAAACATTAGTACAAGGTATAATTGGAATGGGGCAAGAACCGGGACGTATTTTAATGATGCTGATAGGTGGCTTGTTGATGTATTTAGGAATCAAAAAAGAATATGAGCCAACTTTGCTTGTGCCCATGGGTTTAGGAACGATTTTGGTGAACTTTCCTAATTCTGGCGTTTTAGCAACGGCGGGTGAGCCAGGACCTTTTAAGATCCTTTATGAATTTGGGATCCAAACGGAATTGTTTCCTTTGTTATTATTTATTGGTATTGGGGCCATGATCGATTTCGGGCCCTTACTACAAAATCCCTTTATGCTTTTATTTGGCGCAGCCGCTCAATTTGGGATCTTCTTTACGGTGATCGTTGCGGTTTTATTGGGATTTGATTTAAAAGATGCGGCTTCTATCGGGATCATTGGGGCAGCTGATGGACCGACTTCTATTTTCGTTGCCAATACCCTTCATTCAAAATATATTGGTGCGATCATGGTGGCAGCATACTCTTATATGGCGCTCGTACCGATCATCCAACCACCAGCAATTCGCGCTGTGACGACTAAAGAAGAACGTAAGATCCGGATGAATTATCGTCCCGGTGAAGTCTCACAAACGGCTAAGATCTTGTTCCCGATCGTGATCACGATCGTAGCAGGTTTGATCGCGCCTGTTTCGTTGCCATTGGTCGGTTTCTTGATGTTTGGTAATTTATTACGCGAATGTGGCGTGTTAGATAGCTTATCAAAAACGGCTCAAAATGAATTAGTGAATATCATCAGTATCTTATTAGGCTTGTCGATCTCGGTCAGTATGTATTATGAAGAATTTTTGAAATGGGATACGATCATGGTCATCTTATTAGGTTTGGTTGCTTTCATCATGGATTCTATCGGGGGCGTCTTATTTGCCAAACTACTGAATCTGTTCCGCAAAGAAAAAATCAACCCAATGATCGGTGCGGCTGGCATCTCTGCTTTTCCGATGTCTTCACGGGTGATCCAAAAAATGGCCACTCAAGAAGACCCGCAAAACTTTATTTTGATGCATGCAGCTGGTGCTAATGTTTCAGGACAGATCGCTTCAGTGATCGCGGGTGGCTTGCTGTTAGGATTTTTAGCATAGGAGGGACTTTCAATGTTTCGTATGGAAGATTTAAAAACGGCTTTTGAACTCCTAGTTTACGGCTGGGGTGGGACTTTCTTAGTCTTGTTGATCATTTATTTTGCTGCTAAAGGGCTGAGCAAATTATTTCCGACCAAAAAGAAATAGGGTGTTTATATGGATGATCACTACCTTATAAAGCGGCTTTGGTTGCAAAAAGACCATAAAGCTTATCAAGATTGGTCTGAGTTGATGCAAAAAGCTTCTTTGCATACTGATGAATCACTAGATTATACGCTAGGAGTCTATGATGATGAAGTATTGATCGCTACAGCATCATTTTCTAAAGACGTGATCAAGTGTGTCGCAATCTGTTCTTGTTATCGATCGGAAAATCTACTCACAACGCTGGTAACTAAACTCCTAGAAGAGATGACTACCAGAGGGATCGATCATTCTTTTCTCTATACGCAACCAGAAAAAGAGCCGATTTTTCATTCTTTGGGTTTTAGAAAAATCATTGCCACACCTGAAGTTCTTTTTATGGAGCAAGGCGTCCCTGATTTTACGGCTTATCTTGAGCTGTTAAAAAAATATCAGCAAATAGGAAAGAATGCGGCTATCGTGATGAATGCCAATCCCTTTACGAAAGGACATCGCTATTTGGTTGCGACGGCTGCTAAACAAAATGAACATGTCTATGTTTTCGTCCTTTCAGAGGAACTTTCAGAATTTTCCAGTGCTGAGCGGATGTCTTTAGTTAAACAAGGTGTGGCACACTTAGCTAATGTGACAGTTTTGCCGACACAACAGTATTTGGTTTCGCAAGCGACCTTCCCTGCTTATTTCTTAAAAGATAAAGCAGAACTTTCGATCGCTAAAACGCAAGCCGCTTTAGATGCGCATCTTTTTAAGGAACGAATCGCGCCGATTTTAGGAATCAAAAAACGTTATGTTGGAGAAGAACCTTATTCTCCTGTGACAGAAGTGTATAATCAAGCCATGCAACAAGTCTTTGATGGGCAGTTAGATCTGGTCATTGTACCACGTAAAGAAGTGAGCGGTGATATCATTTCGGCGACCAAAGTGCGACAAGCCATCAAAGATAAAAACTTAGTGAAGTTGCGTGATTTTTTGCCAAAGACATCGTATGACTATATTGTAAAAAAATTTAAAATGAGGTGAAAAGATTGGAAATTTTACAAAGTGCTGTTAGTGGAACAACAGAATCCAGTGACATCAAAGTGACGATCGAGCCGATCGCAACAAATGAAATTTTGATCGATCTGGATAGTAGTGTAGAAAAACAGTTTGGAAAAAAGATTCGTCAAGTGATCACGGATACCTTAACAAATTTAGAAGTCAGCGGAGTCAAAGTGACTGCCGTCGATAAGGGCGCATTAGATTGTACGGTACAAGCTCGTACGTTAAATGCGGCTTATCGCGCCGCTAAACAAGATCATTATGATTGGAAGGGGATCGACTCATGGAACGCTTAAGAAGAACAATGATGTTTGTACCAGGCCAAAATGCTGCGATGCTACGCGATGCCCCTTTGTATGGTGCAGATTCGCTGATGTTTGATCTGGAAGATGCCGTTTCTTTAAAAGAAAAAGATGCTGCTCGTACATTGGTACACAATGCGTTACGGACCTTTGACTACAGCAATGTCGAAACAGTTGTCAGGATCAATGCCCTTGAAGCCGGTGGAAAACTAGATGTGGAAGCCATGGTCTTAGCAGGTGTGGAAGTGATCCGTTTACCAAAAACAGAAACAGCACAAGATATCCTAGATGTCGACCAAGTGATCACTGAGGTGGAAAAGCAATATGGAATCGAAGTTGGAACGACCCATATGATGGCTGCTATCGAATCAGCAGAAGGTGTTTTGAACGCTCGTGAAATCGCTAAAAGTTCTAGTCGGTTGGTCGGGATCGCCCTGGGTGCTGAAGATTATGTCACTAATCTTAAAACACATCGTTATCCAGATGGCCAAGAACTTTTCTTTGCGCGTAGTATGATCTTACATGCGGCCCGAGCTGCTGGGATCGCAGCGATCGATACCGTCTATTCCAATGTCGATAACACAGAAGGCTTTGAAAATGAAGTCCGCTTGATCAAGCAACTCGGTTTTGATGGCAAATCAGTCATCAATCCTCGCCAGATCCCTTTGGTCAACAAAATTTATAGGCCAACTGAAAAAGAAGTTCAAAATGCCAAAGAAGTGATCTGGGGGATCCGTGAAGCCGAAGCAAAAGGTTCAGGTGTGATTTCAGTGAATGGGAAAATGGTCGATAAACCGATCGTTGAACGTGCTGAACGCGTGATCGCTCTTGCTATTGCAGCTAAAATGATCAAAGAGGAGGACATTTAAGATGGTCTTAAACAAAGTAGGAAAAGATATTCCTCAAAAATATGCTGACAAATATGGTGTCTATGAAGGTGAATTGGCTCACATCAATGACTATCAAGAAGCAAGTCGTCACGTGTCACCGGTAAAACCAAACGATACAAAATTATTAGGGAGTATTCGTGAAGCCATTGAAAAGACAGGCTTGAAAGATGGCATGACGATCTCGTTCCACCATCATTTCCGTGAAGGCGATTATGTCATGAACATGGTTTTAGATGAAATCGCCAAGATGGGTCTCAAAAATATTTCGATTGCGCCAAGTTCGATCGCTAATGTCCATGAACCCTTGATCGACCATATCAAAAATGGTGTAGTGACCAACATCACTTCTTCTGGTTTACGGGATAAAGTCGGGGCTGCCATTTCTGCCGGGATCATGGAAAATCCAGTAGTGATCCGTTCTCACGGTGGTCGGGCGCGCGCCATTGCCAGTGGGGACATTCATATCGATGTTGCTTTTCTAGGAGCGCCTAGCTCAGATGAATACGGAAACGCCAATGGAACAAAAGGAAAAGCGACTTGTGGTTCACTCGGTTATGCGATGATCGATGCTAAATATGCGGATCAAGTCGTTATTATTACCGATACGTTGGTGGATTACCCAAATACACCGATCAGTATCCCACAAACTGACGTCGATTATGTCGTTAAAGTAGATGCTATTGGTGATCCGAATGGTATTGCTAAAGGGGCGACTCGTTTTACCAAGAATCCGAAAGAATTAATGATCGCTGAATACGCAGCAAAAGTGATCACCAACTCGCCTTATTTCAAACAAGGCTTCTCCTTTCAAACCGGAACTGGCGGCTCTTCACTAGCAGTTACGCGCTTCATGCGGGAAAAGATGATCGAAGAAGGCATCACCGCTAGCTTTGCACTTGGTGGAATCACCAATGCTATGGTCGAGTTACTTGATGAAGGATTAGTTGAAAAAATCATCGACGTACAAGATTTTGACCATCCTTCAGCTGTTTCTTTGGGAGAAAACCAAGAACATTATGAAATCGATGCAAATATGTACGCTTCACCATTAAGTAAAGGTTCGGTCATCAATCAATTAGATACTTGTATCCTTTCTGCCCTAGAAGTCGATACCGACTTTAATGTCAATGTGATCACTGGTTCTGACGGGGTCATTCGAGGGGCATCAGGCGGCCATTGTGATACTGCCATGGCTTGTAAGATGAGTCTCATCGTCTCGCCACTTGTGAGAGGTAGGATACCGACATATGTGGATAAAGTAAATACCGTGGTCACACCGGGTGACTCCGTAGATGTGGTCGTAACTGAAATCGGGATTTCGATCAACCCTAAACGTCAAGATTTGATCGAACACTTCAAGAATATTGATGTACCACAGTACACTATTCAAGAATTACGTGATAAAGCTTACAGTATCGTAGGCGATCCAGAACCGATCCAATATGGTGATAAAGTCGTGGCTTTGATCGAATATCGCGATGGGTCATTGATCGATGTGGTGAAGAATGTCTGATCTTGTTTTTCTTGGAGAAGAGGTTTCTTTACCAGAAATGCTGAAGACAAGAGAAGAGCGTGTGAGACTGCAGAATGAGTTATTAAAAGAGCATCTGCAGTCTGCTCTTTTAGTCGTCACGATGAATATTCCCGGACCTATCAAAAATTCAATGATTTTACAGCAAACTTTTGATCAGATGGTCCTAGCTATCAAGGATGTTATTCCAATCGCAAAGATGCTTGAACGTCACCTAAAGACCGGATCAGAATTTTATGCGATCAGTCCTTTATCAGCTATCGAATTAAAAGAAAAGATGATTGCTTTGGAAGAAGGCAGTGCTAGTGGACGATTATTTGATTTGGATGTTCATTATTGGCAAGAGGGGAATGTGAGCATCAGTCGGCAGGATCTCGGATATGCGCCCCGTCGCTGTTTGATTTGCCAACGAGAAGCCAAGGAATGTGGCCGAAAACGTCGTCATTCAGTAAAAGAAATGCAAGAGAAGATTTGTGAATTATTAGAAGAGAGGACAGATGAATGAAGAAAAAAATTCAGTTTATGGAAACCGTCTTGCGTGACGGTCAACAAAGTCAAATCGCCACGCGCATGCCTACTGAGGATATGTTGCCGATCATTAAAACCATGGACGAAGCAGGTTTTTATTCATTGGAAATGTGGGGCGGGGCAACCTTTGACGCTTGTGTCCGCTTCCTTGATGAAGATCCTTGGGAAAGGCTGCGTAAGATCCGCAAAGAAGTCAAGCAGACTAAATTACAGATGCTGTTAAGAGGACAGAACTTATTAGGCTATCGACATTATGCTGATGATGTAGTCGAAGCTTTTGTAAAAAAATCAGTGGAAAATGGGATCGATGTGATCCGGATCTTTGATGCGCTAAATGATGTTCGTAATATGCAGACAGCTATGAGGGCAACCAAAGAAGCTGGTGGCCAGTGTCAACTAGCGATCGCTTATACGACTAGTGAGATCCACACCGTCGATTATTTTGTTAAACTAGCCCAGACTTTTGCATCAGAAGGGGCCGATTCCATTTGTATCAAAGATATGGCCGGGATACTAACACCTCATACTTGTTATGAACTGGTCAGTAAAATCAAAGGTACGATCGATCTACCTTTAGAAGTGCACACCCATGCCACTAGTGGCATTGCTGAAATGACTTATTTGAAGGCCGCCGAAGCAGGTGCCGATATCATTGATACGGCGATCTCCTCATTTTCTGGTGGAACGAGTCAACCCGCCACTGAATCATTAGCTACGGCCTTAGAAGATATGGGGTTTGATACCGGACTCGATATGCAAAAAGTGACGAAGATCGCCAACCATTTCAATCCTGTCCGTGATCGTTTCCGCAAAGCTGGTATTTTAAATCCTAAAGTGAAAGATACTGAACCCAAAACCTTGATCTATCAAGTTCCTGGTGGGATGCTTTCCAATTTACTCAGCCAATTGACGGAACAAGGTCTAGCTGATAAATATGATGAGGTTTTAGCGGAAGTACCTAAAGTACGGACGGACCTAGGTTTCCCGCCACTGGTGACGCCAATGTCACAAATGGTCGGCACACAAGCCTTAATGAATGTGATTTCAGGGGAACGCTATAAGTTGATCCCTAATGAGATAAAAGATTATGTCCGTGGTAAATATGGTAAATCACCAATCCCTATTTCTCAAGCGGTAAAAGAAAAAATCATCGGGGACGAAGAAGTGATGACAGCAAGACCCGCTGACTTTTTGGAACCAGAATTAGCCAAAATGACCCAAGAAATCAGTCGATATGCTAGAAGTGAAGAAGATGTCTTGCTTTATGCCATGTTCCCGCAGCAAGGAATAGATTTTTTGGGAAGACGCGAAGATCCTTTTTATGATGTACCGATACAAAAAGTAGACGTTAAAATCGAGCTTTAGAGTTTGTGTCAGGGAAAAATCATAATTGCAATTGATTAAACTAAGAAGAGAACGAAAATCTGATTTTGGGGGATTTTCGTTCTTTTTACTATACCATTGGGGTTAAAAAGTTATAGAAGGACACTCAATAGTGAAAATAGTTTTTGTCAGAAAGCCTTTGCAATAGGATAATCATAGTTACATGTTAATAATCATTATTCTAGTTTTACAAGCATTTAGTTATCTTTTTTTGTGTAAGCGTTGTATTTCACGCTGGAATATGTAAATATATTTAGTAAGTTAGGCAACCAAACCAATAATATGTATACGCTTTAGAAGGGGGCCTACAAAAAAGAAAGGGATGAAAATGGTGAAGAGTTTTAGTAAAGTGATGTTAGGGATACTTGTTGCAAACAATTTGACTTTAGCTGTTGTTCCGCTAAAGAGCAATCAAGTGTACGCAGAAGAGCAGAATCAAAGGATCATTTCTACAGATTTTAATGATCAAATTGTGGGAGAGAGCCCTCAAGATTTTAACATCGAAGAAGAAGGAGGAACGGTCAAAATTGCACCTGTACCAAGTGAAACGAACAAAAGTGTTTTTCTTGAAGATACTAGTGATAAACATCACGTGCAATTATCACGGAAATTTGAAAATGAAACAGGAAAAATAGCCATATCTTTTGATTTCATGCAACCAGAGTATGGGAATAATACTAAAATTGCTCGTATCAAGGGAAAAGGAACGGCAGTTATCCTAGAAACGAAAGATGGCGCCATCCAATATCGGCATGGTGATGATAAAACCTACACTTCTTTGAACGCTTTAGAAGAAAAAAGCTGGTATTCTATTAAAATCATCCTTGATGAAGCACAACAAACAGCTACAATTTCTATCAACGATAAACTAGTCGTTGAAGATGAGCCATTTTATCAACAAGCAACAGGAATCGATTTTTTTGAAACTTTTACCGCAAATAGTGGTCAAAAAGGACATTATATTGATAATTTCAAAGTAGAAAAATTAGCCAAAGATGAAACTACAGAGACTACCGATTCTACTGAAGCAAGCTCCTCTGAAACAACCGAAACAACGGAATTCACTGAAACGAATAACGAGTCAGAAGTTTTTGATCAACAATATGAAGCTGAAGAGGCCAATTCACAGGGAACTAAGGTGGATAATAAACATGCCGGCTATACTGGATCAGGCTTTATCGATTTTTATCCCAACGAACCTGGTGGCTGGATCGAATGGGATGTAGAGGTACCTAAAGCTGGGGAATACACTTTAGCTTTTCGCTATGCACATGGCGGGACGGATAGTCGCCCAGCTAAAATCGCAGTTAATGGTGAAACGGTAAATGAAGCACTTGCTTTTGATCCTTCAGCAGATTTTTCAGATTGGGTCTATTCTTCTTTTAAAGCGAACTTGACAGAAGGAAAAAATAGCATTCGAATGACTCCAACTGCTTCTGCTAGTGGGGCAAATATCGATCATTTGCGGGTGCATAATAAAGCCGAGGAAGATATCGATGGGCCCACAGAAATCGATAATTCAAAAATCAGTGACATCGTGAATGGTTTTGAATTGAAAAAAATGAAAGAATTAGGCCTGATCGTTGATGAGCTTCCAGATGAAAGCAAAGTTATCGACCGCATGACGTTCTTTGCGATGGTGAATGATGCGTTGGGATTAACTGGGAAACCCAAATATAAAGGTGTCAGTCAAGCGAAAGCCACTTGGGAAGTTTCGATGGAAGACTGGGATAATTTTATCTTACAAGCAGCTGCTCAAAAAGGCTATGCCGATGATCTGGTCAGCGATGGAAAAATCGATGCACACAAAGAAATAACAAAATCTGAAGCAGAAAGCGTATTGGAAGCTTTAGATATCAAGAGCACTTTGTCTGGTTCGGAGGGATTAACCTTTAAAGAAGCCAGTGCTGCCTTAAAAGATGTGGAAAAAGATGCAGCGCAGATTGCTGAAGTTTATCCACTATCAAGTAATGTGGTGGCGGTTGTTTTAGATAGTTATTTCCCTGAATTTGATTTGTCAGATCTTGATCTGGTCATTCCGGTCAATGAATGGAAATCTCTATCGCCTAAGTTTGAGAAAATTCGTGCTGATAAAGCGGCGACTGGAGTCAATCGCTATGGTCAATCAGTCGTCGTGATCCACAGTCTAGATACTTGGGATGAGAATGGTGAGATTGCCCAAAACACCTCGATGCCTCCATTTTCAGGAGAACTTAGTGTGGCGGTAGAACAGGCTAATAATCTCTTGACTTGGCAAATGGATAATGGTGGTTGGACTAAAAATTGGCCCCAAATCTATACACGGCCATGGGATGGAAAAGAACCAAAATCTGAATGGGTCAAAGAAGATGGGACTGAACTAGGGACCATTGACAATGATGCTACTGTCAATGAAATCATCTTTTTGGCTCAAGTTTACCAAGAAACTAAAGATGAAAAATATCGAGATAGCATCGAAAAAGCCTTACAATTTTTGAAAAATTTACAATATCCTACCGGTGGGTTTGCGCAAGTCTATCCTGCCAGAGGGAATTATTCCGACTATGTGACATTTAATGATAATGCAATGGTGAATGTTTTAGATTTGTTGGACCAGATAGCTGCACGTGATTATCCTTTTGATAATGGCTTGATCAGTGATCAGCAACAACAAGAGATAAAAGCGTCTATCAATTCGGCTATTGATTATATTCTAAAAGCACAAATCAAGGTTGATGGGAAATTGACTGCTTGGTGTGCCCAACATGATCCCGAAACCTATGAACCACAACAAGCTCGTGCCTATGAACATCCTTCAATCTCAGGGTCAGAATCGATTGGCGTGATTCGTTACTTAATGTCACGTCCACAAACAGAAGAAATCAGACAAGCGGTAGAAGCTGCTTTAGAGTGGTTTGATGAATCTAAATTAGAAAATACCGATTATATTTCTGCCGATCCAAATGAAGAATACTTTGTTGAAAAACAAGGGGCAACGACTTGGTATCGTTTCTATGATATAAAGACGAATAAAGGTATTTTCTCTGGGCGTGATGGTGTCATTAAATATGATATCAAAGAAATCGAAAAAGAACGTCGCGATGGCTATCGCTGGGGCGGAAATTGGGGTAAAAAGATCCTCGATGCCGCTGAAAAGACGGGCTTTTATGAAAATAAAGTTTTTGTCCAAGTCTCAGGAGCAAATTCAAAAGATGATTCGGGACATTCATTGAAGAAAGATACCACTGAGGCTCTTAATTATGACTTAAAACAAATGGATGATTTCGATACTGTCCTTACTGTTAGTAAAGATGGTAGTGCAGACTATGATACCGTGCAAGCGGCTGTTGATGCTGTACCAAAGAAAAATGAAACACCTGTGACCATCCAAATAAAAAATGGCACTTACAAGGAAGTTATTGAAATTCCTAAAGACAAACCATTTATTTCTTTAATTGGCGAAGATCCTGAAAAAACGATTCTAACTTTTGATAACTATGCCAAAAAAGATAATGGTTTAGGCGGAACTTTTGGAACGACAGGAAGTTCGAGTGTTTTCCTGAAAGCAAATGACACGCGTGTCGAAAATCTAACCATTGAAAATTCTTTTGATGAAGCTACCGAAGAAGGCGGCAGCCAAGCTGTTGCAGCATATGTTCAAGGAGAACGTATGTATTTCAAAAATGTAAGATTTATTGGTAACCAAGATACGTTATATACTCGTGCTGGTACTCAATATTATACGCAATGTTATATCGAAGGGGATGTTGATTTTATTTTTGGCGAAGCCAGTGTGGTCATCAATTATTCAGAGATCCATTCTATTGATAGGCAAACACCACCCAATAATGGGTTTATTACAGCAGCAAGTACCTTGATCGACAATCCTTATGGGATCATGATCCAAAATAGTAAATTTACAAGCGATGCAGCAGCTAAAAGTGTCTATTTAGGCCGTCCTTGGCCAGCAGGTGGTAATCCTAATGCCATCGGTAGTGTTTTAATTCGCGATAGTGAATTAGGGGCGCATATACGCGATGATGGTTGGTCTTCAATGAGTGGTATGGAACCCAAAGATGCTCGTTTAAATGAATATAATAATTATGGACCTGGAGCTAGCGTCAATAAAGATAGACCACAGTTGTCTGATGAACAAGCCGCTGAGTGGACTGTCAAAAATGTTCTGAAAGGTTGGGACCCTTCTCAAGGAGAGACTGATCCGAATCCAGATCCAGAAGAACCTGCGGATGAAGTCGATTATTCAAAATTAGAAGGCCTATTAAATGAAATCAAGGAGCTTCTGGAAAATCATGAGAAATATACTGAAGAAAGCTTGAAAAAATTAGAGGCACTTATGAAAGAAGCTACAGAGATTCTAAAAGAAAAGACGGCAACGATTGATGAATTAAAAGAGATGATCACTGCTCTGACAAAAGCGAAAGATTCTCTTGAAGTGGAAGAAACTAGCCAAGACAAAGGTTCGACTAATCCTACGAATAAGGAAAGGAAAAATAATAACCATAAAAAAGGTTATTTACCACAAACTGGTTCAGTAGAGTCGAATATTTGGATCGTTGGCATAGTACTGATAGTTGTTGCAGGAATTACGGTTATATTAAAAAAACGTCGTTCCGATAAATAAAGAGAGTGAATGGATAAAAAGCTAGGATGCTTTTCTAGTCTTAGCTTTTTGTTTTTTCGAAAATAGAAGGGGGTTGAAGTATGTCACATAAGAAAGCAAAACTGGTGAGCGTATTTAGTTTGATTGTGTTAGGAACAAATTCAGCATTACCCGTTATTGCCACGACAATCGATTTGACTGAAACGAGCACGACTGAGAAAAGTAAAGATATAGAAGCGACAGATAGTTCTATAACAGCAAGCAGTAATGAAAATGATGACACTTCGATGGCAACTACCGAAGAAACGAGTTCAGCTTCAGATACTTTACATTCACAAGATTCAACGGAGGAACCAACTCAGGAAAGTTCTGATTCTGTTTCTGAAAGTGAAGTCGAAGAAACGAGTGAGAGTACAAGTACAGAAACAACAGGAACGTCAGAGTCAAGCTCAACAACAGAGTCAACATCTCATGCTGAAACAACTAGTTCAAGCCAATCTCAAACCTCAGAAACGCAATCGTCAAGTAAAGAATCGTTGGCGGATGAATCAGAAACGATAATTAGTGATCGACCAGAAATACCAAGCTATTCTGATTTTGACACTAGTGGATTCATTGCAAGCGAGAATGAAAAAATAGCTAGTTCAAGTTCAGACTTTCATGGCTTTGAAGTCCCGCTTATTGATTCTTATGAAGAGGAATGGTCGGCAGCCGTCGTTTCTATCGTTTTGCAGTTATTACATGCTCCTGAAAAAGAAAAACAAGCAGCAAAAGAAACTGAGATTCCTTTAGATGCAAAAAAAGCAGACAAAATACTTAATAACGTTGAACTACCACAATATGTCTATCAGAAAATATTTGACATCGATTTAGGCGAAGACGCTGAAGCGATTATTAAAAGTCTGAATGAAATTTCAGCTAAAAATGGTAAACCTGGAAATCTGGTTGCTTGGAAAACGAAGCATTCATACAAATTGGGCATATTATTGAGTGCAGACAAAGTCGTGATTGCTGATGATTTTCTAGAGATTTTAGAAGAAGATTCAGAAAGTAAAACGATCAAAGAGCTTGATGAAAAAAAGACGCAAGAAAAACGTGAAAGAGTACCGGGAATTCAACTTTTTACCATCTTGCCAGATGCTAAAAAGGATGAGGCTGCTTTATTCGAAACCTATCATTACGTTCCCGAACCAGATCTTTATTTAGAATGGGATCAAGAAAAGACTTTGACCGAAGAAGGAGAGAAACTGATAAAGGAGTATCCCGCTTCCTATAATTTTGTTGAAAATGATCTTACAAAACAATTTGTTGAACAAATCGGTGAATCGGCACGAGAGTTAGGTTTGAAAAATGGGGTGTTTGCTTCTGTTATGATCGCCCAAGCTATTTTAGAAAGTGGTTCTGGCTCAAGTGGACTTTCGATAGCTCCTTACTATAACCTTTTTGGGATCAAAGGAGCCGGGATTTCTTTACCTACCTTAGAAGACAACGGACAAGGAAATATGTATTCTATTCAGGCAGCTTTTCGGATCTATCCGAGTTATAAAGAGTCCCTGGAAGATTATGTCCGATTGATCAAAAATGGAATCGCTGGAAATAGTGATTTTTATAAACCGGTTTGGCGCTCGGAGGCTAAGAATTATCTCAAGGCCACCCAACAGTTAATGGGTAAGTATGCCACCGATACTCAATACAACAATAAATTAAACTCATTGATTGCTGTTTATGGGCTGACTAAATATGATGAGCCCAAAGTAGGTGAAGCTACTTCTAATTTGGCAAACATCCCTGAATTTTATCAGAAGAAAATCAAGTATCCTGCTTTCAATGGGGCTAATTATAATGTTTCTGGTTCCTATGGCTCAGACCAGTGTACTTGGTTTGCTTATAATCGGGTACATCAATTAGGTGGTTATGTGGGCGATTATATGGGAAATGGCACCGACTGGGGAACAACAGGCAAAAAGCAAGGCTATGAAGTTTCGCATGAGCCCAAAGCAGGGACTGTGATCAGCTTTAAGCAAGGAGTTGCTGGATATCACGAATTGTATGGCCATGTCGCTTTTGTTGAGGTCGTCGGTCCAGAAGGTATCTTGATCTCTGAAGGTGACGCTTCATATCTGGCTTATCGTGTCATTCCTAATGATATTGCACGGTCTGACAACGTGAGTTATGTTACCCCTAAATAATAGATGGAGGAAATAAATGAAAACAAAAACAATCAAAAAATCATTAAGTACGCTATTACTAAGTTTTTGTGTATTAGGAATGATAGCACCCAACGTGAATGTTGCGGCAGACGAAAATGAACCCTATCCTTACCCGAGTGATATTTTGGCCTTTCCAGGTGCAGAGGGCGGTGGCCGCTATACTTCTGGCGGTCGCAAAGGAGAAGTTTTTATTGTTACTACACTGGAAGACAATGGCAATGATAAAGAACCCATTCCTGGGTCGTTACGTGATGCAGTCAGCCAAGATGATCGTTTTATCGTCTTTGATGTTGCCGGGGTGATTGATCTTCAATCCACTTTGAATTTACGTAAGCGAAAGAATATTACCATTGCTGGCCAATCAGCACCAGGAGACGGGATCACGATTGCGGGCTTTGAAACGAATATGAGTGATTCTGAAAATGTGATCATTCGGCACTTACGTTTTCGACCAGGTGTCAAAAATGTATTGAGTAGTGATTCCATGGATGCTATCTGGGGCCGCAGCATGCGTAATGTGATGATCGATCATTTGTCCACTTCCTGGGGAACGGACGAAACGATGTCTTTATATCGTGCTGAAAATATGACGGTCCAATGGTCCTTGATTTCAGAAAGTTTGACAATGAGTGGACATACTAAAGGACGCCATGGCTATGGAGCCATTATGGGTGGTGTGAATACCACGTATCACCATAACTTGCTTTCTACTCATACCTCAAGGATGCCTCGTTTTGGCGGTGGAACCGTCGAAGCCGATGATAATGATCATGTAGGTACTTTCGATTTTCGGAACAATGCTATTTACAATTGGGGTTTTAATAATACCTATGGGGGCGGCCGGGCTAATTCGAATATGGTCAATAACTATCTAAAGGCGGGCCCTGGAACCCGAGAGGAAGTAGCCAATCAAATCATCAATGCTGGAGAAAAAGACAAACCTGGGAATTTTTACGTGAATGGCAATGTGTTGGAAGGAAATCCTGAAGTTTCGGCTGACAATAGTTTAGGTATTACTTATGGCGGTGGCGCGAAAGAGTTTACTAATTTTTCCGAAGTCGAATTTCCAATGGATGGCACGACGCCGGAAGCTCTACAGACAACTAGCGCGGAAGTGGCTTATGCTGAGGTCTTAGAAAAGGCCGGGGCCACTGCTCCAAAACAAGATGCTGTCGATGGTCGTTTGAAAAAAGAAGTAGAGCAGGGAAAGGGTCGTTTTGTCAATAATGAGGCAGAAGTTGGCGGGTATCCTGTAGAAGAGATACACCGGGATAAAACAGAAGACGCCGATCGGGATGGCCTGCCTGATTCGTGGGAAGAAGCAAATCACCTCGATCCAACGAACCCTGAGGACAGCATGGAAATCACTGACGAAGGCTACACCTATCTAGAAGAATATCTCAATGAAATTGTAGCAAATGTTGAAGTTCCACAAAATCCGGAAATAGAAATCGTGCAGCCAGCTAATAATGAAATTTTTAAAAATAATGAAGAAATCACCATCGAGGCTATGGTGGATGATGCTACCGATATTGCTAAAGTCGATTTTTATGATTCAACTGGGCACATCGGAACGGTGTATTCACCTTCAACAGAAAATACCTATCAGTTTACTACCAATTTGTCTGATGGGACGCATTTTGTGACTGCGATGGCAATAGACACGAACGGCTTAGAAACACAAGCGACAGCAGTAGCCGTGCATGTCAATACAGAGACAGAAACGGGAGAGTGGCAGTCGACGGACATCGGGGATCCAGCAATTCCGGGTTGGTTATCATTAGATGATAGCCAAATAACTGTAAAAGGTTCAGGCAAAATCTCAGGACCAGCTGATAATTTCCATTATGCTTATCAAGAGATGTACGGCGATGGCGAGGTAATCGTCAAAGTAGATGAAATGGCACCGATCGATCACCATGCCTTTGCTGGTTTGATGATCCGCGAAGGCCTAGATGCTGGGGACAAGGCAGCTGCCTTAGGCGTTTCTTTCACAAAAGGTTATGAGTATGAAGTCAAGAACCCGGAAACAGGAAAAGTAACCAAGATGTATCGTAATCCTTTCGCGGCCTATTTGGTGGGACGCTCTGAAACCAATGGCACTTTTGATGAAATCGACGAAAATTTAGACTCTAAAAAAGCTGGCGATGCTTCTGGAATAGCTATGATTGAAGATGTTCCAATGAAAGATGAAGCGGGTAATTTCCAAGGTTATTTTTTGAAGTTGGTTCGCAAAGGAGATACTTACCAAGCATTTGGTTCAGTGAATGGAAAAGACGATTGGATAGAAATCGGTTCAAAGGAAATTCCTATGAACAAAAAAGTGTACGTTGGCTTAGCTGTGGATGGAAACCAAGTCTCTAATCAATTACACAATCTAAATACGGCAAAATTTTCGAGCTTTTCATTGAGTCAAGAAGTGAATCGTGAAGCCTTTGATCAATTAGTTACGGAGTTAACGGCTAAAGAAAGAGCTAAGGATGATTATACTAAAGAGAGTTGGGAAGCCTATGAACAGGCAAAAAAATTAAAAGAAAATGCGACTCAAAGTGAAGTCACGGCTCAAATAAATCAACTCCAAAGTGCTTTTGCTAACTTAGTAGAAATCAACGAATTAAAAGCTTGGTTCACACAAGCAGAAAAGAAAACTGACACAGATTATACCAAAGTAAGTTGGCAAGAGTATACTGAAACCAAGCAACTTGTGAAGGAAACGCTTGATAACGATGGAGCGACTCAAGAAGAAGTCGATCAGGCCAAAGAGGCAATGACCAAAGCAGAGGCTGGTTTAGTAAGTATTGTTCAATTGAACCAATTAATTGCTGATAGTAAAGCAAAGTCAGAAAAAGAGTATACCTCAGAGTCATGGCAGTTATTCCAAGAAGCTTTGGATAACGCAGAAATTGTGGTAGCTAAAGAAGATGCGACGCAACAAGAAGTGAGCGATGCCTATGATACTTTAGAGAAGGCGATCAAAGAGTTAGAAAAGAAACAAGCAAAAGTACCAAACAAACCAGGAAAGTCAAATCATTCAGGGAATAACAAAGGAAAAGGGCGACTTCCACAAACTGGTGAAGAAGATCATTTAATGTTTACGATCATTGGTGGAATAAGTCTGTTGTTAGTTGCTATTTTGAGTTATTTGAGACATAAAGGAACTAAAGTACACGACTAGCATTTACAGAAGTTTATTCGTACAAATGAATGGGTTCGAATCACTGCGTGTTAACGAAAAGTAGTGATTCGAACCCATTTTTATTTTCTTTATAGTGAATTTGCAACGATAATGCGTAAGCAACATAAAATCGATGTCATTGATGCGAGTTTAATCATTTTAAAGTAATCCTGACAAATCAAAGCGGGTTTAGACATTTCAAAGAATTTTTAATCCTAGACACAAAGGCAAATATAGGGTGATTTAGTTGGTATGATGGGCACTGAAAAAGAAGACAAAAAGCCATTCCAGCTTGGAATGGCTTTTTATGGTTTTAATTTGTCTATTATCCTTTCACAGAACCCACCATGGCACCTTTAACAAAGTATTTTTGAACAAATGGATAAACGATCAACATTGGTAAGGTCGCAATCACGATAACGGCCATTTTTACGGATTGTGCTGGTGGAACGACGTCAACTGCGGCTGAATCGGCATTCAGGCCACTGGATACTAAGACGATTTGACGCAGTAACACTTGGATCGGCCATTTGTTGGAATCATTGATATAAAGGATGGCTGATTGATAGGTATTCCAGTAGTTGACCGCATAGAATAAGGAAATTGTCGCAATCGAAGGTAAGGATAAAGGCAAGATGATCTTAAAGAAGACACCCCAGTCAGAGCAACCGTCCATTTTAGCGGATTCTTCTAAACTATCAGGGATACCTTGAAAGAAGTTACGCATAATGATCATATTATAGGCACTGACAGCTGATGGTAAAATCAAAGACCAGAGGGAATTGATCAACCCTAAGTTTTTCACAACTAAGAAAGAAGGGATCATACCTCCGCTAAACAACATGGTAAAAACAACGAGAAAGTTGAAGAACGAACGACCATGCAGATATTTGCGGGAAAGGGCATAGGCCATAAAAGAGGTGAAGATCATACTAACAATTGTACCAAGTACTGTTACAAAGATCGAAACACCGATACTTTTGAAAATAGTTGGTGTCGATAAAATATAACGGTAAGCATCTAGTGTAAAGGTCCGCGGGATGATAATGAAATTACGCGTGGACATTTCACCTGATGTGGCAAAGGAGCTTCCTAAGACATTTAAAAAGGGTAATAAACAAATTAAGGTAAAGAATAGTAGGAATAAAACGATGACTATTTTTACTACTTTTTCACTCGTGGATGTTTTAACACGATTCTTTTTTGAAACTGATTGCATAACAGTGCCTCCTATAAGTATTTTCTTGTTAAGCTTAATGTATCACGACTCATTCATAACGTATATAATCATTCTTACATGTTCAAAAGTGATCAAAAGCGATCGAAACCTTGATATGTAACTGTTTTCTAGATGATCATTTATAAAATGAAGGAGCATTTAAGTTGTAAAAATCTGTATTCGCTTACATAAAGAGAAAATGATTATATACGTAATTTGTTTGATAACGTATGATGAGTTTGTTAAGTGAAAGACAAGAAATGGAGGAATCAAATCAATGGAATCAAAATCGTATGCTTTACCTGAATTAGACGCGAAACAACAAAAAATACGTCAACGAAAGAAAAAATGGGGGCAAATAAAAACAAATCATGCTTTATATATCATGTTGATACCCGGCATTCTTTATTTTATTATTTTCAAATATCTACCTATGGGGGGGTTAGTTATTGCCTTTCAAGATTATCAACCCTTTCTAGGAATCTTAGGAAGCCCTTGGGTAGGATTGAAGCATTTCATTCGTCTTTTCTCTGAAGATACTTTTTGGATGCTACTGAAAAATACCTTGATGATTTTCGGTTTAGATATCGTCTTTGCTTTTCCTTTACCTATTGTATTAGCGCTTATGATCAATGAAATCAAAAACAAAGCGTTCAAAAAGTCGATCCAAACGATCATTTACTTACCACACTTCATGTCATGGGTTATCGTTGTTTCGATCTTTTACGTATTATTGACAACTGAGGGTGGTGTCATCAATAACATCATTGAAAACTTTGGTGGTGAGAAAATAGCTTTCTTGACCAATCCGCATTGGCTACGACCAATGTACATTTTACAAGAGATGTGGAAAGGCTCTGGCTGGGGAACTATCGTGTATCTAGCGGCTATTACCAATGTTGATGAGCAGTTATATGAAGCGGCTGAAATGGATGGTGCTGGTAAACTTAAAAAAATGTGGCACGTCACTTTACCCTGTATCCGGCCGACAATCGTAACTTTGTTTATCCTCAAGATCGGGAATGTTTTGGATATGGGCTTTGAGCATATGTTCCTACTCATGAATTCAATGAATAAAGAAGTCGCTCAAATTTTTGATACCTTCGTATATACGGCTGGGATCAAGAATGGACAATTGAGTTATTCAACGGCTGTTGGGATGTTTAAAGGAGTTGTTGGTTTAATCCTCGTTGTTTTAGCGAATAATCTAGCTAAAAAAGTCGGCGAAGATGGGATCTACTAAGAAAGGTTGGAAATGAAATGACCATCGAAAAAATAAATCGTATGAATGATGTCTTGATCGCTATATTGACGGTATTCTATTTAAATCTCTTATGGGTCGTATTTACGGTCCTTGGCTTAGGGATTTTTTCGATCGGTCCAGCCACGTATGCGATGATGAAGTATTATGATCGTTGGTTTCGCTTAAAAGAGAAACCGGCGATCACCAAGAGTTTTTGGCGCTATTTTAAAGAACGCTATCGTCAATCCTTAGTGATCAGCTGGTTACAGATTGTACCGATCGGTGTCGTCGTCGTGAATATTTTTACGACCAAGATCTGGTACATCAAAACGGGCAATGTTTTAGCACTGATCCTCCTTGTCTTTATTTTCTCACATAGCTATACGATCATGGCAGCTACGACGTATAAGTCGATCAAGGAAATCTTGAAAGGATCGGCTATGTTAGGATTAGGTTATCTGCATTATTCGATCATTTCTTGGACGCTGATCATAGGTAGCTATCTATTAGTTTCCAAATATTCACCGGCCTTACTGTTTATGGTAGGGATCGGTTTTGTGGGTGCGGTCATCGGTTATATAGGAAAATTGATCTTGATAGAGTTTACGCCTAACCGAGAAGATAAATTTGAAAAACAGACGATAGCATCCGCTCATAAGTGAAAATATAGAAGGGACCTCTTAAAATGAAACTTTCGCAACGCACACTAAATACTTTAGTAGAACGCTACGAATTATTACCCAATGAAAAAAGATATCATGGCAAATGGTCTTATGATATCGGTGTCGTTTTGCTGGGTGTCAAAATCGCTTATGAACAAACCGGGGATAAGCAGTATTTTAACTACATCAAAGACACCATGGATTGCTATATCCAAGCTGATGGAACAATCAAAAATTATGACCAAAGTAAAATGAATATCGATTTTGTAAATAATGGGAAACTGTTATTCCTGTTGTATCAAGAAACAAAGGACAGTAAATACAAGTTGGCGATGGATACTTTATATGAACAACTCCAAAAAATGCCTCGAACGTCAGATGGTGGCTTTTGGCATAAGAAGATCTATCCCAATCAAATGTGGTTAGATGGTCTATATATGGGGGCGCCTTTTTATGCCGAGTATTTAGTGACATTCAAAGATGGACAAGGCTTAGAAGATGTTTTCAAACAATTTACTTTATGTTACGAACATACGGTGGATCAAAAAACAGGACTGCTCTACCATGCTTGGGATGAAAAGAAAAGCCAATTTTGGGCGGATCCTAAGACTGGACATTCACCAAATTTTTGGGGACGAGCTATGGGCTGGTATATGATGGCTTTAGTCGATACGATGAAAATCGTAAAAGCTGTGGCTGATTTTACGCCCTTACAAGAATTATTTACCAAATGTCTGAAGGCCTTGGTAAAGGTTCAAGATCCGCAAAGCCAGGTCTGGTATCAGGTATTAGACCAAGGAAATCGCCGTGGTAATTACCTTGAAGCCTCAGCCTCAAGTATGATTGTTTGTGCCACGGCAAAAGCCATTAAATTAGGGATATTAGATGATTCTTGGCAAGTTTTTCTAGAAAAAAGTTACCGTGGTTTGACCGAGGTATTTGTTCATTTTACCGAGGAAGGCTGGGTAAACTTGATCCATAATTGCCAAGTGGCAGGATTGGGTGGGGAGGACCATCGCGATGGAACGTTTGTCTATTACATTAGCGAACCGATCATCACCAATGACTTTAAAGGATTTGGAGCCTTTTTACAAGCAACTCTTTTGCTTGAACCATTGAATGAGAAGGAGGATATACAGTAAAAATGGAAGTTTCAATTGTTGATTTTGGTGCAAAACCAGATGGTAGTCTAGTTACAGAAGCTATCGATCAGGCTATTACTAAGCTAGCTAAAAATGGTGGCGGTCGTGTGATCGTCCCAGCTGGAGAATTTTATACAGGAGCGATTATTTTAAAAAGTAATATTGAACTTTTCTTAGAACCCGGCAGTGTTTTGAAGTTTTCCGATGAACAAGAAGATTATCCAACGGTCACTTCACGTTGGGAAGGGGTCAAACGCAGTGTTTATACTTCTTGTATTTATGCTGAAGATGCGAAGAATATTGCTGTAACTGGTTTTGGTTTATTAAATGGCAATGGGAAAAAATGGTGGTACTTACATCGTGAAGACCGAAAAAATTTAAAGTATCCACGACCGAAATTGATCAGTTTTGATTCTTGCGAAAATGTGACCTTACGTGATTTTTCTATCATTGATTCACCTAGTTGGACGATCAATCCGATTCTTTGTTACGGCGTGACCGTGGATAATATCAAAATCAAAAATCCCGCTGATTCACCAAACACGGACGGTATCGATCCAGAATCCTGTAAAAATGTTCGTATCAGCAACTGCCAAATCGATGTGGGCGATGATTGCATCGCCATCAAAGCAGGAACAGAGGATACGGCAAAACGCGTTTCTTGCGAAAATATCACGATCAGCAATTGTCAAATGGTCCATGGTCATGGTGGTGTCGTATTAGGCAGTGAAATGAGCGGCGATATTCGTAATGTGACCATCAGTAATTGTGTCTTTCAAGAAACAGATCGTGGCATTCGCATCAAATCTCGTCGCGGTCGTGGTGGTATCGTGGAAGACATTCGGATCAATAATATTGTGATGGACAAGGTGATGTGCCCGTTCATTATGAATTTGTATTATTTCTGTGGACCGCGTGGCAAGGATAAATACGTTTGGGATAAAACACCTTATCCGATCACAGAAGAAACACCACAGTTTCAGCGGATTCATTTTGCCAATATCACGGCGCGCAATGTCAATGCCTCAGCTGGTTTTATCTATGGCCTATCTGAACAACCGGTGAGTGAAATCAGTTTTCAAAATGTTGCTATTTCAATGGCTGAAAACGCGACACCAGGAAAACCAGCCATGATGACGGGCATCGAGGAAATGACTAAGAGTGGATTTTATATCGGTTGTGCCGAAAATATCAGCTTTGATCATGTTTCGATCGATGGTGTCGTAGGTGAAAGCTACCATATCGAAAATAGTCAGGAAATCGAATGGCATGCTTGCAAAGTGAATGGTAAAATCTATCAGGAAGAAGTGAATGACTGATGGAAAGAAATGAACTTCGCCAATTTTTAGGAACTTCTCTGGCCGTTACGCCAGAGGATGTTCTTTTAGAAAAAAAGCAAACTGAAAAATATACGATCGAAAGTTTACAACTTACTTTAAATGAAATCGAAACGGTTCCGGCTTACCTTGCCTATCCTAACACTGGTCAAGCACCCTATCCTTTGGTGATTTTTAATCATTCCCATGGTGGCCATTTTGAAGTTGGGAAAAGTGAGCTTCTCAAAAGTAGTGATTACTTGCAACCGAAAAGTTATTTAGATACCTTGGTCGGCTTAGGTTATGCAGTCGGATCTATCGATATGTGGGGGTTTGGTGAACGTCAAGGAAAGAAAGAAAGCGAATTGTTCAAAGAGTTTCTATTGAAAGGGCATACGCTATGGGGGCTGCGCTTGTACGATGATCAGCAATTTCTGACTTACTTAAGTGGACGTGAAGAAGTCGATTCCAAGCGTATCGCTACGATGGGCATGTCGATGGGGGCCATGATGAGTTGGTGGCTAGGTGCTTTAGACGAACGTGTCAAAGTGGTAATAGATATTTGTGGTCAGGCAGAGTATGAAGCCTTGATCGATTCACGCGGATTGGACCATCATAATTTTTATTATTACCTTCCCGGCATCTTAGCCCACCACAGCACAGCTGACATCCAAAAATTGATAGCGCCCCGTGCCCGTTTGAGCTTGGTTGGACGCAATGATTCGTTATGTCCACCCAAAGGAGTCGCTCATTTAGATCGAGAATTAAAAAAAGAGTATCTCCGTTTTGATCAAGCTGACAATTGGCGGTCGCGGGTTTTGACAGGTGGCCATCAAGAAACAAAGGAAATGCGCGAAGCTTGGAAAAGCTTTTTGCGGGAAAAACTATGAAGCAACTCTTAGTTTCAAAACGCGCAAAGCTGGCTTTTTCAACAATCCAAGCGGCTATCGATCAGGCGCAAGAGTTTGAAACTTGTCAGATACTAGTCGAAAGTGGCCTTTATAAAGAAAATATCAAAATTTATCAAGATGATTTATGGATCCAGGGCATCGGTGAAGTCATTATCACTGGGGATTGGTCCGCTATTCAAAGGGATGAGGAGGGCAAGCTGAGAACGACTTTTCAAACGGCCACCGTCTTTGTGAATGCGAAAAATGTCCACTTAGTAAATTTGCTTATCCGCAATACAGCAGGGCCTGGTGAAAAGGTAGGCCAAGCAGTGGCACTCTATCTGGAAGGTAATAATATCTGTGTAGATGCTTGCCGATTGGATGCTTATCAAGATACCCTTTGTTTGGGGCCTTTACCGGAAACAAATAAAGATGGCTCACTCATGGACAGTCCTTGGATCAAACGAAAATTCAACCAACAAACTAGTTGCTTTCTAAATTGTTGGATCTCTGGGACAGTGGATTTTATTTTTGGGGGCGGCCAAGCAACGTTTGAATCCTGTCAACTAAAAGTGAAAAATAGTAGCAGTCCGAACTATGTAACGGCTGCTGCAACTCCCCAAGATCAAGCTGGTCTACTTTTTAAAAAGTGTGAAATCTCAGGAGCCAGCCCCTATTATTTAGGCCGACCGTGGCGTGACTATGCTAAAGTCCGTTTTCAAGACTGCCATTTTGATAGGCAACTGTTGCCTGAAGGTTGGCATGATTGGAACAAAGCCAAGGCTCGGCAGACCGTAAGTTATGAGGAAATCGCTTGTAGCTATCAAGGCTCTTCCCAACGTGAAGCGTGGATCACAAAGAAAGGAGACGATCATTCTGCATAAAAAATTAGAACTCTGGGTCAGTTGGATCACAGTGGGGTTGATCACCTTATTTTTAGGAAGCTTCGCCATGATCACCAATCAGATGACTGAAGTGGACTATCAAGCAACCTTTCTTCCGGTTTTTGGTGATTTAGTAAAGGGACTGACCACAGACGAAGGGATGGGGTTATTCAAAACCTTGGGTTCCTGGTTTACGTTTACGGTGGTCATCGTCTTGATTTTGGCCTTTGTAGCTAGTCTTTTTCTGACCAATAAACGATATTTTTTAGGAGCGGCGCTTTGTTACTTAGTGGCTGGTGTCGTAACTTTGATTGGCAGCCAACTCTTAGCGTTCATTTTAGCATTTCCCTTATTTGTAGTGGCAGGTTTCTGCTTTTATGATTTTTTACAAGAGAAAAAAGGACAAGAAAGACTAACTATATAAAGTCAAGTGAAAACAAACAAAATTTTCTGAATGAAAAATAACAAATAAGTGCACCACA
>JBFLGC010000022.1:0-43379 GCA_041859945.1 Tetragenococcus sp.
CTAACAGTTCCTACTGCCAAGCCTGTAGCGGACTTTCACCGCCAAGTGATTACCCATGCAGGGCGCACCAAAAAAACAAGGCGAAAATTTTCGCCTTGCTTTTTCGGTCTTATTCATTGTCGTTACTGCCAGAATGTAAAAAGTAGATCAGCGTTTGTAATTCGTTGGTCAAATCGACATTTTGAACGAGGACGCCTTCTTTAGTCACGATACGAGCTGGCGTAAAATTCAACACACCTTTGATTCCTGCATCAACGAGTGAGTTGAAGGTATCTTGTGCCTGTTGAGCCGGCACCGTCAAAATAGCCACGTCGATTTGTTGGATGGCGATTTGTTCTTTTAAATCAGTGATCGGATAAACTGGGATCCCGTCCACGATGCGGCCCACGATTTCAGGATTGACATCGAAGGCGGCGCTGACACGGATGCTATTGCTTTGATGAAATTTATATTTTAGTAAGGCACTGCCGAGATTACCGACGCCGACAAGGGCCACATTGGTCATTTGATCGTCACTTAATGTTTTGGCGAAAAAGTTCATCAAACTTTCCACATCATAACCATAACCACGTTTACCTAGTTCACCAAAATAAGAAAAATCGCGACGGATCGTCGCACTATCAACCTGAACAGCTTCACTCAATTCAGTTGAGGAAACTTTGGTCTTACCAGCATTGTTTAAAATTCGCAAGTAGCGATAATACAAGGGTAAACGGCGCGCCGTTGCCTTGGGAATTTGACTATCTTTCAATTTTTTTACCTCCGTTTGTGAATAGTTCACTTTTACGTTTCCTATCATATCAGATAAGTAGAATAAAAAGCAATTTGATTGCTCACAAAATTCCAAAAAAATAAAAAGGCCGTTTGGGCGTGTTTTTCTGTTGCTTTCTAGTTTGGTTAAACTGTGGTAGACTAAGGCTAGTTATTAACATTTTTAAAGTGAGGATATTATGATACTATTACAGGCTAATCAAGTGGCTCGCTTATTTGGTGCGGAGAGCTTATTTGATCATATTTATTTTGAGATCAGTTCGCAAAGTCGGATCGGTCTGGTAGGGCGAAACGGCGCCGGTAAATCGACTTTGTTAAAAATCATCGCCGGGATCGAAGCTCCTGATGAAGGCGTCATCACCAAAAACAAAACAGTCACAATGGGCTATTTGGCCCAAGATACTGGGCTCATTTCCAATTTGACAGTCTGGGAAGAAATGTTGGATGCTTTTAAAGAAGTTCGCCAAATGGAAGGTCAGATGCATGACTTAGAGGCCCAAATCAGTCAGATAGATCCACATTCAGAAGCTTACCCAAGACTTTTAAAAGAATATGACCGCATCCAGCATGACTTTCATGAAAAAAATGGCTATGGCTATGAAAGTGAGATCAGGACCGTCTTGCATGGCTTCAATTTTGATCCTAGCTTTTTTGATCAACCGATCGAAAATCTTTCAGGTGGACAAAAAACGCGTCTTGCTTTAGCTAAATTATTACTCCAAAAACCAGACATTTTGATCTTAGATGAACCGACCAATCACTTGGACATCGAAACACTCAATTGGTTAGAAACTTATTTGAAGGGCTATTCGGGAGCGCTTGTGATCGTCAGCCATGACCGTTATTTCCTGGACCAAGTCGTAACTGAAATTTACGAGCTCAGTCGCCATAAAATGCATCATTACAAAGGAAACTATACCCGCTATCTGGAATTAAAAGAAGAACAACTGGCCTCTGACTGGAAAGCTTATGAAAAACAACAAACTGAAATCAACAAATTGGAGGATTTCGTCGCGCGCAATTTGGTTCGCGCTTCAACCACCAAACGGGCTCAAAGTAGACGAAAACAATTAGAAAAGATGGAGCGCCTAGACCGTCCCCAAGGCGATGAAAAATCGGCGCATTTCCTATTCAATGTCGCCAAACCCTCTGGAAATATCGTGCTTCAACTGGAAGACGCCGCTATTGGCTACACACCTGATGAAATCTTGTCAAAACCCATCGATTTAGACATTCGGCGTCAAGAAGCGATCGCTCTCGTCGGACCAAATGGGATCGGCAAATCGACGCTTTTAAAATCGTTGATCGGACAGATCCCGTTTATTAAAGGAAAGCCAAAATTCGGCGCCAATGTCAGCATCGGCTATTATGATCAAGGACAAGCGGAACTAAACAAGAACAAAACGATCCTCCACGAATTGTGGGATGAACATCCCACCACTCCTGAAGGTGAGATCCGCAATGTACTGGGAACTTTCCTCTTTTCGGGTGAAGACGTCGACAAACCGATCGCCCTTTTAAGTGGCGGCGAAAAAGCTCGCGTTGCTTTAGCGAAGCTGGCGATGGATCAAGATAACTTTTTACTCCTTGATGAACCGACCAACCACTTGGATATCGATAACAAAGAAGTATTGGAAAATGCTTTGATCGATTTTGTTGGAACGATCTTCTTTGTATCCCACGACCGTTATTTTATCAATCGGATCGCTACTAAAGTCATCGAATTGTCTGAGAAAGGCAGTAAGCTTTATTTGGGTGATTATGATTATTATCTGGAGAAAAAACGCGAAGAAGCTGAATTATTGGCTCTCTCTGAAAGTGAACAAGTCAAAGAGACGCCTGCTTCTGGAAAAGAATCTTTCCAAGAACAAAAGGAAAAGCAAAAAGAACAACGTCGCATAAAGCGTAAGATCACAGAATTAGAAGAAGCAACCGCCAAATTAGATGAAAACATTGCAGCCTGGGAAAAAGAAATGTTTTTACCAGAAATCGTCAATGATTCCTTCAAATTAAATGAATTAGCGTCGGCCATTAAAGAAGCCCAAGAAAAAGAAGAAGACCTTCTAAGCCAATGGGAAAGTTTAAGCCTTGAATTAGAAGAAATTGAAAAGCAATGACCGTGATTTTCCTTAATAAATTCTTAATAATAACAGGATCACGAGAAGTTTCTATTTATTTTCAAAAGCTTACAGAAGCTTTATTGAAAGTATTTTGAGTATTTTCATCTTTTCTGAAATCAAGTATTAAAATAACGTCGGCTAAAAATAATTATTTCATTTAACGTGAGAATTTTTGAATTTACAAGTCTTTTTCGATATACTATTCACATATCTTAAATTTGGAGTGATTTATTTGAAGATCGGAATACCTAAGGAAATCAAGAACAATGAAAATCGCGTGGCCTTACCGCCGATCGGTGTCCACGAATTGATCGAAGCTGGCCATGAAGTACTCGTCGAAAAAAATGCAGGTCTAGGATCTGCTATTTCTGATGAAGCTTATCTTGAAGTTGGCGCTAAGATTTCCGATGACCCTGCTGAAGTTTGGGCCCAAGAAATGGTCATCAAAGTAAAAGAACCACTTGAAGAAGAATACAAATATTTCCGTGAAGACTTACTATTGTTTACTTATTTACATTTAGCAGCCAATAAACCTGCTGCAAAAGCTTTACTTGACGCCAAAGTCAATGCCATCGCTTTTGAAAATGTGCAATTAGAAGATAAAAGCTTACCACTACTTTCACCAATGAGTGAAATTGCGGGACGGATGGCGGCTCAAATCGGGGCCGAATTTTTGGAAAGTCCCAAAGGCGGTAAAGGAATCTTATTGGCCGGCGTACCAGGCGTTCGTCAAGGAAACGTCGTCGTTATCGGCGGTGGTGTGGTCGGTACCAATGCGGCCCAAATCGCCAATGGTTTAGGTGGTAATGTGACGATCTTGGATGTCAATGTCGACCGCTTGAAAGAATTAGATGAACAGTTCAAAGGCCGTGTTCAAACACTTGTTTCAAACCCAATTAATATTGCCGAACAACTGAAAACAGCTGATTTAGTTATCGGTGCTGTCCTACTTCCAGGTCATAAAGCGCCAACTTTGGTCACTCGTGAAATGGTAGCTGATATGCCTGATAAATCAGTAATTGTTGACGTAGCTGTTGACCAAGGTGGAATCTTTGAAACGGAAACACACGTCACGACTCATGATGATCCAACTTACGTCGAAGAAGGCGTCCTTCATTATGCCGTTGCCAACATGCCTGGTGCCGTCGCACAAACCGCTACTTATGCCTTAAGTAATGTCACCGTGAATTTTGCAAAAGAATTGGCAAGCGCTCCTCTTAATGAAGTGCTTAAAAACAATTCTGCTTTGTATCGTGGGACCAACACTTATAAAGGGCATTTGGTCCATGAAGCAGTCGCAGGTGACTTGGTTTTGGATTACACACCACTAGGTAGCTTGATTTAATCTATTATTAAAAATGAAAACTCTCGATAGAATGTCATTTCTATCGAGAGTTTTTTGTTGGAAAAATGCGACTAGATCATATGTCTATAACTAAAGAAACAATGTGGAGCATGGATCTCGTCTCATCCTTCACATTTGATCTTTATGTCTAATAATGAATCCTGAGTAGCTCTAACTAAGATTAATTAGAGTCATTCGATTTTTGTCGTCTTTGCTTGATTTTCAAACAAAAAAAGGACTCCTCTGATCGATCTTACAGAGGAGTCCTTTAACCATACTTTCATTATTCTTCAAATTGAGCTTGATATAAATCGGCATAAACGCCATTTTTTGCCAATAGTTCTTGATGATTGCCTTGCTCGACGATATTGCCATCTTGGACGACCAAAATTTTATCAGCGTTGACGATGGTCGATAGGCGGTGAGCAATGACAAAACTAGTTTTTCCAGCCATCAATTCTTGCATGGCATCTTGAACTAGTCGTTCGGTACGAGTATCGACATTAGAAGTGGCTTCATCTAAAATCAGTAGGTCACTATCGAGTAAGAAGGCACGCGCTATCGTCAGCAATTGCTTTTGACCTTGTGATAAACCAGCGCCTGCCTCATCCAAGACAGTATCATAACCATTTGGTAATTGTTCGATAAAACTATCGATGTGAGCGGATTGGGCAGCTTTTTGAACATCCTCGATCGTTGCTTTCTCATTGCCATATGCCAAATTTTCAAAAATACTACCAGTAAATAGCCATGTATCTTGAAGCACCATCGCATAGGCCCCCCGCAAGCTTTTGCGCGTTGCTTTTTTGATATCAAAGCCATCAAGAGTGATCACGCCTTGATCAGGATCGTAAAAGCGCATCAGCAAATTAACGATAGTCGTCTTCCCGGCCCCGGTCGGACCAACGATTGCGATCAATTGGCCGCTTTTTACGGTCAGACTCAAATCATGGATGATCGGACGTTCTGGATCGTAGCCGAATTTGACATGGTCAAAAGCTACATCGCCATGGACTTCTTCAAAGACATGGGCATCTTTGACGTCGCTGACTTCATTGTCTTCATCAAGCAAATAAAAAATTCGTTCAGCGGCAGCCAAGGCGGATTGGATATCCGTAAAGATATTAGCCAATTCATTGATCGGACCAGAAAATTTTCGCGAATACAACACAAAAGAAGATAAACTTCCTAGTGAAATCCGTTGATATAGGAACAAAATAGCCCCTAGAACTGAAACCAAAGATAGCGACAAATTGTTGATGAAATTGACGGAAGGACCCGTCATACTACCATAATATTCCGCGTTATAATAAGCATCCACGGCTTCTTTGTTCTTTTTTTCAAAACGGTCGATCGTATTTTCTTCTTGATTGTAGACTTTGATCGTTTGCTGACCAGAAGTCAATTCTTCGGCCAAGCCATTCATTTCTCCTAAGACACGAGATCGTCGGGAGAAAAGAGGTTGAAATTTCTTGATCAAAAAGCGGGTCAATAACACCGAAGCAGGTACAGTGATCACAAAAACAGTCACAAGTTCTGGTGAAATCATGATCATCATAATCAACGAGCCAATCACAGTGATCAAGCTGCTCAAGATCTGGATAGTATCATTAGCCAAGGAAGTGTTGACGTTATCGGTATCGTAGGTAAAACGTGAGATGATATCGCCGATTGGATTTTGATCAAAAAAGCCGACTGGTAATTTGGCTAATTTGTTGAAAAGATCTTGTCGTAAGACACGGACCACATTTTGACTCAAACGGATCATCAAAATCGAGATTACGTAACTCAAGATCGACGAAATCAAATAAAAAATCAACATCAAGCCACAATAAAAGAAGACCCGTTCAAAGATCACTTTACCAGGACCAGGTTGAATCGCATCGATCGCATAACCAGACAACAACGGCCCTAAAAGCATCAGTAAATTACTGGCGATACTCAAAATGACACAAATGATCAAGAGGCCCTTGAATCGATAAAGATATCGGCCTAAGCGCAACAATGTCCCCTTGAGATCTTTGGGCTTATCACGACGTTTTTTAGTTTGTGCCATCTGTATCACCTCCTTGAGAACGATAAATATTTTGATAAATCGGACAGGTCGCCAGTAATTTTTCGTGGGTGTCGATACCGACGATCTGACCTTTATCTAACACTAAGATTTGATCCGCTTGCTGGATCGAGCTGATCCGTTGCGCAATCAGGATCTTCGTCGTGTCAGTCAACTCTTTTAAAGCTTTGCGCAGTTGGGCATCGGTCTTGTAGTCCAGAGCCGATGAAGAATCATCTAAAACTAAAATTTCCGGAGGTCCGGCTAAAGCTCTGGCTAATAAGACCCGTTGCTTTTGGCCACCTGACAAATTCGTTCCTTTGGCTTCTAATTCATAATCCCAGCCTTCTGGTAACTTATCGATGAACTCTTGGGCTTGAGCTTGTTCAATAGCTTTCTCGATCTGCTCTTTTGTCAATTCGCGATTCAAACGAATATTTTCATAGATCGTATCCGCAAATAAGATATCGCGTTGTAAAACAACGCCGAATTGCTTGTGTAAATTTTTTTTGTCGATCGTCTTTAGCCATTGTCCTTTAAGGTAAATGCGCCCTTTTTGCGGGTCATAAAGACGCAGAAGCAGTTTGATGATCGTGGATTTGCCACTGCCAGTTTCGCCAATGATTCCCAGGGTACTTCCTTTAGGCACAGCAAAAGAGATCGTGTCGAGAATCCGCGCACTTTCGGGATAGGAAAAAGAAACTCGATCAAAAATAATATCAGCCATTTGCGGTGCTTCTTCTTTGCTTGGCGTCGGCAAAACGTTCAGTCGTTCTTTCTGGTTCAATACCGCTTGGATCCGATTGGCCGAAGCTAGTCCGCGTGAAAAAGAAACAAAGATCCGCGTGATACTCATCATAGCATTTAAAATGATGGTAAAGTAGGTCAGAAAAGCCACGATCACGCCTGGTTGAGTTAGACCAACATTGACACGGTAGGCGCTGACCAAAATCACTAAAGTCAAACCACCATTTAAGAAGAAATTCATAAAGGCTGGAGTGATCGACATGGTTTTATTGGCTTTGGTTTCCGCTTGTACTAGATTTTCATTGACGCCGCTAAAACGAGTGATTTCATAGGATTCTTTAGATAAAGCTTTGATAACGGGCGCACCAGTGATATTTTCCCGCACGACTTGGACAAGCCGGTCGATCCGGCCTTGCATCTTATCAAAAAGAGGGATCCCTTTTTTGGAAACAAAATACACGGTCGCTACGGTAAATGGCATGACTGCGACTAAAACTAATGTCAAAACCGGATCTAGCGTGGCGGTGATGATGATACCGCCGATGAGTAGGATCGGCGCTCGGATCCCGATCCGCTGCATCATGCCGACTGTTTGATTGATATTATAAGTATCCGTCGTTAAACGCGAAACGATACTGGGAAGTCCGATATAGTCAAATTGAGCTGTTGATAAATAGGATACCTTCTCAAAAAGATCATGACGGATATTTTGCGTCGTATCGCGAGCCACTCTTGAAGCCATGCGATTGGCGATGATATTCGTGACCATCGCGGTTATCGAGCAAATCACCATGATACCGCCCCACAAAAAAACGCGTTCGATTTTTTTGGTCGGGATGACCGTATCGATGATGTAAGCCAAGATCCAAGGTAAAAATAAGTCCATGATCGTCCCGACAAACTTAATGACTAGCCCTAGTGACATGCGTTTCACATAAGGTCGTAAGTAAGTAGTAAAAATTTTCATTGTGGCTTAAATCTCCTCCTTCTTTTCCATGATCGCTTCTGCATGATCCATCATTTTTTGCAAATTCGCGAGCATCATGTCGCGCTCATCGACTGGCACTTGAGAAAGCAATTCTTCATTCCAATCGACTAACATTGCCTCGATCATAGGCAAAATATCTTGTGCCTTTTGCGTTGGGAATACCCGCATCTTACGCCTGTCACTATCATCCATCCTTCTTTCAATGTAGCCGATTTTTTCAAGATAAGCTAATTGTCGCGTGACATTTGATTTGTTGACAAAGATGCGTCGTGCTAGTGCCTCTTGGGTGATGCCCGGTAACTGACAAATAGTGATGATGTAGGTATGATGAATGCCATTTAAACCATACTCTTTTAACTGCGCTTCTCGATGCATGGAAGAAAGTCGTGCAATGCGATTGATAAAGCGTGTCATATGTGCCAAATTTTTTCACCTCAATTCACCAATTATTTTCTTGCTCTTTTAAGTATACCGATTATTTGTTGCACATGCAACTAATTGAAGCAAAAAAAGGCAGCCCTAGTTCTATTCAGCTCGTTTGTGATTCTTGGTGACCTTCGTGCCTTTCATATGTCCTTTCTTTTTAATTTTTGGATCACTTCGAGCCTTCATACGTCCTTTCTTTGCAATACTTAGTACCTTTCACGCCCAATTCTTAAACTTAATGATAGTCGTTGTCATTTGACTAAAATTCACTAATTTGTTTCAAACAGTAAAAGATCCCTCTCGACACGAGAGAGAGATCTTTTGCTTTTGTTTTAATCATCTACTTCGACTTCCAGTACTTCGCCAGTTTGGGCATTGATTTTAATTTGTGTTTCTGTCTTGCCATCTTTTACCTTCACTTCCCAATAAGTGATCCCCATCTCTTTATCCAGTTCCCAATCAGTCGGTTCACCCGACGAAACCTCCGCCACGGCAATTTTTGTCACTTCATCAACAGATAAAATATCCGTTAGATCCAATTTGTCTTCTTTTCGTTTGACGCCGTTTTGATCTTCTTTATCTAATGTCTCTTTTTCATTCTTCTTGATTTCTTCAGTCGTCGCATCGATACGCAACTCATATTCTGTATCATCATCAACGCCTTCTATATCGTAATAGTAATTGCCCATGCTCGAATCTAAATCGATCGAGGTGATATCTACGTCCGGAAAAGTGCCTTGATAGACTTGGATGGCGTCAGCTACTGTTACTTTAAAGGAAGTCAATGTATCCGAACTAGTAGTACTTACCGAACTATCTGTCGTTGATTGGCTTGCTTGGACATTGCTTGTACTTGTCTCACTTTCCGTTTGAGCAACACTTGAGTTGGCAGATGAAACAGGGTTTGCGGTAGTACAACCAGTTGCTAACAAAGCAACCGTCATTAGTCCCATCGTAATCATTTTATTTTTCAATGGATCGTCCTCCTTCTTTTTATAATTATAGATTAGCGCTTTTCCTTGTCTACTGAACCAAAGTCAGCTGAATTTTCCATGAAGTTTTTTTCATCTTGAGCAAATTCGACGATAAAAATACTACCAGTGGGACGATTATCTTTCACATAAACCTTACCTTGATGTTTTTCTACGATCGAAGCCACGATCGCAAGTCCAATGCCTGATCCTTTTACGTCACTTGAACGCGAATCATCGCCCCGAAAGAAGCGTTCAAAGATCCGCTCTTTCAATTCAGCAGGAATGCCCGGTCCTGTATCTGTAACTTTGAAAATGACTTTCCCATTTTCACTGTGCAAGACCACATCGATTCTTGCCTCATCCGGAGAGTATTTCTGCGCATTCTCCAAAAGATTTTGACAGACTTGTTGTAATTCGATTTTATTTGCCCAAAGGAATACTTTTTCAGCCACTGAGCTAGTCACCTTTTGTGAGCATTTTATTTGCAACTTTTCTACTTCTAACCGAACGATTTCAGAAAAATCGACTTTAGCTAGAGCCTTTTCATTAGCAGTTCTATTTAAATGCAGTAATTGATCGGTCATTTTTTCCAATCGTTCTGATTCTTTATCGATGAATTTAATTGAAGATAGAATCACTTCAGGATGATCTTGCCCCCGCCGTTTGATCAATTGAACATGACCACGGATCGCAGACAATGGTGTCCTAAGTTCATGAGAAGCGTCGGCGATGAAACGTTTTTCCCGCTTGATCGTCTCCCGCTCTTGGGCCAACAAATGATTGAAAGAAGTGGCTACCTGATACATTTCGATCGGACTTTTAGGAACGCTCAATAATTTATCCTCGCTATGTTCGATTTGTACCATTTCGGCACTCATTTGTTGCAAGGTCTTGCTCCATTTTCCAACAAAAAAATAAATGAAGGTACTGCCAATAAGAATAGCCAGAAGATTTAAGCAAAAACCGGTCCATAAAAGATTTCCGACGATTGCAATGACGGTATCGCCTTTGATGGCAAGTTCGATCCGCCGATCATTTTGGCTTTCTTGATGGAAGTAATAAATATCGTCTCCGGCTAAAATGATCCCTTTAAAAAATGCCAAAGCCGTTCCTGATGCTAACTCATTGAAGACAGCTTTACCGCCGGCTGAATAATAAGTAGGACCATCTGCTAAGAAAATTCGTACCGCATCCTCTTCATTTTTAGCAACCATCGCATCGGTCAGGATTTCCCAGTCGCTACTTTCAGCGGGCATTGCCTCTAAAGTAGTGACCACTTCTTCTGCCTGATCGACTAAATAATCATAGGTTTCGTATAAAGAAAAACCAATGAAGATCAAATTGACAATGATCAACACTCCTGTCAAAATCGCCATAAAACGACTCGTCAATTGAAATTGTGCGCCTTGTTTGATCTTTTTCCATGATTTAGCTTTCATCGACTGCCCTCAATACATAACCCACACCACGTACTGTCTGGATCAAGTCGCCCGCTTCTTTTAACTTATTGCGTAAATTGCGCATATAAACATCGACCACATTGGTTTGTCCAAAATAGTCATATCCCCAAACATGATCTAATAATTCATCACGTGTTTTCACTTCTTCAGGGGTTTTCATTAACTCATAAAAGACGCCAAACTCCTTGGGCGTGAGCTGAATTTCTTCGCCGTCCACTTTGACTTGATGTTTGGCAATTTCTAGTGTTATGCCTTGATAAGAGGACCTCGTCGCCTTGATCGGCCAAGCGCCGTTCGATCACCCGGATCCTTGCAAATAATTCTTCGATCGCAAAGGGTTTGGTGATATAGTCATCCAGCCCCGTATCTAAGCCTTGGACGATGTCACTTGTTTGCGTGCGTGCCGTCATCATAATGATCGGTACAACACTTTCTTTACGGATCCTTCTGGCAACCGTGATGCCATCATATTTAGGCAACATCCAGTCCAATAAAATCAAATCGATTGGTTTCTCAGCAAAAACATCTAACGCTTTTTGTCCGTCTGGTGCCCAAATCACTTGATAACCTTCAAAAGTTAATTCAGTTTGAATAAAGCTGGCTAAACTCTCCTCATCTTCAACTAAAAGAATCGTTAGTGTTTTCATGAAACTCCCCCTTTTTCTTTATTATAAAGAAAAAAGTCTGGATAAGATACTGATAACTATGAACCTTTCATGAAGAAAACTTCATAAATGAGAAAAAGTTTCTTTCAAATAGCAATCAGCTGTTCACTACATTTTTATCCTGAATTAGCAGAAATCATTACGGGAGTTCTCCTTCACCTCTCAACATCTATCATTTGTGGAGCATGGATTGCGTTTCTTCCGCCACATCTGTCATCTGAAAAAAGTCAAAATATATTTTTCTTAACACCACAAAAAAAGGGCCCTCTTTTATAAGGGTCCACTCATTAAATCAGCTTTTATTCTTCTTCGGCTTCAGATTCGGCCATGAATATGCTCTCGAATGCATTAGCTGTCAATCAGTATTATGTCAAGTAATTCATTGAACATGCAAATCATGAAATATTGTCGAATCAAGCGCAGTAGCAAAGTAATTGCATTCAATTTGGCATTCAAAAATTGGGGCACATAGGAAAGAAAATTAGCAATAGGATGGAAAATAACAAATAATTTTGTACACAACTTAGTATCAAAACTCATTGTTTGCACTAAAATCCTGGTTCAAAATGACGAGATCATTACTATTTAAGACAGAAACTCACTATTTGTCGCTGTTCTTTGTTTTCGCTTGTATTTGTTTACTCACGAGTCACTAAAACATCTTCATGAACAAGACAATCTAGCAATTGTGGTTCAGTAATCCTACCGATCCGGGTATAACTATAGCTAGTATTGAAATCTTCGTAAAAGATAACCAAAGTCCTTGTACCATAAAGAAAAACATCACCTTTAAAAACACGCCTAACCGTCGTCGGCTCCACTGATAAACTCTCAAATAAATCATAATACTTCTCATTTCCATGAAGCTCCTTCATGGTGAACTGTTCAGGTAATACCTTAATTAATTCAGTAACTGTTGGATTATTAACTAATTCGATTTGAAAAAGGCGACCATCGATGACCAAACTCAAAGTGTTCTCTTCTCCTTTTTCATTTTCCTGACTATCGATAGATGGAAGATAGCTTTCGTGTGTACTACTAGAAAAATTTAAAACCTGACTTTTGGGTGAACATCCAGCAAGTAAAAAGAGGAAAATAAACACCAATCCGATTTGCGATACTAGGCTTACCCACATTTTTAAGCCCCCCTAAATACGTTGTTTAGCCGGTCGTAATAGCACTTCACTGATTGTGACGTTCTTTGGTTGTTGAATTGCATACAGCACTGCCTCAGCAACATTCTCAGGCGTTAAGCTTTTTCCCTGTTCGGAGGCAGTAGCTTGCAGAGAGGCCTCTAACTCTGAGTCACCCACTGTTTTAAATAATTCTGTCGCGACCATCCCCGGCGAGATGATTGTCGAGTGAATACCATTCTCTAATTCTTCTTGTCGCAGCCCCTCCATAATCGCCCGGACCGCATACTTTGTCCCATTATAGACAGCAGAGCCGGGGTAAACCACGTGACCGGCAACCGAGTCCGTGGTGATGATCAGTCCATCTTGTTGCTTTTGCATGACTGGTAAAACAGCGCCAATTCCATTCAAGACACCCATGATGTTAATTTCCAACATTTTTTGCCATTGATCATATTGCAATTTACTCAAATTCCCTTGAGGCATGATGCCAGCATTATTAAACATCACGTCTATTTTTCCAAACTTTTCAATCGCTAAACCGACTACTGCTTGAACTTGTTGCCGATTCGTAACATCGGCTTTTAGAGGATAAACTTCTCCTTCCACCTCTTTTGCTAACTCTTCAATCTTATCTGCTCTTCGAGCGGCAATCACTAACCTCGCGCCGTTTTTTGCCAATAAACGGGTTGTAGCTGCACCAATTCCCGATGATGCCCCCATAATGATGATTACCTTATTTTTAATTTCGTTCATTGAAATAACACCCTTTCGATTTGATTGACTTAATAATCTTTGCAGGGGAACCCGCGACAATCACATTCGCCGGTACGTCCTTGGTTACTGTGCTGTCAGCAGCAATTATCGCATTTTCTCCCACTGTCACTCCGGGCAAAATCGTCACGTTGGCACCCAACCAGGCATTCTTTTTGATATGAATTGGACTTAAAAAAAGCCCCCGCCGTGTTACCGGATCCGCCAGATGATTCACTGTAATCAAACGGCTCATAGGTCCAATTAGGACATTATCTTCGATGACGATGCCACCCAAATCTACAAACGTCACATTTTGATTGATAAAAATCTCTTTACCAAAACGGATATGCTTCCCAAAGTCTGTATAAAATGGCAGAGAAATCGTGACAGAAGGATCGATCGTTGCGCCACTAATTTCTGATAAATAGTCCAAAACCTTTTGATTTGAGTGATAGGAACTGTTCATCTCCATAACTAATTGTTCATTTCCAGCCTTTAACTGGTGAATCTCCCTAAAATAAGCTGAATCAGGTAGAATTTCCTTGTTTTGGATTTCCTTGAGAAATGCTGATTGGTCCATTCAGTTCCCTCCTCTGTTGTTAGTTTTAGTATAAAGCACCAAAGAAAGAATAAAAAATACTTATAAAGCATGTTAAACTATAGAAAATGTCTATAGGAGAGAAAAGATGGAATTACGTGTATTGAAATACTTTCTAACAGTTGCAGAAGAAAAAACAATCAGTAAAGCTGCGGAAACCCTGCACTTAACCCAACCAACCTTATCAAAACAGCTTAAAGAACTTGAGGAAGAACTGCAGGTCAAACTATTTCATCTCGGAAGTCGTGAAATTACTTTGACGGAAGAAGGTATCTATCTTCGTAATCGTGCTAAAGAAATTCTGAGTTTAGTGAACGCTACCACAATTAATCTAAAAAAAGATGAGTTGATTGCGGGTGAAATCAACATTGGTAGTGGTGAGACCAAAGGGTTTCAACTGATTGCGGACAATTTGAATACCATGATGGCTGATCATCATGAAGTTAAGGTGAATTTGTTCAGCGGAAATGCCGATGATATTAAAGATAAAATTGACAAAGGCTTGCTAGACTTTGGGTTAGTTATCGATCCAGTCGATAAGCAAAAATACGAATATCTTCCCCTTCCAAATCCTGATATCTGGGGAATCCTCGTTGCTGACAGCCATCCTTTGGCTCAAAAAAATACTATCTCACCTGATGACCTATTTGCGGAGAAACTATTGATCTCTAAACAATCGCAAGTCTCAAATCAGTTGGCAGATTGGTTCGGACAAAATATCGAACATTTAGAAATTGTTGGAACTTACAATCTTTTGTATAACGCCTCGTTGCTTGTAAAAAACAGCGCCTTGGTCGTCTTATGTATCGAAGGAATCATCAATACACAACGGACTGGATTAACTTTTATTCCGTTATCGCCACCACTGACTGCAAACATCAACCTTATTTGGAAGAAGCGTTCTGTTTTTTCTAGTGCTGCCAATCATTTCATTACGAATTTGATGGTGAAAAAAAATACTAAACTCAACTAGACTATGTACCGTGCTAAAGCTCTCCTCAATTTTGGAAATCTATGTTTTCCCATCGGTATTTTAAGCAATGAAAAAGCAGGTCATCAGATATTTTCACATAGCTGATGGCCTGCTTGGTTGTTTTCTAAATGATACTTGGCTCCTCAAGGCATATTGCATTAATCGAAATTGATTATTTCTAAATCTTTATTAACACTTTGTTGACTGCACTACTTAGATGAAACACAAAATAGTTAAAAACACAGGTAAGAAATACTTAGCTTTAATCATTAAGTTTACGCTATACAGCTCACTGAATCCGACCGAATATAAAGGATTCACTTTCTTAACTATTTCGAATTATCAATATCTAACTTCTCTTTTTCATATTCCGCAATATGTGTATAGAAACTATCAACTTTGTATTTCAAATAATCTCTGGCTTCCGACAGTTCTGTAATTTGTTTTTCGATTCTCTCAAGATGTTCGGTTAACACATCTCGTCTCGCCTCTAAAGTCTCTCCACCTTTTTCTGACAGCTTCACATAGTCCGCCAGACCTTCCACAGAAACACCCGCTTGACGTAACACTTTAACGAAATACACCCAATTGAGATCCTTCTCAGAAAAATCCCGGTAGCCCTTTTCATCCCTTGTCACAGCTGGAATGACACCCATGCGCTCATAATAACGAATGGTGTCTGCGGTCAGGTCGTATTTCTCGGCCACTTCTTTGATATTCATCTCGTTCACCTCTTAAGTGTTTCGTACCATGCCAATCAACCGTTCCACCGCTGCTGGATCACGATGGTCAAAGAAACTGGACGTGTTTTCATCCATTGTCGCAATTTGCGCCATATCTTCATCAGAAAGTTCAAAATCAAACACATCAAAATTTTGCTGCATCCGGTCTACGTTAGCAGATTTGGGAATGGCGACAATCCCTCGTTGCACATGCCAACGGATAATGACTTGGGCAATGGACTTACCATATTTATCACCGATTGCTTGCAGCAGCTCATTTTTAAAGAGACCATTCTTGCCTTCTGCAAAAGGTGCCCAACCTTCCATTTGTACTCCTTTTTCCACCATGACCAGACGATCAGCTTCTCTTTGGAAAAAGGGATTGGTTTCGATTTGATTGACCGCCGGAGTAACTTCGTTAAATGATAATAAGTCGATCAAGCGGTCTGGATAGAAGTTTGCCAAACCGATTGCTTTGATTTTACCTTCTTTATAAAGCTCCTCCATTGCCCGCCAAGATCCATAGACATCATTTAATGGTTGATGGATCAAGTATAAGTCCAAATAATCCAGACCCAGCTTATCCAACGAGCGTTGAAAAGCAGCTTTGGTTCCTTCATAAGTCGCATCTGAAATCCACAATTTTGTCGTAATAAATAGCTCTTCCCGAGGCACGCCACTCCGTTTAATAGCTTTACCTACCGCTTCCTCGTTGCCATAGGAAGCAGCCGTATCAATCAATCGGTACCCGTGAGTGATAGCCTGATAGACGATTTCTTCGCACTCTTTTGGATCAGGAATTTGAAACACGCCAAAGCCTACCTGTGGCATTTTCACGCCATTATTTAATGTTGTAAAGTTCATTTTTGTCATCCTTTCACTTTTCCTTCTGATCATCTCATTAAATCAATCATATCATCTATTGGATTTGTTTGGTTGGACGAATGATCACTTCGTTCCAAGCAGCATCTTCTGGCAAATCGATCGCCTGTAAAATCGTCTTTGCCACCCGATCAACTGAAATACCAAACTTCGCATAGAAATCTTCGTAGCTACTTTTCAACGCCGGGTCAGTGACCGATGATAATAGTTCAGTCTCGATTGCTCCTGGAGAAATAATCGTCACACGGATATTGCTTTCGTCTTTCGCCACTTCTTCTCGCAAAGATTCACTGATGGCCCGAACCGCCCATTTCGTTGCTGAATAAACGGCACCACCGGCATGAGCATAATGACCAGCAACCGATGAAATATTGATGATCTGTCCTAACTGTTGCTTATCCATAATCGGTAACACCGCGCCGATCCCATAGAGGGTTCCCTTGATATTAATGTCGATCATGTTGTCCCAGTCCTTGATACGTTTGTCTTTTAAAGGAGAATGGGGCATAATGCCGGCACTATTGATCAAGACATCTACTTTCCCGAAATGTTCAACAGCTAGTTGCACTAATTTTTCCACTTGATCCACTTGAGTGACATCCGTTTGTTGATAAATCGCATCGCCACCTTCAGCGTTAATCTCATTGGCTATTTCAGCCAGTTTTGTTTCTCGTCTGGCACCAAGGACGACTTTCGCCCCGGCTTCTGCCAACAATTTTGCAGTCGCTGCCCCAATCCCACTTGAAGCACCGGAAATGACGACTACTTTGTCTTTAATCATGAAACTCATCCTCCTCTTCACTTACAAAATCAGCATACACCTTGGAGTGAACTTCAAGTCAAGTGATTTACTCGTCAATCTCAAAAATTTCTTTTGCCATCGTCAAGGCTGTCCAAGCTTTCGGCCAGCCAGCGTAAAAGGCTAATTGGGTAAACACCTCGACAATTTCCTCTTTTGTGACACCATTTTCTTTGGCGAGTTTCAAGTGAGCTTCCAATTGAGGTGCGGCCATTGCCATTAAAGCGGAACAAGTAATCAAACTACGATCCCTAGGAGAAAGTTCCGACTCTCTGGACCACACTTCACCAAATAAAACATCATCGTTCAACTCTGCGAACTTTGGGGCAAATTCACCCATTCGCTCTCTGCCAGCAGTTTGCTTTTTCATTTGCGTTCCTCCAATTTTTGATACTCTTCATCTGTGACTGGTTCTAACCAAACTGCCTTGCCAGCGGTGATGGCGATATGTTGGAACCATGAGTCCGCCGTTGCACCGTGCCAATGCTCAATACCGCTTTTTGTCAGGATAGTATCGCCCGCTTTAAGTAGTTGCGGGACCTTTCCTCTTTCTTGATACCAGCCCGTACCTTCCGTTACCAAAAGGATTTGATAACCATTTTGATGAATATGCCAATTATTACGACAACCAGGTTCAAAGGAAACTGTCCCGACAACAGCCTCAACATCGTCATCGGTGACTAAGTAATCGAGATAACTTGCCCCGCTGAAAAATTGTTTATTCGCTTCGTTTAGCTGACCAATGGCAAAAAGTAAATCTGGTATTTCTTTCATCTCTTCACGCCCTTTCAATATTCATAGCCTAAACTATCCAACCATTTTGTGACCTCATCTTTAGAATCGGCCACATCATTTCGGGAAACCGTCAATGTATTTTTCGTCTCAACAGTTGTCTCAGATGCCAACTCCTTGACGGTATCCTGAGTCCCCGCCATACCACTACCACCATGGGTTGAGAAGGGGATCACTTTCTTGCCCTTAAAATCGGTGTTCTCAAAAAAGGTGTACATCGGCATCGGTAAATCCGACCACCAGATCGGGTAACCAATAAAAACGGTATCGTAATCAGCCAAATTTTTGATTTCCTCTGCAAGTTCAGGCCGAGCTTTTTCTGCTAATTCTTGATCTGCCTGATCTACTAACTTATCGTGATTACCGGGGTAAGCAGCCGCAGGTTTGATTTGGAATAATTCTCCATCTGTTTCTTCTGAAATCCAGCGAGCAATCAATTGCGTAATTCCATACAATTCACCACCATCAGTCACGCGACTGGCACCCGCTGAAACATCAATACCGTCAGTTTCCGATTCCGAAAAGTAAGCAACCAGCACCCGTTCATTTTTGCTTGTGCCTGGGCTGTTACTTTTCTCACTTGACTGGCGTAGAACAGAATCTACTGATTGGTCCCCACTACTAAGGTTGTCACTAGAACAACCAGACAATGCAATAACAAAAAGTCCCATCAACAAAATTTTTTTCATCCTCTACCTCTTCCTACTCTTTTTTGTTTATCTTTAGAACTAGCATAAACTATGAAGTTAACTTCAAGGCAAGAGAAAAAGTATCCCCAAATAAAACTTGTTGGGAATACCTTCTCCGTAATCATAAATTTTGAACTATTTGCTTTCAGGTATCAACTCGATTTTATCAGCACTAAAATACATCGGGTGTCCAATCATACTTTCTCGTAAGTTCACAAACCGACACTTTACGCTATCACGTTTCATAATCTCATCATTTGTAATCGGTGGTTCCATTAAACCATTGATCGCAACTTGTGTAGACTTTTTACGAAAACGCCCTTTTACCACGGTGACAAAGAATTTATAACCCACTACCTCATCAGTTTCAAATTTCCGTGGTTTCCCCTCTTTATCTTTGATTACCTGACCATTTTCTTCGTATCGCTCCTCCATTCTAAATTTTGGCGCTACTTCATCCACTTTAAATAACTCACCAATACTTGCATAGTCGTAATCACGACTTGAAATCATTTTTGCCATTTGTTTGTTCTCCTTTTTTTCTTAATTATCCTTTGTTAAACTGTTTGTTTATGTGATGGAAATCGTCCCTACCTTTAATGGCAATGGGGCGCTTTTCTTGTTCTTGCTTCAATCATAGGAATCAAATCAATGCGCTCTTCTCTTGCGGCCAGACTGATCATTTTATCTGCCATGTCTTTTGACCACATAAAATCTTCTTGTATTGTGATCAGATGAGGTTGAACTTCGATCCCTTGACCGGCAAAGAATAATAAAGCTTGTGTCACACTTAAACCACCTTTAAATTCGTACCAATGCTTGGTCTGCTCAAATTCAGAATCTGCATAACAGCGATAAATGTTAGGGACTAGGCAAGGGGTTAAAAACTCCTGCCACCAACGACAGACTTTTTTGTAGTTGCCATCAGTATAGAAGGTCAGTTCTGATTTCACAAAACCTCTAATCAAATTGACAAGTTCACTGGTCTTACCAAGATTAGCAATTGCCTGAACCAAGCTCATACCGACTTCATGACGGGTTTCAGCTTCCAACCTAATCCCCGGTGCCAATGACAAAACTTCTTCTTGTTTTTCGCCACTATAAGATCTCGCCAGCTCTTTGTTTTTCTCGTAAAACCGAAATAGAGTATCAGATCCTCTAGTACCAATTTGTTGCGTCTTTGCTCGTGTCTTCTTGTCAAACTCACTATCAATTACTTTCTGGGAACGTCCTTTTGAAAGGTAATGCTTTCGACGAACCTTGCCAATAATCGTATCAATAGCGAAATATGGCTTTTCGTTATAATCGTCCAGTGCTAAATCCAATCGGCTAACATCAAAGTTGAAATGACTATTCATTGCTCGTTCGATCATTCGCCAAAACAATTCTTGAAAAACAAAACAGTCTCGTTTCCCTGCTAAGATAGCCCATTCATATAAGGTACAGGCCTGACCACTCATTACTAAAGTTCCTCGCTCATAGCTCTTCTCCGAATCGCTAAAGGTAAAGTAACGAATAGAACCACAAGAATAAACGACATCATACTCCTCGTGCTTTAGAAAGCCTGCGCTAGTCATCACACAAGTCAAATCAATTTTGAGTAATTCCTGAAATATTTCAGACCAGTGAATATCCGTGCAAATCACTTGGAACCAATCAACTTTGCCCAACACATTTTCACTTCGCGTTTTTTCCACTTTCTCACCTCCTCGTAAAAGTTGCCTCTTCTTGCAAATAATTCTGTCCCAAAATACTTTGGTATTATCAGTATTTGTGGACTTATCATGTGCTGACAATTACAGAATCTTTACTTCGTTATGAGGTGCTATTAGACAGGCCCCTCACAGGATACGCGCCAACGGCAGCACTTTCCCTTCGGCCGTGCTGTCGCTGTCGCCCTTCGGTTCTTTCAATAGCTGCATATAAACCTATGTGCCCCACATTATCGTTGATACTGAAGCAGCCATTCTCGGACAGTTCGTTTGCTGTAAAGAACCATTCCGCTGTCTAAGCGAATCTCCGGGCAACCATGATTGACCCAATCCTTCAAAGTATTGACGCTGACATCGAAATACTCGGCACAATATTTTTGCTTGACGATGTCATGAGATTCTTTTGCCATTTCTAAGGCTTCTTGCATCATCGCAAAAGCATGATTAAAGTTTTCCTTTTGCCAACAGACTAAACTTTCTTCGATGCTCATCGGCTCCTCCCTTCTACAACTGAAATTTTTAATTGACTAACCAGTTGTTTACACTTATACTATAAGTATATATTTTAGTTTTATCAATACAACAGTTAGTGTATTTATTTACAACTAAAACTGTTGATAATCATTGTTTTTAAAAAACTAAAAGTATAACAAGATGGAGGACAGCCTATGTTAGAGAACTTTAGCCGAAATGTCGCAAGATTGAGGAAGTTAAAGAAACTATCCCAACAAGAATTAGCAGATATGATTGGTGTAAACAAACAAACCATTTCAAATATCGAACGTGGTGAGCGTTTTGTAACCGGTGAAAACTTAGACCGTTTAGCAGAAGCTTTAGACGCAAACGCGGTTCAATTATTTGGGACTGAGGAAGAAATCGCTGCACTAGATGTTCCTAAAATCTACGAACAAATTACAACCTATGAACAAAAACTAGATATGATTCATTCCTTTGCGAAGGGCGCGACGATTGGTTCAGAAGCTTCAAATATCATTGACCACTATGCTGATCAAGTAAGTAAAATCGAAGGATTCATGAGTACCTATACTAATAACAAGGACTTCGCTAATCAGTTAGACCAGGTGTCTGGCGATATTCAACGAATTACAGAGTTCTTTGAAGGAAAAGTCATTTTAAATGACAAAGGAACCCCGGTTTACGATGGTAATTATCAACCAAAACGAACTCCTAGCTTAAACTCACTTATTTCACGAGAAGATTTGGAAAAAATGTCGGATCAAATTTATTTCATTAAACAGAATAAGGATTTACTAAACTAATTCTCTTTCCTATGTGCCCCACACATTAGGAGGATTAACACAATGGCAAAATTTGAGCAATACGAAAAGAAAAACGGTAAAAAAACATGGAAATTCCAAGCATATTTAGGGTCTGATAAGGTTACAGGAAAACCAATTAAAACAACCCGACGCAATTTCAAGACAAAAAAAAGAAGCCCAACTTGCTTTAGCAAAACTACAAGTGGACTTTGAACAAAAAGGATTACAAAAAGAAGGTAACGACACATTCCAACAGGTTTATGATTTGTGGCTAGAAGCCTATCAAACGACAGTCAAAGAAGTGACCTTCATCAAAACGGAAATCAAATTCAGAAAATGGATTCTACCAAAGTACGGTGACTTACGAATCAAAAAAGTGACCGTCCGCATGGCACAAGAAATCATCAACCAATGGGCTAAAGAAACCGACCAATACCGAACACTTCACTCTACGGCAAAGCGAATTTTCGAATATGCAATCAATCTGGGACTTATCACGAATAACCCTCTCAGTCATATTATGATGCCAAAACGTGAGAAGCAATCAGAAAAAGACCGAGTCAAGGTCTATACAAAAGAGGAAGTCAAAAAGCTTTCTGACTATCTTCAATCGAAAAGTGGTACCTATCGTAGTGAATATGACAAGACGCTAATGCGATTCCTTCTTTACACTGGTTGTCGAATCGGCGAAGCCCTATCACCCAATTGGTCTGACATTGATTTTGAGGAGAAAACAGTCACTATCAATAAAACCCTCAGCCAAACGAAACACGGGTATAAAGTTTCAACACCTAAAACCGAGAAAAGTAACGGCACGATTTCCATTGATGAAGTTACCCTTAGCCATCTAAAAAAATGGCGAACAAATCAGAAAAAGTTTATGTTGCATATTGGCTTAACCAACCCAGAAATGATTTTCTGCGGTATTTACAAACAAATCATCACTCACCATGGAATCTACGTCCGTCTGCAAACAATCACCGAACGAGCCGGCGTGCCCTTCTTGGGAAACCACGTCACTAGGCACACCCATGCAAGTTTATTGCTAGACGCAGGAGCTTCGATAAAAGAAGTCCAAGACCGCTTACGCCACGCTTCTATCCGAATCACTATGGATACGTATGGTCACCTAAGCAAAGAAACAAAAGAGCAGACGGTCGAAAAATTTGTCCAACACCTCGATTCCTAAAAAACACTAAACTGAACGATGGCATTCAATTTGGCATTCAAAAAAATCAAAAAAAAGCAGAATCCTTATACACCAAGGATTCTGCCCCATTAAATTTCTATTCTTCTTCTTCGCTCATAAAGGTATTGAAGACTTCTTCGATCATATCCCATTCGGCATCGGTTTCGATTTGTTCCAATTTACCTTCGGCGCCACTTTCGTCCTCTACATACGCATATGCCAAAAGGTCAACATCTTCTTCTTCAGGGATCCCAGCTGGGTACATCAAAATATAGTTACGACCATATTCTTCTTGGCCATCGATGGTCAAAAGGATTTCATATAAAGTTTCATTTCCTTCTTCATCCACCAAAGTAATGTGTTCATGTTCGTCATGTTCGTGATCGTGTGTATGTTCTGCCATGCTGCAGCCTCTTTTCTTTTCGAATTAATTTTTACTTGCCCGATCCAAATAATTTTGTAAGATCATCACTGCTGCCAATTTATCGATGACTTTTTTACGTTTGGCACGCGATGTATTGGCTTGTTCGACTAACATTCGTTCTGCTTGAACAGTCGTTAAGCGTTCATCTTGGTATTCAACAGGAAGATGAAAGATTTCTTCAAGATTTGCGCCATAAGCTAACGAAGCCTCTGCTCTAGGTCCAATCGTATTGTTCATGTTTTTGGGAAGACCGACAACAAAGCTTTCCACTTCATAAGTTTCAACAAGTTCTTTCAATCGCTCCCAACCAAATTCATTTTTAACTTCATCGATCTGAATGATTTCGATTCCTTGAGCTGTCCACCCCATTGGATCGCTGACTGCCACACCGACTGTCTTTGATCCGACATCAAGACCCATGATGCGCATTATAAGTCGACCCCGTGATTTTCTAGATAAAAACGGATCAAGACTTCTAAGATTTCATCGCGTTCATGGCGACGAATCAGATTACGTGCATCACGATAACGTGGAATGTACGCCGGATCTCCTGAAAGCAAGTAACCAACGATTTGATTGATTGGATTGTAGCCTTTTTCTTCCAAAGCTCGGTAAACGATCGCCAAGGTTTCACTGACTTCTTTTTTACGGCTATCATCAAAATCGAATCGCACGGTTTCATCTGTATATCCCATCTCTGCGACACCTCTTTCTCCAAAGTAAAGTTTACTAGTTCTCAACTTTCATTGTACTAAACAAATGAACAAACTACAAATAAATAATGATAATTTTTAAAGTTTCTTACAAGCAAAAGATTCTTTCGTCTTTTGTCAGTAGGAATAGAAGCAGTTTTTTTATTTTGCCTCCGTTTGAGCAAGTCCTGTGGCTGCATAGGTTTTGCTGTGCAACGCTGGGATACTTAGCATCGTTAAAAAGCTTATGATATAAAGGCTAGCAATAAACAACATGACCTGACTCACACCGGCACGATCTAAGATAAAACCGATCACAACGGATGAAAAACCACCCACGGCCCGTCCTACATTTAAGATCGTATTATTGGCAATTGTGCGGATATGATGCGGATAAAGACGAGTACAGATCGCCCCGTAACCGGAGAACATGCCGTTGACAAAGAAGCCCATGATAGCTCCGCCGATAAGTAAGGTCACCATCGAATTCACATAAGTAAAGAGATAAACAGATAGCATGGAACAAATCAAAAAGATGCCATAAGCTAGGCGTGGTCCAAAGCGGTCCAAAATATTTCCAAAGGTCAACATACCCACACACATGCCTAAAATCGTCGTGACCATCCAAATATTGGAACTAGCTTTGATGCCCAATGATTGTTGCATCATCGTTGGTAACCAATTCATAAGACCAAAATAACCAGCGATTTGAACTGTCGTCATGACCATGAGGCCCACCGTTTGATGCGTCAGTTGTTTTGTAGCAAAAAGTTCCTTGATACTAGCTTTTTCTTTCTTATCAGTTGTGATTGTTTCGCCGCGATCAGTGATGTTTTTTTCATCAACAGCCACATGCATCCAAATCACAAAAAGAATCGGTAATAATCCAAAGAGAAAGAGACCTTTCCAACCCAAAGATGGTGCAACCAAGCTCGCCAGCAAAGCCGAACCGATCGACCCAACTTGGCCCATGATCCCATTCAACGAACTGACACGGCCTAATTTATCAACAGGAACGATGCCACCCATGATCGAAATCGCTACACCGTACTGTCCACCGACACCGATACCAGCAATAAAACGCATCGCATAGAGGTAAGGCAAACTTTCGGTAAAAAATATCAGACCCGTTGCGACTGAAAAGACGAGGATCGTCAGTTTAAAAACAGCAAATTTATTGTAACGATCGGCCAAAACCCCGAAGAGTAGACCGCCCACTAGCATTCCCAGATTGGTGATCGTAGCGATCCAACCACCTTCGACACCAGTCAGACCTAAGTATGAAATGATCGACCCTAACGTAAATGATAGGAACATGACATTCAAATCATCCAAACCAGAAGCAAAAATCGAGGCAAACAATGCCTTTTTATCGTTTTTATTTAAGTTATTCATTTTTCTCTCCTTAATGTGTGCTCTCGTCACACGTTATTAATTTGTTAAAAATAAGTGCTATGGCCCCGGTTCTCGACGTGTAGATTTTCATCTCCTTTTTGCAATAAAAAAATCAACAAGCTTTGTGCCTGTTGATCGCCTAAAGAACGTAACTAGAAACTTCCCAAAAATTTGCCATTACTTAACTAGCGCGGGGCGCTTCTATTTATGACATTCTTCCCTGCATCACAGTACACGGTTAAAGAACTTTAAACTGTTCTAATTCTAGAGAACTTTTATGCATTTGTCAATCCCAATCGTCCAATTCTTGATTTAAATTTTGGCTAGCTGTTACAATTCACGGCCAGCTTTAGTTGATCCTTAATAGAGTATCGAACACGTTTTGATTTTATTTATGTTCAATACTCCACTATCGAACATGTTTCATTTTCAAATATGTTCGATACTGAATCCTCATAGCAAGCTTAAAAAAAGCCCTAGCTGGACAATAAAGTCGGCTAGGGGCTACGTTTAATTGCGAAACATCTTCAACAGGAGCAACTCAACCAAAAGCACTGGTACGAAAGCATTTGTCTGTCTTCTGGTAGCGTAGTGGAAAACTCAGACTGGCAATAAATCGTCATTTTTCGAAAGAATAGCGCCCTCTTGAACATTATCAATCGCGTTAACTACTTGTTGATCTGACTTTGCATATAAGTGACCGTAAGTTCCTAAAGTAATTTGAATATTCGCATGGCCCAATCGTTCTTGAATAGATAGCGGTTGAATATTCTGCTCAATTAGAAATGCAACATGAGAATGTCGTAACGCGTGAAGCTTAATCGGTTTGATGCCCGCTTTTTTAGCAGCCTCTTTTAACCAGTTTGCAAAAGAATAAGGTGGCGTAAAGGTTCCGTCCAACTGAGCAACATATTCAAAATTTCCAATACGTTTTTGCAAGTCATACCACTGTCTGAGCTTTAATGAAAGTTTCTTCCCCATCCCAATCGTTCGATAAGCACATTTAGTTTTTGGAGTCGAGAAGTACCAATCATCTTTTGTATTATAAATTAGTGTCTTCTCAATCGTTATCGTGTTTTTCTCGAAATCTACATTTGACCAAGACAAAGCTTCAAGTTCTCCAATCCGAATGCCAGTATAAAAGAGCATTTCATACACAATCTTCCGATGGTGGATTTGAATCTTATCGTCCTTCAATTCATTCATCACTTTTAGAAACTCACTGTGTTCCCAAAACTCAACTTTCTTATTATCAGAAGGAAGCGAAGAAACATCATCAACGGGATTTTTAGCAATCACCCCCTCTTTAACAGCCCGATCCAATACAATTTTTAAGTGTCCCCGAATCCGATTGATATAAGATTTTGATAACGTTTCGCCATTGACTTTTTTCCGTGAATTACGTGACTCTGTCTGACTTAGTTCAAATAACCAATCCTCAATATCGTGACTTGTAATATCTCGAACACGAAAATGATAGAAAAACTGCATTCGCTTTTCGAATATAAATTGCGCATTCTCATATGTTTGACTTTTCACCTGTCTCTCATACCATTTTACAAACCTATCCTTGTAAAACTCTTCGAAAGTCATTTGATTGGTAGAACACAGTTGATTAGGAACTGTCTTGTTAAAATCATGTGTTTCCATGTACTTGTCATAAGCAATTTTGGCATCTTTTTGTGAAGCATAGCCTCGTTTAGTCTTCTGAACCTTTCTTCCATTTTCATCTATACCTAGATATGCTCGGAAGAACCATTTTTTTGTTTTTTTGTCTTGATAAATATTTTTAATTTTTGGCATCGTACCATTCCTCCCTGTACTTGAGAAAAGCTACTTTAATAGTACCGCGCTTGTACTGTTTATTCCGCAACTTGAACGTGGAAAAGATGTTCAATCACTCGAGATGGCACCACACCAACTTGGCGATTGTTATAAAAATCTATACCTTCAACCCTTGCAAGATACGTTTTGCTCTCTTTAATCATTCGTGCAGCTTGACTAGGTTTAAAGCCCATCTCTATCAAAATTGCACGATTTACCATGAAATCACATTTTGTTTCCATTCTCTCACCCCCTGATACTTTACTCCTTTTAAATTAATCCTCTTTGATAATCAATTGTTTCTCATTCAATGGTTGTGTTATACTCGTCTTGTCGAGGCGGAGTACGTTGCACAACTTGTTGTGTAAGCAGTACTTTGCTTTTTTAGTAGCTTGTTTTCTCATTTGATATACTTTGTAGTTTTCGTTCATAATACTCAACCTCCTCCTGATAATATTCTGGGTCTGCCTTCATATTTTGGAGAAGTTTAATCTGTCTTGGATTCATTTCTCCTTGTTCAATAATCAAAGACAACAAGGAAGAATGAAACATTTGATCCACTTGTGCAATAAAAGCTAGCGATGGCGAAACACCATGAATTAACCAATTCATACTTTTCTCAAAGCTTTGAGGAATTGTCTCTAAAGAAATAGTGATTGCGCCACGATTGTCAATAAAGGCTGCCCATTTGGCATCGACTTTTGCATCTGGATCATTTGGATCACGGTCATAAAAACAAATTGCTCCATTAAGTAACTCAAAGAACAGTTTGGTTAAATCATGGGATCTTGAAATAATCTTTGCCAAGCTTTGTGCTTTCTCTTTTCGATACCGTAGTTCAAAACGATTTTTCACTTCTGCCTCTTCAAGTGGTATTCCTCTTCGCTTTCGTTGTTCATAATCCTTCTGATAAAAACAAAAGCGACATTGACTCTTCTTTGAGCCTAAATACAAGGTCTCGCCATTTGATTCATTGTTTATGATATCCGTCCCGCCATGGGATTCACTCACTTGAAAAGTGGTCCACACATGGCCTAGCGTTACCTTACGCTTCAGTTCTGGAATGCTGAGACTCCCCACAAAATCATCTAAAGTAAAATCAATCCGTGTAAAGTTTCCCTGATAATCTAATACCTTACGGAAGAACTCTTGCCAGTTTGATTTTACGGTCTTCAAACGCATGGCAAGATGTTTACAGCCTTGACCTGAAAACTCCATCACAGTTCCTTTTACCGTATCGTCAATGGAATACCGAATTGTGATTACTTGATTCCACACGTATTGGCCAATATAGCCCTTTGGCGCATAATCCAGTTCCTCAAAGCGTTCAATAGGCATGCCAATAATCTCTTCAATCAACTTTAAATGTTGATTCGAGAAAAAATGAATGGTTAGATAATCAATCAAAACACGATTAACTGGAACAACCGCTTCTTGCAAACTATCCAGTATAAGATTCAATTTTTCTTCACTTAATTGTCTCGTTCCTTTTTCTACTTTCGATAATAACGATCTCGAAATCCCCACTTTTTCTGCTAAATATCGCTGAGTCCACCCCCTCTCTTCTCGAGAAACTCGAATCGATTCCCCGAGATCATATTGATTAACTTGATTCATAGAAAAACCTCCTTCTGCTATTTACTTGTCAAAGAACCATTGGACTTATTTTAAGTACACATCGATTGTACGCTTGTATTTATTTTAAGTCAATATGTTTTGACTTTTTTTAAGTACGCACGTATACTAAATTTAAGAATTCATCCCGAGGAGGAGTTTTCATGGAGATAGACAAGCAAGCAGTCGGCAATCGAATTCGGCAGATTCGCCAAGAGTTAAAGTTGAGTATGGAGAAATTTGGCAAACTAATTGGTGATCTACCACGAAGCACTGTCAATAATTGGGAACGCGGGATTAATCTTCCAAAAACCGAAACCCTTCACCAAATTGCAGAAATAGGCCATGTCACCAACGAATATCTTTTGTATGGTGAGCAAGAGAATCAATACATTTTAGAAATGCTTCAAAAGAAGGCAGGTAAGCTTGATCCTAAGATTGAAGGACTGATAGTAGACGAACTGAAACAAGCAGGTCATGTCAGTGAAAAAGAAATGGATCGAATGATTGAATTTTTTATTACAAACCTCATTCCACCAACTGAACAAGACCAGTTTACTTTCCAATGTATCGATGAGAAAAAGCAACTTTACCTTGGTTCAACCAATTTTGGTAAAGAAGCGCAACTCTATTTACACCATGATAATCAAAATCATATTCTGCACATGATGCCCTTTACCTTCTCAAACTTTAGTGTGGATCGCTTACTCGTTTATTTAGCAAATCAAGAATCCTATTCCTATTTTGGGAAACATTTGCCAAAGAAACTAGTTGAAAAAGCCATCCTCCTATATTCAATAAATCAATTGACCGGCGATGCTCGAATTGCCCCGTTGGTCTATTCAAAAGAAATCGCTTCTTATCAGTACACAGAGGCCAATCAATACCTACTAGAACAACAATATCTTTATCTACCATTCGTGATGGAAGTCGAGAAAGAACGTCTGTTAAACGCAGCGTATCCATCATCAAAATAAGGTGACAAGATTGATAAGCACGTGACAAAGAAAATACTGCTAGGACACTCCCCAATGGGTAGTTGTCACAGTTTCCTGTTCTTTGTTAGCCCCCTGTTAGCCCCCTGTTAGCCCCCTGTTAGAACCGGGGGCTTTATTCATGCAGTCCGGCTCCGCCTCCCTGCAATAGACAAAACTCCAGATCGGGTAATTCGCTTGTGGCGAAACCCGACCTGGAGTTTGTCTTTACAGTATTATTTTATGCTTCTTTCGAATATCTCCAAACATCCAGCGATTTATCTATATTTGATCTCTTTTAAGCCTCTTGCAATAACTCCTTGATTTCCTTTGGTTTTGCAACTCGGCCACTAACAACTAATTTATCATCAATAATCAGTCCTGGAGTTTTCATCACACCAGCCTTCACAATTTCAGCCATATCTTCGACTTTTGTAATTATTGGAGTAATCCCTAACTCTGATACTGCTGTTTCTACATTTTCTTTTAACTTTTGACAGTTTTTACAACCTGGACCTACAATTTTGATTTCCATAATCATCTAATCCCCTTATTGTTTTATAAAGCTACACTATTAAAAGTAAAGCCAATCAATAAAATACCTAAAATACAAATTGTGATAAAGATTCCTAACAATTTAGGTTTAACTACTCTACTTAACATGATTAATGACGGCAAAGACAACGTTGTGACAGACATCATGAATGCCATCAAAGTTCCCACTGGCACCCCTTTTGAGAATAGTGCTTCTGCTATTGGGAGAACACCAAAAATATCTGCATAAATAGGTGCCCCAATTAAGGTCGCAATAATCAGGCTAAACGGATTATTATTACCTAGAATGCTTTGAATAAAACTGGTCGGAATCCAATCATGAATGAGCGCACCAATCCCAACTCCAATTAATACATAAAGCCAGACTTTACTGGCAACCTCTTTCACTTGCCCCCAACCATAAGACATTCTTTTCTTAATGGTATAGGTTTCAACTTGGCTAAGACCTTCCTCCATTTCGCGAATATAATCTTGAATTTCATTCTCTAGGTGTAATTTATCAATGAGTGTACCTCCAATTACAGCTAGCAGTAATCCTAAAAGAACATAAGCTACCGCAAATTTCCAGCCGAAGAAAGACATTAACAAGATAATTGAGGCAATATCAACCATTGGTGAGGAAATAAGGAAGGAGAAGGTTACTCCTAACGGTAATCCAGCGGTTGTAAACCCAATAAAGATTGGAATGCTAGAACAACTACAAAAAGGCGTAACTGTTCCCAACAGTGCCCCCAGTAAATTGCCTTTCCACCCCTTTAATCCACCCAACAATACCTTGGTTCTTTCAGGTGGAAAAAAAGTCTGAACGTACCCCATAAAAAAAATTAAGATTGTTAATAAAATAAAAATCTTAATTGTATCAAACAGAAAAAACTGAAGACTTGCCCCTATCTTGCTGTCTAGCGAAAGCCCAAAACGCTCAATTAATTTCCCCATCAAATCATTTAGCCAAACCATTTTTAGTAATTGGTCGCTAATCCAAGTCCACATACCTTACCCCGCTCCCTTTTTGAATTACACATTTAACTGCTGCGATAATTCAATCATTCTCTTTTTGATTTCATCTCTTGTGTTTCGAAAGGCACTGCTAATTTCTGCCTCAGATCCTTTCGCTTTGGCAGGGTCTACTAAATCCCAATGAAGGTGTGTGCTTTCCTTTGGAATCATGGGACACTTATCTGCTGCGTCACCGCAAAGAGTAATAATCATATCGGACTGATTAAAGTAGTCCAAATCAATCAAGTCAGATGTTTGATTCGAAATATCGATTCCAGATTCTTCCATTACAGCCACCGCTCTAGGATTCAAGCCGTGAGTTTCAACGCCAGCACTTCGAATCTCCCAAGAATCATCTAAGTATTTTTTAGCAAATCCTTCCGCTATTTGGCTTCGACAGGAATTGCCCGTACATAAGAAATAGATTTTTTTCATTCATTTTCTCCTTTTTTCGGGAACCAATCTTTCGTTCCATTGATCAATTTTACTAATAACAACATAACAGGCACTTCTGTCAGAACACCAACTGTTGTCACTAGCACAACTGGTGAATTGACACCGAAAAGCGTAATTGCTACGGCAACCGATAACTCAAAAAAGTCTGAAGCACCAATCAAAGCTGCTGGAGCTGCCACATTATGAGGCTGTTTTGTCCATTTACAAGTAAAATAAGCAAAGTTTGCGGTAATAATATTTTGTAAGACTAAAGGCACGGCAATCATGAGAACGTGAAACGGATTGTTTAAAATAATATCCCCCTGATAAGTAAAAATGATTACCAATGTCAATAACAAGCCAATCGTTGTAATGGAGTCAAACTTTGGTAAGAAGCGATTGTTAAAGTAATCAATTCCCTTACGTTTTATCATGAAGTATCTCGTCAATGCCCCACCAACTAACGGTACTAGCACAAATAGTAGTACAGAAGCAAAGAGAATATTCCATGGTACAAACACATTATTTACTCCTAAAAGGAAAGAAACAATTGGTACAAATAGGACAATGATTAATAAATCGTTAATTGATACTTGAACCAAGGTATGCGCTGGATCGCCTTTCGTAAGGTTTGACCAAACAAATACCATAGCGGTACATGGCGCTGCCCCTAACAAAACCGCTCCAGCCACATAGTCTTTTGCTAAGTCTGCTGGGATAAAATTGCTAAAAACAACATAAAAGAAGAAAGAGGCTAAGCCAAACATCAAGAACGGCTTAATTAGCCAGCTTGTAATGCTAGAGATCATAATCCCCTGATATGTTTTTCGGACATTCAGTATTGATTTAAAATCGATTTTCATCATCATTGGGAAAATCATAACCCAAGTTAAAACGGCAATTGGAATATTTGTATTTAATACTTGATAGCTTTCTAATCGGTCTGCGACACTAGGTAAAAACTTTCCGATTAGCATGCCTGCTGCCATACATAACAATACCCAAACCGTTAGATACTTCTCGAAGAAATTAATTGCAGGTTTTTCAGTTACTTCCGTAGATACATTGTTCATTCATAAGACTCCTATCGATTACTAGCTAATTGATTTTTCTTTGATAAGAAGTTCCTTCAAAATTACTAGGAAATCCTCAACAAAATCTTCCTGTAAAGCGTAATGATGCCATTGACTTTTTTTCGTTACTTTGACAATTCCTGCCTTCTCTAAAAGCTTCATGTGGTGTGATAATGTCGGTTGAGTAAAGTCAAAATGCTCCAACACTTCACATGCACAAAGAGAGTCAGCTGTAGAAAGTAAGTCAACAATTTTCAGCCTTTTTGGATCAGCTAAGGCTTTCATGATGGTAGCAGTCTGTTCATAGTTTTCCATGGAGGACCTCCTATTGAATTGTATATAGATAATTATCTATATACAATATAGATGAACGTCTATATATTGTCAAGCATTTCTGTCTTTTTATTTTCAACATCGTCTGGTAAAAATCTCTATCGTAAAGCTCTTATAGTAAAGTATCTCTGGTAGAAAAACGTGGTAGAAAAAATAAAATAACACAAAAAAAGCGGCTTTTCAGCCGCTTTTGGTAGAAGATTGGAAAACTCAGATAGAAAAAGGACGATTTTTAGCTCTTTAGAACGTTGATAAATCCCCATTCTTACTGAGTTTTGCTATTATCTCCTGTACATCTTCAATTCTAGGAACAAATCATTATAGATACCTAAGTACTCTGGGTCAAGGTCTTCATATACTTCCAAATGTGACAGCAACTCGTCTGATGGATAGAACTGTTCATCTGAAGTGATTTCGTCGGGAAGTAAGTCCAAGGCTTTCTTATTTGGTGTCGAGTAGCCAATATATTCCGCATTTTGAGCAGCATTTTCTGGTCGCAACATAAAATTGATAAAGGCGTAGGCACCTGCCTTATTTTGTGATGTCTTGGGGATCACGATATTATCAAACCAGAGATTGGAACCTTCTTCAGGGATCACATAATGGATATGTTCGTTTTCAGCCATCATATCAGCGGCCTCGCCAGAAAAAGTCACGGCAACAGCACTTTCTTCATTGATCATATACATTTTGATTTCATCGGCCACGATGGCCTTGATGTTAGGCGTCAACGTGCGCAATTTTTCAATGGCGGCTTGTAGTTCGGCATCATTTTTGGTGTTCAGCGAATAACCTAAACTGTTCAATCCCAACCCGATCACTTCGCGGGCACCATCGATCAGCATCAGATCATTGTTAAGTTCAGGATGCCACAGATCATCCCATGAAGTGATCGATCCTTCTGGTACCATTTTATCGTTATAAACGATCCCCAAAGTGCCCCAAAAATAAGGAACAGAGTACGTATTATCGGGATCGAAAGGCTGGTTCAAAAAACGCGGATCATTGTTATCGAGTCCCTCGATTTTAGTAGGATCTAATTTATCTACTAAGCCTTCCTTGATCATTTTTTGGATCATGTATTCACTTGGGATCGTAATGTCATAAGCGGTCCCACCTTGTTGGATCTTGGTATACATGGCTTCATTGGAATCGAAAGTTTCATAGTTTACTTTATAACCAGACTCTTTTTCAAATTTTTTTAGCAGATCAGGATCGATATAGTCACCCCAGTTATAAATGTTCAAGATTTGGGCACCCGCCATGCCGCTGGATTTTTCCAAGCGATGCACACCAAAAAGGAGGATCAAGATGATCGCTAAGATGCCAATAACTAAAGATTGTAATTTTTTCAACGGATCGAAGGCACCTCCTTTTTCAAATGAAGATGACGAGTTGATTTGCTACCATCTTTGCTAATAAAATAATAGCCGATCACAAGGAGTAAGGAGAACAAGAAAACGAGCGTACTCAAAGCGTTGATCTCTAGACTGATTCCTTGGCGTGCCCGTGAATAAATTTCGACAGACAGAGTGCTGAAGCCATTGCCGGTGACAAAGAAGGTCACCGCAAAATCGTCCAACGAATAAGTAAAAGCCATAAAATAACCAGCAATGATACCGGGCGCTAAAAATGGCAAGATGATGTTGGTGACGACTTGCCAGTTACTTGCTCCCAGATCACGGGCTGCATCGACCATCGAATCTTTCATTTCTTGTAATTTGGGTAAGACCATCAAGACCACGATCGGAATACTAAAGGCAATATGAGACAGTAAAACGCTAAAAAAGCCCAAGTGAAAACTTTTAAAGACATTCCCTACCATGGTGAAAAAGATCAAAAAACTAGCACCGATGATGACATCAGGTGAAACCATCAAGATATTGTTTAGACTCAGTAAAAAGTTGCGCTGCGAACGTTTTTTGGTGTAGTAGACCATCATCGCCCCGATCGTGCCAATAATCGTCGCGAGCAAAGCCGACAAAAAAGCCAGCATGAACGTATTCAACACAATGATCAGTAAGCGGCTATCTTGAAAGACAGCTTGATAATGTTCCCATGTGAAACCCGTAAAATGATTCATGGTCCCGCCCGCATTGAAGGAGTAATAGATCAAATAGAAGATCGGCGTATATAAAAGCACAAAAACAAGCGTCAGATAGAGGTGTGAACCTTTGATTTTTTTCATTCTAACGGCCCCCTTTCTTCTTTTCAGATGTCACTAACATCACTAAGATCATGGCAATGATCAACACAACCCCGATCGTCGAGCCCATGCCCCAATTTTGGGTCACCAGGAAATGTTGCTCGATCGCTGTTCCCAAAGTGATCACGCGATTGCCACCGATCAAACGCGTCAACATGAATAAGGACAACGAAGGAATAAAGACGGCTTGGATCCCACTTTTCACACCGTTCAAGGACAGGGGAAAAATCACCCGTCGAAACGTCTCGGCATTATTGGCACCTAGGTCATGACTGGCGCTGACAAGCGAGGGATCGAGTTCTTCTAAGGCATTAAAAATCGGCAAAGTCATAAAAGGGATCTCAATATAGCTTGCGACAACTAAAAAGCTAAAGTCAGTAAACAAAATTTGCTTTGGCGCGATGCCGAAAAAGCTCAGAAAGCCATTGATACTCCCGTGAATGCCAAAAATCCCGATAAAAGCATAGGCTTTGAGTAATAGATTGATCCAAGTCGGTAAAATGATCAAAAGGAGCCATAAATCTTTATGTTTGAGTTTTGTTAAAAAATAAGCAGTTGGATAACTGATAAGTAGCGTGATCACAGTGATCACTAAAGCATACCAAACTGAATTCATGGTCATCAGTAAATACTTGGTAGAAGTGAAATAAGTTTGATAATTGACCAAGGTAAAGTGTCCATTCATATCGAAGAAGGACTGGTAAATGATCAATAAAACGGGCGCGATCACAAATAAAAGGAGCCACAAAACATAAGGGATCGTATAAGATTGTTTAAATTTTGCCATGGTCTACCTCCTAATCTTCGTAACTTTCTAGGCGGGCGTCGAAATCTTCCTCGGACTCATTAAAACGCATGACGTGGATATCTTCAGGCTCAAACGTCAAACCGATCTGACTGCCAGGAACGGCTTTTTTCGTCGAATGGACCATCCATTCATTGCCTTGTTCATCATAACAAATGATTTCATAATGGACCCCACGAAACAGTTGCGTATCGACTTTTACGACCAACTTACCGCGCTCCACCGTGGTCAAAGTCAAGTCTTCTGGACGAATAACGACTTCGACCGGTTCATTTTTCCGCATACCGCCATCGACACATTCAAAGGTATGGCCCAATATTTGTACGCTGTTATCGGCCACCATGACACCATCGACAATGTTGCTTTCGCCGACAAAATTTGCTACAAAATGGTTGATCGGTTCATCATAAATATCGACAGGCGTCCCACTTTGCACGATCTCCCCTTTGTTCAACACAAAAATTTCATCGCTCATCGCCAGGGCTTCCTCTTGGTCATGGGTCACAAAAATAAAGGTGATCCCTAGCCGTTGTTGCAATTCTCGCAATTCATATTGCATATCTTGACGTAATTTCAAATCCAAAGCTGATAAAGGCTCGTCTAACAACAAAACTTTGGGTTCATTGACAATCGCTCGAGCAATCGCTACCCGTTGCCGTTGTCCGCCCGACATCTCACTGATCTCACGATTTTCATAGCCTGCTAATTGCACCAAATGTAAGGCTTCCTTTACCTTTTTTTCGATCTGCTTTTTGGGCATTTTTTTTATCTTCAATCCAAAAGCAACATTTTCAAACACATTCATATGCGGAAATAACGCATAGTCTTGAAAGACCGTGTTCACTTGGCGTTTATTGGCCGGAACATCATTGATCCGTTGGCCTTCAAAATAAACATCGCCTTCCGTTGCTTCCGAAAAGCCGGCGATGATCCGTAAAATAGTTGTTTTTCCGCAACCAGAAGGCCCTAATAATGTGTAAAATTTCCCCTGTTCAATGTCAAAATCGACACCTTTCAAAACCGTTTCATCATCTTCGTATCTTTTCACCACATTGTGAAAAGAAATGATTGGTTTTCCCACAAATCACCACTCCCCATTGATAAAGTAAGAAGGTTCGCTTTGACGAATTTCTCACTTGCTTTTTTCAATTCTACCTATGTATGACAGACTTTTTTCCAGTCTTGAACACACTATGTAAGAATAAAAGTTTTTGGCCCAAAAAACAAGTAAATTATTCCGATCCTTGAAAATTTTTAGTTTGTGAAATGAGCGGATTTTGGGAAGCAATAGTCCTAAATTTGATAAGTTAAAAATTTTCAGACTTTAACTTCATTTATGGTGGTTCCTTGGCAATGTCGACCACCATAGATTTGGAGCACCAACGTTTTTCTCCACTTTATTGATGTTTAGAAAGCTTCCCTTTGTTATTTTAACTCGAGATTTACCGTTAAAGAAGATCGGTTTGCTACAATTCACGGTCCAATTTGAGCATTACACTTTCACGTTTATGTCTGCTGTGAGACCGACCTGAGCAATGGTCTCAGGTCGGCCAAGCTTCATGATTAAATGCTAAAGCATTCAGTCACAGTACCAAGTAAGTATTTTTCATCATCTACTTTGTCTCGCTAAGCGAGCCAATCGTAGTGATTCAAAACAATTCACATTGGCTCCTCTTTCACAGCGACATCGCAGCCATATTCGTTTCGCTAACAATAGCAACTCATTCGAACAGGTTAAATTATTTATTCAAGAAATCAAATAATGAAAAAATTTATTTTTTTAAAATGATTCTACAAATTTAAGCTAAATCTAGCGTAACATAGAGATTGGCTTACGAAATCATTGTGTTTAGAATTCAATGTGAATTACTCTCAGTGACCACTTTAGTGATTACTGAGAGTTTGAAGCTTAAAAGCCGTGAGTGGGCTTACGGCGGTTCCACGGCTGACTTTAAGCAGGCCGATTTCGTAGTGTAGCGGCTGATTCGGCCGTGAATTATAACACCGTTTTGCTGCTCATTTATAGCGAGTCGATTAATTTGATTTCTTTCAAATTTAAAATTGTGGTATGATAGGCGTGTTAAAGTTTTTATTATCATGGTACAAGGTGGGAGATCATGACAGAATATTTTGCTTTTGAAGTGGCACAAAATGACCATATTTTTTCTCGCGGAATCGTTCCTAAACAAAGCGAGACCTTAAAAGAAAATCAGGTCTTAGTAAGTATTGACTATTCAACAATCAATTATAAAGATGCTTTAGCCGCAACTAAAAATGGCGGTGTCATTAGAGACTATCCGAAAACACCAGGAATCGATCTAGCCGGGACCGTGGTTGAAAGTAACTCTGATAAATTTGCCAAAAATGATCGTGTCCTGGCAACTGGGTTCGGCTTGGGCGTAGAAGTAAACGGTGGTTGGAGTCAAATGCAAGTCGTACCTGAAGAATGGCTGCTCAAAATCCCAACTGGTCTGAGCGCTCAAGAGGCGATGACGTTCGGAACAGCCGCCGTTACCGCGGCAATGATCGTTTCCGATATTGATAAGCGCGGGATCGACCCCCAAGCGGCGATTTATGTCACCGGTGCTAGTGGTGGCGTGGGCAGTTTTGCCCTGATCCTTTTACAAGAGCTAGGTTATACTAATCTTGTGGCGATCTCACGCAAGCAAGAAACGCATTTGAACGACTTAAAAGACGTGAAGGTGTTGTCACCGGAAGCTGTTGTTCCTGAAAAAGTCAAACCTTTGAATAGCCAAACGATCGCTATTTTGATCGATACAGTTGGCTCTGACTTGGCTGGCTTATTACCACAAATCAAGCAAAATGGAATCGTCTATGCTTGTGGAAATGCGGGCGGCAATGAGTTAACAACTACTGTTTTACCCTTTATATTGCGTGGCATCCAACTGATTGGAATCGATTCGGTCAATGTTGATTTATTAGAACGCGAATCGATCTGGCAATTTTTAGCAGCCCACAAAGCTGTCTTGAAACGGATCCCTTGTCAAAAAGTACGCCTGCCAGAAATCGATGCTGTTATTGCTACTATTTTAGAAGGCACACATACAGGCCGAACTATTATTGATTTAGGAGTGAAAAAATGAGAATTTTAGTGACCTCTGGAGGAACTTCAGAACGGATCGATGATGTACGCTCGATCACAAACCATGCTTCAGGCCAATTAGGACGCTTGATCAGCGAAGAATTTTTAAATCATCAAATAAATGTGGATTTGATCACCACTCCAAAGGCGATCAAGCCCTCCGATCAAGCTGGATTGTCGATTCACTTGATTGAAGACACGGCACAACTTAAGGATACTTTAGAACAACTCTTGATCGAAAATACCTACGACGCCATCATCCATAGCATGGCCGTCAGTGATTTTACTTATGAAAAAAGTTTTTCGGAAGAAAATTTTGAGAAAGCCTTGAGCCAATTACAGACACCTATCACAAAAGAAGCACTTGCCGATTTATTGACAGCCGCAGAAGCAGAACCAGCGCATAAAATTTCTTCTGATACCAATCACTTGATTTTAGTCTTGAAAAAAACACCGAAAGTCATCCAAATGATCAAAAAAATACAACCTCGGGCAAAATTAGTTGGTTTCAAGTTGCTTTCTGACGTTTCTAAAGAAGAGTTATTAGCTACAGCCCGAGAAAACTTAGTCAAAAATAATGCGGATTTCGTCTTAGCCAATGATTTGTCAAACATCGACGAAACGCAACACATCGGCTATTTGATCGATAAAAATTGGCAAATCACGGGCGAAGCCAAAACAAAAAAAGAGATTGCTCATTTGATTTACAAAACACTATGGAAGGAACTGAATTAAGGAGGGATCTTCATGTCCAAACTCGTTTTATTAGCTGTTACTGGTAGTATATCTGCTTATAAAGCCGCCGATATAACCAATGAACTGACCAAAAAAGGCTTGGCAGTCGACGTGATGATGTCAGAAAGTAGCACACATTTCATCACGCCTTTGACCCTGCAATCCCTATCGAAGCGACCTATTCATACCGATGTGATGACAGAAATCCGGCCTGATAAAATCAACCATATCGAACTTGCCAAACAAACAGATCTTTTTGTAGTGGCACCAGCTAGTGCCAACATCATTGGTAAACTAGCTAATGGAATCGCCGACGATTTGATTTCAACGGTCGCTCTGGCCTTACATGCTGAAACACCAAAAATGATCGCTCCAGCCATGAACACCTATATGTATGAAAATCCGATCGTACAAAGAAATTTAGTGACTTTAAAAGAAGTCGGTTTTACTGAGATCGAACCACGCGAATCGCTACTTGCTTGTGGCGACTTTGGCAAAGGGGCTTTGGCTAGCGTAGATACGATCGTCGCAAAAATCACCACAACTTTAGGTATATAAAAGGAGCAGGATATGAAACAACAGGAAAAAACCTTTAAAATGGTCTTGACGGCCTTCTTCTTAGCTATTTTGATTTTATTTGCGACCGTGCCTTTCTTAGGCTTCATCCCAATAGGTCCGATCAATGCGACAACGATGCATATTCCGGTCATCATCGCCTCGATTGTTTTGGGTCCCAAAATCGGTGCTTTTATGGGCGGGACGTTCGGGCTCATCAGCATGATCCGCTCGACCATCATTGTGACCCCGCTTTCCTTTGCCTTTTCGCCGTTTGTAGCCCCGCTTGGCACAACGGGAAGCGGCAGCTGGAAAGCACTCTTGATCGCTTTTATCCCCCGTATCCTGATTGGGATCGTACCGTACTATGTCTATCATTGGTGCCAAAAAGCCTTTAAAAAGGAGCGCACAACGATCAACCTCTTTCTGTCAGGTTTGCTCGGCAGTTTAACCAATACGATCTTAGTCATGAACATGATTTTCTTTTTCTTCCAAAAAGATTATGCCGGAACTCTTGAAGCTGGTCGTGCCGTATACGGAACCATTCTCGCTGTAATTTTCACACAAGGTGTCCCTGAAGCCTTGGTCGGTGGAATCGCAGCCGCTGCAGTCTGTACAGTTTTACTTAAGTTTGTTGAGCAACGAAAATAAGCAAAAGGACGACTAGATTCGGCCTTTTGCTTATTTATTTTATAAACTTACCCATTACGGCTCGACCTTCCTCATTTCTGCCCGTAAACCAAATGTCCCCTGCTCTATCTTGATAAACAATCGCATTTTTAAAGAAAGGATCATCGACTGAAACAAGGACCGATTTAGAGTGAATGAGTGCTGAATGATCATTGAAAGTTAAAATTTCCCACTCCCCTTGAAGTGTGGCATTTATTTTTAAGCGTTCAATCGTCCCATCATATTCAGAAGGAGCAACAACAGGCCAACCATCAGCCCCCCAAAATAAAGGGCGGATCTGCAAAAAGAAATCGGCCGAAAAAGGTTGGCGACGCACATGGTGGACAACAAATTCTTGCTGGTTTTTTTGGTCAACAAAAATCGAGTTATGTCCTGGTCCATATAGTGGGGTGTCATTCCCTAATTTGTAGCTCCCAATCATTTTGGTACCGATTTTAAGGGGATCTGTCGTCATATCGGTCATTTCACGATCGTTAAAATCTAGATAGGGCCCTGTAATCTCCTTGGAGCGGGCGACGCGAATATTATAGCTATCATTGAGTGAATCAAAAGAAACAAAGAGATAAAAGTAGTCCGTCTTTTTATTGTAATAAATAAACGGGCCCTCGATCGCCCCTTCCACACTTTGGGAACGAACGGCAATTTTCTTGCCATAGCCTTTAGCTTTCGGTTTGCCCGTCTTTGAATCAATTGGTAAAAGATAGATCCCACCAAAAAAGGAACCATAAACGAGCCAATGACAGCCTTTGCGATCAAAGCAAAGATTAGCATCAATAGCATTATTAGCGGCAATTTCAGGATTGGTTTTTACCACCTCACCTTGATCGGTCCATTGGCCAAGAATGTCACCCGCTGTGGCAAGACCAATCATCGAACGGGTGCTACCAAAAGTCGAAGCCGAATAATACATCCGATATTGGTTTTCGACCTTTATAATATCTGGGGCCCAAAGTTGTTGAGCCTGTGTCCATTCCCAGGCCGGTCCTGGCACCCCATCAAGTGCCGTTTTTTCAAACCGCCAATGAATTAAATCCTTAGATGAACGGATTGGTACGCCACAAGTCTCCGGCTGGGTCGTATCCGTGTTGACTAAATAATAAGTGTCACCCACCTGAATGATCGTGGGATCATGCACACCATTTTTCATATTTTCCATTAATAAAACTCCCTATGCTTTATTTGTAATTCTTACTCTCAACTATTTAAGCTACAGTGTCTTTCCCCCTAATATGACGCCCGATTTCAGTTTTCGATGTCCTTTTATAGTCGAGCCTGTTGAAAAAACAAGGATCGCTTTCTCGAAAAACTTTGATGAATAAATCAGACGTTTCATTCAGTAAAAATCTTCTACCTGAAGGGATCGCCGTTTTTCTTGCCTGAAAGAAAGACTCTCGTGTGCCTTGCCAAGTTCACCTTTCTCGTATTGGAAACCACCGCTTTTCTTGCCAAGTTCGCCTTTCTTGTATTGGAAATCACCGCTTTTCTTGCCAAGTTCACCTTTCTTGTATTGGAAATCACCGCTTTTCTTGCCAAATTCACCTTTCTTGTATTGGAAACAAAAATTGATCTCTCTTTTGTCCAAATATCTTTCATAGAGTTTTAAAGCTTTGTCTCAAAAATAGTTTAAATAGAGAGAAATAATTCGCTATGACCTTATACTTTATAGAGGAAGGGCTCCATTTCTGCCTCCACATCGGTTGTTTGTGGAGTATGGATCGCTTTTCATCCCCCACATCGGCTTTTTGTGGAGCATGGATGGTCTTTCTTACTCCACATCGAACGCTTGTAAACACTGTCAAAAAAAGAGACGGCCTTAATGAATAGGGTAGAGGGGAAATAAATTCCGCCCCTCCCGACGTTCCGTACGTACGGGTCTCGTATACGGCTCTATCCTTG
>JBFLGC010000023.1:0-42400 GCA_041859945.1 Tetragenococcus sp.
CTTTCGCTAACAGTTCCTACTGCCAAGCCTGTAGCGGACTTTCACCGCCAAGTGATTACCCATGCAGGGCGCACCGAGAAAAAACACTAACGCCACTTTCCGTTAGTGTTTGCTGTGTTTTAAACAAATGATTCATAGGATTTAGAAATCATTTATTTTCCCTATTCGAATAAGCAATGCCCTCGACTTCTATCTCCTTTTTTAGCGGTTATTGGCTTTTGGAAAAACAAAATTTAAATCGGTGATCGGACTAAAATCCCGTGTATAATATTGAACGTTATAACCGTCTCTATCACTTGCGATGATCGCATAGCTCTTATATTGTAAGGGGCCTCGTGGTTGCGAAATGCTACCAGGATTTAAAAATAAGATCCCTTCTTCTGATTCGCAACCGATTTGATGGGTATGACCAAAAAGTGCGATCGTCGCTTTTTCTTCTAAAGCTTGCATTTTTAAAGTCGTAAGTCCCATACGCACGTTGGAAAGATGCCCATGAGTAACAAAAATTCGATCCAAGTCAGTCGTGATCACTTGCTTTTTGAGATAGCGCGGATCATAATCACAATTTCCAGTCACAACTTTGAAATGTTGCCATAATTCATCGTCGTAACGTAACTCAGAATCGCCGCAATGGATCATGACATCGACTTTTCCCTCATACCGATCCAGCAGATTGACTAAAATTTGCCGATCACCATGACTATCACTAACTACCAAATACTTCATTTAGATGCTCTCCTCACTTGTTTTTATGCTAATGTTCCTTCTAACCAATCTTGCCAACGATCCTTTAATTTTTGCATCGCTTGACCACGGTGGCTAATGGCATTTTTTTCTGATTCTGATAGTTCAGCAGCAGTCTTCTCCGTATCTCCCACCACAAATAAAGGGTCATAGCCAAAGCCGTTTTCTCCACGAGGGATCCTACCGACTCGACCGGGCCACTGTGCTTCGACTACTAAGCTATCTTTATTGGGAGCTGCAAAAACTAAAGTACAATGAAATTGAGCCGTCCGCTGTTCATCAGGAACATTGGTCAATTCATAAAGTAATTTAGCATTATTGGCGGCATCGCTTTTTTGTTCACCCGCAAAACGTGCCGAATAAACACCTGGTCGTCCATCCAAAGCATCCACTTTTAAGCCGGAGTCATCCGCCAAAACTGGACACTTTAAAAGAGTTGCGATCGTTTCTGCTTTTAGACGAGCATTTTCTTCAAAAGTCGTTCCCGTTTCTTTGACATCAGGGATATCCGGAAAATCATCTAGCGTTTTGATAGCATAGCCTGCCGCTTGAAACATCGTTGCAAATTCCCGCGCCTTACCCTTATTCCTAGTTGCGATGATGATCGTTTTCGGCTTCAATTGAACGGTTGCTTCGTAATCCAAAGATAAGCGTTCTTTTTGCTCAGCAATCACATCATCGATAGCTCGTTGTCCATAAACCATACATTCATTTAACTGCTGCTCAGCAAAGGTCACCGAATCCCCCAAAATATGCATTTCGACAAAGCCTCCAGACTCAGTCTTGACCAGAAACATTTCTGCAAGTGCCTGCTTTTCTTCTTGAGCGGTCAGGTCAACGACACACTCGCCGTTATTTAGGATACCGACCACACTAGCGGCAAGTATTTCTTTGATCGGATCTTTTAGGATTACTTTTTTTTGCAACAATTTATCAATAGCTAGACGGAAAGCGATAAAGGCCCCATTTACAGTGGCCATCATCGTAGCACCATCATTTTGGATGACCACACAATCAATGAGGATCATTTTCTCCCCTAATAGAGTCAAATCTGTAACAGTCTTCAATGAATTTACGATCAATTGGCTTATCTCTTTGGATCGATCACTAGCTTTTTCGCGCATCATTTCACTTTTCTTACGTATAGAAGAACTTCTTGGCAATTCGTTATAGTCTGCTTTGATCCTACCTGCATCTGTTCCTTTTAAAGCTTCAGAGCGCTCCTCTACCGTGGCACAACAAAGTACTTTGGTATCACCCAAAGAAATAAGCACTGACCCTTCTGGATCTTTTAAGGGATTTACTTGAATCATCAGGGGTCGTATTTCATATGATCTTCTACCATCTTGACGCATCTATGAGCCTCCTAAATAAATTTTTTGCGAATGGATCGACTCGACCGGCAACCAATCATTGGCGATCTCATCAAATAAAATAGTCGATCCGGTTGTATAAAAAGTGGTTATTGGAGCTGGATTATTTTGATTTGCAATAGCAAAATAATCCAGTAACATACTGACCTCACCGATCGTCTCTGCTCCAGAATCGATCAAAACGACGCTATCACCCATCACATTTTGAATGATCGGCCGCAATAGAGGGTAATGTGTACAACCTAAGATCAGGGTATCTAACGTTTTTCGACGCAAGGGACGTAATGTTTCTGATACTATTTTTTTAGCCACAGCGGAATAGTATTGATTACTTTCCACTATCGGGACAAATTTAGGACAAGCCAAACTGGTTACTTGTGCTTCTGGTACTTTAGCTTGGATAGCTTTTTGATAAGAACCGCTATTGATAGTTCCCTCCGTGCCAATAATGGCAATTTGTTGATTCTTAGTGGCTTTGACTGCCGCTCTAGTTCCCGGCAAAATGACACCGACAACAGGGATTTCTAACTGCTTCTTGATTTCTTCCATGGCAGCAGCCGTTGCCGTATTACAAGCAATGACCAACATCTTTATTTCTTTTTTTAAAAGAAAACGAACCATTTGCCAAGTAAAAGAAACGACTTCCGCTTTGGGCCTAGGACCGTATGGACAGCGAGCGGTATCACCTAAATAAATAATATTTTCATTTGGCAGTTGCTTCATCGCTTCTTTCACAACGGTCAACCCACCCACTCCGGAATCAATAAATCCTATCGGTCGTTGATTTTCCATATTGTCCTTCCTTTACAAAAAACATTTCATCTATTCCTCTATTCTGTACTTTTTTCTATGTTTTTTCAAGTATTCTTTTCTAGCAAGGCACTGAATATTTAAATCACAGTTACAATCTATGGCTAAATTTGCCGACCAACGCTACACTTTCACGTTTGTCTCTGTTATCGGTCCCATCGCTGACTTTTTAAGCAAGCCGATCTCGCTGTGTAGCGGCTGATTCGGCCGTGAATTGTAACAAATCACAATAGAAAACGACCTTTCTGCTTGCGATATTCTTCTCCCTTAGAACCTAAAAAAGTCGTGCAGCAAAGATCACACGACTTTTTTAGTTGATCATCTCTTAATAATTGTAGCGTTTAGTTTCTAAATAGTTTGACAATAAGGATAGAATATAACAAATAACAAAGTATAGCGCCGCCATCAAAACAAACATGGGAATCACATAAGACGTGTTTTGTCCATAAATGATCTTCGCATGATGGGTCAACTCAGGCAAAGAAATAATCACTGCTAAGGAGGTATCTTTGACTAAAGAGATCAATTGGCTGACAATAGCCGGGATCATGGAACGAAAAGCCTGTGGCAAAACGATCGTGAGCATCGTCGACCAATAGCTCAAGCCCAATAGCTCAAGCCTGTAGACAGACCTGCTTCCATTTGTCCTTTGGGTACGGCATTGAGGCCAGCCCGAAAAATTTCTGATAACATCGCTGATTCGAAAATCGTTAAAGCAACTACAGTCGACCAGAAAATATCAAACCGGATACCGATCTGAGGTAAAGCAAAATAGGTAAAGAAAATGATCAGTAGTAAGGGTAAATTACGGACCACATCGACCACGATTCCTACGATCGAAGATAGAATCGGAATGTTAGCAAAGCGGACCGTGCCCGCTAGACCACCAATCAAAAAACTAAAGACGATTGCCAAAACCGATACCGAGATCGTTACTTGTAAGCCGTCTAATAAAAAACGTAAATTTATCATTGAGTAAGCGCCAATAAAATCCATAAGCGTCTCCTTTCATCAAATAAATGCATCAAACATCCCATTTTTTCTCCAAATAGGTCATCAAATAAGATAGGGGCAAGGTCAAAACCAAATAAAAAATCCCCACGATGATATAAGTATCAAAAGTGATAAATGTCGCACTAGCAACCAAATCACCTTGATACATCAGATCAAGACCTGCGACCATTGCTAAAATCGATGAGTTTTTGATCAAATTGATGAATTGACCTCCCAAGGGCGGGATCACGATTTTAAAAGCTTGTGGCAAAACGATATGCCGCATGGTCTGACCATAAGTCAAGCCGGAAGACAACGCCGCTTCTGTCTGACCGACTGGTACGGTCTGAATGCCAGAACGGATCGTTTCTGCGATAAACGCAGAGGTATAGATTGTAAGTCCAATGGTACCGGCCTGAAAACCGGTGAAAGGATAGGCATAAAGTGGTAGAACGACATAAAAAAACATAACAATGATCAGTAGTGGGATATTTCTAAAAAATTCCACATATGCTTTAGCTAAACCTTTGATCCCCCTATTTTCTGATAACTGAAAGATCGCCATCAGTGTGCCAATGAGCAAACTGAATACAAGAGCGATCAGACTTGAAAAGATCGTATTTTTAAAACCTTCAAAAAATAAGGCTGCATTATTTTGAAATAAAGTCCACATTACTTATCACCTCCATCTACATAGCCATCTTCGCTATCGGGAAACCATTTATTGAAGATCTCATCATAGGTGCCATTTTCATGCAATGTTTCAAGAGCTACATTGACTGCGTTCAAAAAGTTTTCCTGACCTTTATTGATAGCTATCCCATATGGCTCTTGCGTAAAAGTCCCACCGACTAATTCGTAATTGGTATTTTCACTTGCCATCCCTAAAAGGATCGCATTGTCAGTTGTCATCGCATCGCCTTGACCGGCTTGTAACGCCGTAAAAGCCTCGGCATAATTCTCTAACTCTAAGACTTTCGTTTCGGGTGCATGTTCACGTATATTTTCGGCAGAAGTAGAACCTTTTACCGCTAAAACGACATCCTCAGCCGTCAAGTCTTCAACACTTGTGATCGAACTACCTTTCTTGACAAGTAGGGATTGACCAGCATCAAAATAGACATCTGAAAAATCGACTTGTTTTTTTCGTTCTTCAGAAATCGTCATCGTCGCGATGATCGCATCGATATTGCCGTTTTTAAGTAAAGGGATCCGTGTTTTTGAAGTCACTTCGACGAAATCAGCATTACCGTCACGGCCCAAAATTTCTTCGGTGATTGCTTTAGCCATATCGATATCGAATCCTTTGACCTGTCTAGAAGAGATATCCATCAAGCCGAAAAGACGGGTATCGTTTTTAACGCCCCAAGTGATTTGATCCGTTGCTTGGCTAACTTCCAAGATATCTTTATCCGCAACACTCTCATTTTTACATGCTGACAAAGAAACGATAGAAATAAAGAAAAGCAATAGTACATGCCATTTTTTCCTTGACATAGACGTTCCCTCCTTTTCTAATGATTGATGACTTTGTTGATGAATTGTTGCGCTCTTTCATCATCAGGATGTTCAAAGAAGGCATCGACATCACGACTATCTTCCAAAACTTGTCCGTCTGCCATAAAAATGACTCGATCAGCTACCTCGCGTGCAAAATTCATTTCATGTGTCACGACGATCATAGACATCCCGTTTTTAGCGATCCGTTTCATGACTTCTAACACATCTCCAATCATTTCTGGATCCAAAGCTGAAGTTGGTTCATCAAATAATAACATCTCTGGTTGCATAGCCAGTCCTCTAGCAATAGCCACCCGTTGCTGTTGCCCACCAGACAATTGGGAAGGATACGAATCTTTTTTATCCAACATACCGACCGTATCTAATAACTTTTCAGCCAGTTTTGTCGCTTCTCTCTCCTCCTGTTTCAAAACCTTGATTGGTGCTAAAGTTATGTTTTCTAAAACAGTTTTATTAGGATATAGATTAAAATGCTGAAAAACCATGCCAATATTTTTACGAACCTCTGTCAACTTAGTTTCTTTACTACGGATATCTTTGCCATTGATCAAAAGATTACCAGAAGTGATCGTTTCTAAACCATTGATGGTTCTTAATAACGTGCTTTTACCTGAACCTGAAGGGCCGATCACAACCACGACCTCCCCTTGTTCAAAAGAAAGATCGATATTTTTCAGCGCATGAAATTTCCCGTAATACTTTTCAACACTCTTGAATTCTATCATTGCCATCTTCTCACACTCCAATTTTAATTGTTTTTTAATAAAATAAAAAACTGTTAGTTATTATTATACGCAAATTTTTTCAGTTTTGTAAAGTCCCACCAATGAATGACATCAAAAAAAACAAGAATCATTGTTACAATAGCTGGGCATTTTAAAAGATGAATAAGAAAGGTTGTTTATTGATTGAAAAAAAGGTACTATATTCTTAGAAAACAACAATAGAAAAGGTGAATATAGTGAATACCATTTTAACAGGTGACAGACCGACTGGAAAACTTCATGTTGGTCATTATGTAGGTTCCTTAAAAACGAGACTTGAACTACAAGGCGATCCGACGAACAAGCTTTTTGTCATGATCGCTGATATCCAAGCCTTGACTGACAATGCAAAAACCCCTGAAAAAGTTTCCGCAAACATTTTACAGGTTGCTTTAGATTATTTAGCAGTCGGCTTGAATCCAAGTGACACTACTTTTTTGATCCAATCTCAGATCCCTGAATTATCAGAACTTACTATGTACTATCTGAATTTAGTAACAGTAGCTAGGTTGAAAAGAAATCCGACTGTCAAAACAGAAATCAAGCAAAAAGATTTCGGTGAAAGTGTCCCAGCTGGCTTTTTCGTCTACCCCGTTTCACAAGCAGCTGATATCACCGCTTTTAAAGCCAATTTAGTACCAGTGGGTGACGATCAACGGCCGATGCTTGAGCAAACACAAGAAATCGTCCATAGCTTCAATTCTATCTATGAAGAAGTGCTCGTCGAACCCAAAGCCGTGCTCCCTCCCAAAGGTGCAGCTGGTCGTTTACCGGGGATCGATGGCAATGGCAAAATGAGCAAATCATTGAACAATGGGATCTATCTCGCCGATTCGGCCGATGTGTTGCAAAAGAAAGTCATGAGCATGTATACCGATCCGAATCATATCCATGTCGCAGATCCCGGTCAAGTCGAAGGAAACATGGTCTTTACCTATCTCGATGTTTTTGGCAAAGATAAAGCCTATATTGAACAATTGAAAGAGCAATATCGTCACGGTGGTCTTGGCGATGTGAAAATCAAACGCTATTTGATCGATGTTTTGGAAGCAGAGTTATCACCGATCCGCAATCGTCGTGAAGAACTAGCTAAAGATCCTGAAACGATCCTACAGATTTTAAAAGACGGCAGCGAAAAAGCCGAAAAAGTAGCTGCACAAACGTTAGATGACGTCAAATCAGCAATGGGGATTAATTATTTTTAAAGGTTTTCTTTTCTGTCGATCTGTCAATACTTAAAAAAATAAAAATTCACCCGAGATTGCTCAATAGTGATCTCAGGTGATTTTTTTTAACGTACCGTAGCATGTAGTTCTTCGGTCAATTTTTTCAAGATTTTATTCATAGTTTGGTTGATCTGTTCATCCGTCAAAGTAGCTTCGGGATCGACAAAAGTCAAACGATAAGCCAAGGATTTCTTGCCTTTTTCAATGTTATCGCCTTGATACACGTCGAATAATTGGATTGCTTGTAAAAATCTGCCGGCTACTTCTTTGATCGCTAGGGTGATCCCTTCATTGGTCACAGTCTCAGCGATCGACAAAGCAATATCGCGCGATACACTTGGATATTTTGACACAGGTTGATAAGTAAAGTCTGTTTCATAATTTAAAACAGCATCTAAATTTATCTCTGCCACATAAGTTTCAGGTATTTCATAACTTTTAGCGACTGAAGGATGGATCTGCCCGACAAAACCGATTTTTTCATCAGCTAAATAGATCGCAGCAGTGCGGCCAGGATGCAGATTCCTTTCTGATTCTGATTTCTCAAAACAGATCGCCTCACTAAGCGACAATTCCGCAAATAAATGTTCCAAGATCCCTTTCGCATAAAAGAAATCGACTTTTTCAGCCTTGGTCTGCCAATCGCGCTCTTGCCACTGTCCTGTGAGTGCCAAGGCCAAATGATTTTCTTCATGTGGTAAGATCGTTAAAGGATCTTCGTGTTGATAAAACACGCGGCCAATTTCATAAAAGCCTAGTTGTTGATTTTTACGAGCAATATTGTAAGCTACATCATCAAGCAAGCCACTGACCAAATTCAATCGTAAAACCGAACGATCTTCAGTCATCGGCCAATCCAAACGTGTCGTCAGACTATCGATCCAATTGAATTGCGTTGATTTAGCTTCTGTTGTCAAAGCATAGCTGATCGCTTCATCTAAACCATCACTTTCCAAGATAGTCCGGATCGATCGCGTTTTCTTTTGATTACTGGTCAGCATACCGAGTATGGTCTCTCCTTTTGGCAAGGTGGAAGGCAAGCGATTATAGCCATAGATCCGGGCTACTTCTTCGACTAAATCAGCCTCAATAGCGATGTCCCAACGACGCGCTGGTATTCTGACCACAAATTTATGATCTTTTTCAACATAGCCAAAACCTAGAGCATCAAATATTTCACCCACTTCAGCTAATGATAGAGCCGTGCCCAGATATTGATTGATTCGATCTAATGTGATCGCTACTTCACGGTCCGGTGCATCGATTTGACAGGCTTTGATAGCACCGTTCAAAACTGTTCCGCCAGAAAGCTTAGCGATCCAAGCCGCGGCTTGATCACAAGCTTCGTCGATTGTCGCTTTATTGATCCCTTTTTCAAAACGCGCCGAGGATTCACTACGTAAATTGAATTGTTGCGCTGTTTTTCGGATACTTGTCGAATCAAATAAAGCTGATTCTAAAGCTACCGTTGTCGTTTTGGAGGTGATCTCTGAATCTAGACCACCCATGACACCGGCTAAAGCCACCGGCACGTCGCCATTTGTGATCACGATATTTTGCTCTGTCAATTGGCGTTTTTCGCCATCTAATGTAGTCAGCTCTTCCGCATTCTTAGCATAACGCACCAAAATCTCATCACTCTTTAATTGATCATAATCAAAAGCATGTAAGGGTTGGCCGTAAAGTAATAAAATATAATTGGTGATATCGACCACATTGTTGATGGGGCGGATACCTTCATTTATCAAAAGGTTTTGTAACCAACGCGGGCTTGGCGCTATCGTGACGTTTTCGATCACCCGGATCTGATAGCTTGGCACAACTTCTTTGACAGCTACATTTACAGAAAGTTTATCGCCAGCTTTTTGATTGCCTTCAACAAGTGGTAAGACTTCGAATTTAGGCGTTTGCCGATACATGGCCCCTACTTCATAAGCCACCCCACGCATACTTAAGGCATCAGCGCGATTAGGTGTGATCGACAAGTCGATGATCGCATCGTCCATACTTAGATAAGGATAAACGTCTTTGCCAGGTATCGCATCTTCTGGCAAGTAATAAATGCCGTCAGCATATTCTTTAGGAACAACCGCATCTGCATAACCGATCTCTTGTAGGGAACAAATCATGCCATTTGAGATTTCACCTCTCATTTTACCTTTTTTGATTTTAACATTACCCACAATGCGAGCGCCCGGTAATGCCACGATGACCTTGATCTTGGCTTTTATATTAGGTGCCCCACAAATGATTTGTGTCGGTTTTTCTGCTCCGATATTTACTTGGCAAATATGCAAGTGATCAGAATCGGGATGATCGACACACTCCAAAACTTCGCCGACAACGACTTTTTTCAATCCATTTTGCGGATAATCGATTCCTTCAACTTCGATCCCTGTGATCGATAATTGATCTGCCAATTCTTTGGCGGAAACAGCTTTTAGATCAAGAAACTCACTTAGCCATTTATATGAAACTAACATTTACTTATCCCCCTTGAACTGTTCAATAAAACGAACGTCATTTTGATAAAAATTACGGATATCATTCACTCCATAACGTAGCATAGCAATCCGATCAGGTCCCAATCCAAAGGCAAAACCAGTATATTGGCTCGAATCGATACCAGACATTTCTAAGACGTTCGGATGAACCATTCCAGCTCCCAAAATTTCGATCCAGCCCGTGTGTTTGCAGACATTACACCCTGCGCCACCACATTTGAAACAGCTGACATCGACTTCAACAGAGGGTTCTGTAAAAGGAAAATAGCTGGGACGTAAGCGGATCTTTCTTTGGGCACCAAACATTTTTTGCATCAATACTTCCAAGGTTCCTTTTAAATCCCCCATGGTAATATTTTTGTCAACAACGAGACCTTCGATTTGATGGAATTGATGACTATGGGTCGCATCATCCGTATCCCGACGGAACACTTTCCCAGGTGAGATCATTCGTAATGGGCCTTGGGAAAAATTATGCTGTTCCATGGTCCGGGCTTGCACAGGTGAAGTATGGGTCCTGATCAATAGTTCATTAGAGATATAAAAAGTATCTTGCATATCACGAGCCGGATGATCTTTAGGGATATTCATCCGTTCAAAATTATAATGATCTTGCTCGACTTCATAACCCTCCACAACTTGATAACCCATGCCAATGAAGATGTCTTCAATTTCTTCGATGATTTGGGTCAATACGTGGCGAGTTCCTTGGGCCATCTTTTTACCAGGTAAGGTCACATCCAAACTTTCTTCAGCCAGAGCTTGATTCATGGCAATGATCTCAAGTTGATCTTTTTTGGTTTCAATGCTGCGAGCTACATGGTCCCGCACTTCGTTGGCAAAAGCTCCCACGATCGGACGCTCTTTGGGATCAAGACCTTTCATACCTCGCAAAACTTCCGTGATTGGCCCTTTTTTGCCAAGAACTTCCACTCTGATTTGGTTCAGTGAAGCCAAGTCACTTGCTTGCGCGATTTTTTTATCTGTTTCTACTTGAAGTGACTCTAGTTGTTCTTTCAACGCCATTTTTATTTCCTCCTATAATAAACATCTAACAGACCTGCGAATTTTAAATAAAAAAAGACCTCGCTCCACAAAGGAACGAGGTTTCGTGTTACCATCCTAATTCATGTATCTCTACATGCACTTTCTTTTATTAACGATAGTCTTCTACCGGCTTCTAGAAGCAAGCATAGGAAGTGAACTTCATTTTTCGATAACAGTCATTGCTCTCAGTCTACGGCAAATCTCCCTGATCACTGTCTCAGCCAAATTACTCTTTTCCCTTTACGCTTATCTGTATTTGATTACTCTCATTTTACTAAAGAATCCATTAAAAATCAAGAACATTCCTGATGATTTGGACATTCTCGCTCTTTTACCCACACTTGGCTCCATTCTTTTACAGGATTTAAAGCCTCACCTAAAGCGATGCCTTTTTCCGTTAGATCATAAAGATTTTCTATTTTACACACGATATGCTCATGTTCTAATTCTTTTAGTCGTTCTGTCAAAACACGATCACTTAGCATTGGGATTTTTTTAGCGAGGTCCACAAAACGTTGTCGCCCGTCTTGTAATAAAACGTCAATGATCAAACCATTCCACTTTTTGCCTAAAATCGAAAAAGCTTTTTCAAATTTTGGACATAAAGTATAATTTGTCTCTTTTACTTCCATCATTGGTAATCACCTCTTTAAAAGCAATTATAGCATAATTGTAAGAATTTTTCTTAGCTTTAGCTCAAGCCTTGATAGAGAGAACCTTACGACCATTCAGCAAAACTAAATAAATTTCCGTCACAGGTTTTTCTAGAGATTCTTCTAAAGCTTCTTTGTACAAACGTAATTGACCAAGGTATTTACTCACGATCTTTGCTTCTCCATCAGATCCATAGATGGCATCCGTTTTAAAATCATATAAAACAAGATGATCACTAAAAGCGATGTAGCCATCGATGATCCCATGCACCAACAAATTTGCTTCGGATTCATCAAAATCTAAAAAGACATTACGAGCCTCTTTGATCATCGAAAAGGGCTGTTCCCGGTGGACCAATTGCGGATCGGCTAACAAGGATTGGCCTAACGCTGTTTCAAAAAACCATAAAATAGCACTGACGGAGATCTCTTGTGCTGTTCTCTTGGTGATCACATGATTAGTCACTAGTTCTGTCATCTTTTCCAAAATTATCTCTTCCGTGACCGGAGCTGTTAAATCTAATAATTGTAAAACAGTGTGTGTCGCCGTGCCGACCGCTGTTGCCTCGACCTTTTTTTCGGCTAAGAAAGCCGGTTTAGGCAGTTCATCAATGGTATAGCGGAACTGTTGGCGATTTTTTTCAAAGCTACTTTGCCAAGCCACTTTGCCTAAAATCTCATCATCTGGATCATTGTAGAGCCGTTTCATTTCAGATACCGATTGATAACTCGTCGTCTGTGTCGATTTTGGGGCCGGATAAGCATAAGTCAGACGATCATGCAGTTCTTGACTGAGCCTAGTTTCTGTCGAAAATTCGAGCGGTTTTGTAGCTTGAGTTAGCCCTTTCTTGTCTAAAGCTTGGATCTTTTCTTCGTCATACCATTCTAGTTTAAAAGGAACATGAGAGGACAATGGATGAGCTGTCGTCACATTTTCCGAAAAATAATTTTTCATATCTGGATGGCGCATCAAAGTCAACCCGACCCAATCCATCATATTGCCACGGCTAGAGGAACGTAAGGACGCGTCTAAAACCAAATTTTTTTGCCTCAAAGCCGGCTGCCATTTTTTATAAGCTTCTTCTTTTGATTTGTAGGAACCAACTAAAAAAAGTTTTTGTTCCGCCCGCGTACAAGCCACGTAAAGTTTCCGCATTTCTTCAGATAAAGCTTTTTTTAAGCGCACTTCTTTGATCGCTTGATAAGGCAGTGTATCATAACAGACACGTTCATGATCGATCAATTGGATACCAGCGCCTAATCTTTCCTCAAAAATATAACGTGCCGAGACATCTTGCATATTGAATTGCTTCGTCATATCCAATAAGAAAACCACCGGAAATTCTAATCCTTTACTCGCATGCACTGTCATGATCCGCACGGCGTTTTCAACTGGATCACCCAGAGGTTCAGCTAGATCCTTGTCTTTCTCCTGCATTTTTTCAATAAAACGAATGAATTGGTACAAACCACGGAAACTACTCTTTTCATAACTTCCAGCGCGATCGACCAGAGCCAATAAATTGGCATAACGTTGCTTTCCAGAAGGCAGACCGATCACATAATCTAAATAGGCCGTTTCTTTATAAATTTGCCATAAGAGATCCGTCAGCGACCGGCGCCGCGCCATTTCGCGCCAATCGGCCAATCTTTCTGCAAAAATCCGCAAACGTTTTGCCAAGTCAGTTTCTTCTTTTAAGTAATCTTTAAAAGCGACATAAAAATCGCCCTGTTTTTTGCCCAAACGGATCTGAGCTAATTCTTCTTCACTAAGCCCTACGATGGGTGAACGTAATACCGCTACAAAAGGGATATCTTGATAAGGATTATCAATGATCTGCAAAAGTGAGATCATTGTTTGAACTTCGGTCGCTTGAAAATAATTTTGCGCATCATTGACATAGATCGGGATATCGTATTTTTTAAAGACGTCCATGATCACTAAATTATTTTTACGCGTGGGTGTCAATAAGACGATGTCTCGATAGGTCAACAGACGATTTTGCTGAGTTTTTTTATCATAGATCTCAAAGCCATGATCGATGAGTTCTTTGATTTTCAAGGCAACAACTGAAATTTCCCCTTCTGTTTTGTCATCGATCACTTGTAGATCTGTTACCGATCCCTTTTCAAATAGCAATAGTTCCGTCGCAAAAGCGTCACTTTTAGGAAAGTCCTCAAAACCAGCAATCAAATGAGCCGCCTTATCATAAGGGATCTGACCGACATTTTCATCCATCAACTGTTCAAAAACAAGATTGGTAAAGTCGAGCACTTCTTTTCTTGAACGGAAATTTTCAGCCAAGATGATCCTACGACCGCCACTTTCTTTTTCAAAAGCTAAATATTTATCGATAAAAAGCGTCGGGTCTGCTAGGCGAAAAGCATAGATCGATTGTTTGACATCGCCGACCATAAAGAAATTGCCCACAGTATTTTCAGGCCTTCTCGTAAATGTCAGGATCGCTTCTTGTAGCCGGTTGACATCTTGATATTCATCGACTAATACTTCAGTAAATTTACGTCGATAGTAAACCGCCGCCTCACTACCAGATCCGTTTCCCCTTAGAATTTGCAAAGCATAATGTTCAAGATCATTAAAATCAAGCACTCCTTTACTTTGTTTACGAGCTTGATAAGCTTGCAAAAATTTCAGGGTCACTTCACTCATTTTTTCGATCAAAGGTCGGCTTGCATCAAGTAAAGCGAGATTTTTTTCTGGGGCATAAGCAAATAATTTCTGGACCTCAGCTACTAAATCTTTAGCCATTTGACGATGCGGTTTGATTTGCTCAGAAAGTTCTTTTTGCTCTTCTTTTCGAAAACTTGGGTAACGACCAAAGGATAAACTCTCTAGTTGCGTATAGGCCATTTCTAAAGCATCTTTTGCAAAATAGTCTAATAAACGTTCGACTTGGGGCAGGTCAGCAATCAAAACGTTTTGCGCTTTTTCCACACAAGCATCTGATTGGGCGATCTCCAAGGCGATCTGTAACTCGTTTACGGCTGAAGTTAGTTTACTGATCAAAATCGGCTTTAGTTGTTCCTTATAGATCCGATTTTCCGCCAAACCAGCACTGGTTTCGTAGTTTTGACTTAAGTCTTTTAGCCATTGTTTAGGATAGGGATTGGCTCTAGCAAAAGCATACAAAGACATCACCAAGTCAGTAAGCCCTTCATCAGAACGGTCATTTGAAAAATTTTGCGCCAATTGGAAAAAAGCTTCATCTTCAACTTCATAATAGTTGTCACGAACATTTTCCCAGACTTCTTCTTTTAGGAGGAGCGTTTCAGTTTCATCGGTCAACATGCGAAACACTGGATCGATATCGATCAGAAAGTAAAAACGCCGGATGACGGTTAGACAAAAAGCGTGTAAAGTCGAGATATTCGCCATTGGTAATAACGTCAACTGCTTCGTAAAATGGCTGCGCCGTTTTTGGTCACTTTCTTGGTTGACCGCGTCTTGCAAAGCTATTTGAATCCGCTCTTTCATCTCACGCGCTGCCGCTTCGGTAAAAGTCACGATCAATAGTTCATCGATATTGCTACCACTTTTTAACTTTTCGATCACACGGCGAACTAGAACGGTTGTTTTTCCCGAACCAGCAGAAGCCGAAATCAATAAATTATCACCACCATCGAAGACTGATTGCCATTGTTTATCGGTAAACGTTTCGTTTTCTGGCTTTAAAGGAATCTCATTCATCCTTTGCTTCCTCCTTTCTGATTCTTTCAAACACAACTTCTTTGTCTAGATTTGGGATCCGATGATAATTATTTTCAGTCAGCATCACATCGAATTGACAAATACTGCGAAATGGACAAAACTCGCAAGCTCTTTTTTTCGTATTCACTTTAAACGAAGGATTGAGTGATATATCGCCGGTCAAGATCCGATTGCCGCCAGCTACCATTTTTTGACGATTATGGGCAATCAACAGACCGATCTCTTCTTCAGTGTAAAACTTGTCTTTACTCGCAGTCACTTTTTTTAACTGATCGGACTTATCTTTTTGGATCGGAAAAACAAGAGAATTTTGTTTGGCTTCTAAATCGGCATCATAAACTTCAAAGACAGCAGGATCGTCCACAAAAAGGCCATCATACTTAAATTTTTTCAAACGTTCTGATTCATTTGCTTCATTTGACTTTAGAAGGGGATCATGGACATGTAAGTAATAAGCGCCAGCAACTTTGGCATCCTTTGTTCCGATCAATTCGACCGCATCCGTCAAAGCCACATCTAAATAAGTCACTAATTGCATAGCTAGTCCATAATAAGCCTCGGTTAAATCAAAGCTACGACTACTCGATTTATAATCGATCACGCTCATCCATGCCAAGTCATTAACCACAGCGGTGTCGATCCGATCGATTTTTCCGCGTAGATGTAATTTTCCCTCATTTTGTAAAGGAAATTGCAGATCACGTAAGCCACTCGCACCTGCGATCTGGCCAAATAAGACTTCTGTCTGTACAGGACTTAATTTGGTCTTCTCACTTTGTTTTTGCAAAGCCCAGGTCACTCGTTTGATCGTATTAACTAACTGATAGCGAATAAAATTCATGCGTTTGGAGCGATTCAACAGCAAATATTTTGCCTGACCAAAAATATCTTTTAACAGAGTTTCCACCAATTCATTGCGAGCTTCATCAGAAAGATCTTGTAGTAATAGGTTACGCTCGATCAAAAGACTCAAGAAGTGATCTAAAGCATCATGGAAAAACTCACCAGTCACTGCCGCGTTCAGGCCATAAATATCACGCTCTTTCAAACCTAACCCATATCTCATGAAATATTGATATTCACACTGATAAAAAGTTTCCATACGCGAGATCGAACTATAGATATCTTTGCCATAAAGCGCCAATGCTGTTTTATTTTGTAAAGAAATAGGAATATTTTGTTCACTTTGACTAGCAAAAACTCCTTGTGCCAAATCATGCCATTGGGAAGCCAATAACTGATTTTTCAAAATCTGCCAATTTTGGGGTAAGGAACTTGCGTTGTCTTGCGATAAGCGCAATAAATGGTTCAACTGGCGGATCAGGCCGCGATAAGACTCGACCCAGTCGCTGGGATCACTCATAAGTGTCAACGGAGCGGCTTGTTTTGCCGCAACATTGGTCCACGCTGACAATTGTTTAAGATAAGGAGAAGCTTTGATATTTTTAGTCGTATCGTAATTTGTCGCATAACTTAGATACAGCTTTTTCCCAGCTGAGAGAAACAGATTATAAGCTACAAAAGGCTCATTACGGATCGTCTCGCCGACACGGTCACGCAAAAATTGGCCTGCTTGTAGTTCTTGATTCAACCGTTGTCGTTCCTCCAGTGACAATAGTGTTTTGTTTTCGACTTTCCGCGGAAAGGCTGTTTCATCCAGACCGATCGCAAAAGTGACTTTGGCTTGTAAAGGCCGAGCTAAATCAAGTGGATTCAGTTGGACTTGATCAATAGCCGTCGGGATCTTCCCAAAAGAAAGATTCGCTAGACCACTGGACAAAACTTCTTCAAACAAATCGATCGCAAAAGGATCATCGCCAGAGATCTCCATAAATTCATCTAAGAGATCCATCAAAGCTTGCCAAGTCTGCTCATGATTGCGGGCTTGATCTAAATTTCCCCGCTCGATTTCTTGATCGCGCCAATGGAGCAGTTGCCGGTCTATGCCCGTTTTGATCAAAAAATCGTAAAATGTCAGAATGGCTTCTCGATTGGTCTGGGATGTTTTGAAGGTCTCAAAAAAAGACACGATATCTTCACGAAAACTAGTGTGGATCTGATTGATTTTTTCTTCCAAAATTTGAGTATCTAACGTTTTTCCTGCTTCAAAATCATACTCAAGTAATTGCCAAGGTGCAGTACTTGTCCAGTCACTACCATGATAGTCATAGGCAAGTGATTTATTTTCAGTTAAATCAACAAATTCGCGAAAAGCTTGGGTATCTTTTTCCCAATTTTGCTCATTCGTTTTGAAAGTATCTGGTATATACAATTCAGTTCGTAAAAAACGTAAGACATCCGTTTGACGATAGTGATACTTTTCTAAAGAAAATAAAGCTAGGATAAACTCGACTAGAGGATGCTCTTCCATTTTTTTATCTTCGTCGATATAAAAAGGGATCGCCGCTTCAGCAAAGATGGCGGGCACTAAAGACCGATAGATTTCAGGTTTTAAAGTCAACACTTGGATATCACGATAACGTAGCTTGCGATCGTTCACTAAGGCTTTTTTTATAGCTAGAGCCACTTGTCTAACTTCTTCCTCAGGCGTTTGGGCCACTTGGATATGTAAAAAGTCGTTCAAATCGATCTGCGTTCTGATTTTATTTGTGTAGTGCGCGCGCCAGCAACTTTCCAAACTCAAATAATCAGGAGAAACGACTTGTAAAACCGGTGCGTGCAGATCTCTTAAGACCTTAGTCTTTATTGATCTTGCCCCAGCAATCAAATCTTGATACGTTTGATTCACCTCAAAAAATAAGTCAAGTGGTTCAAGCGCTTCTGCTGGACGTTCTAACAACAAATCGATACATACCGGGTGATCAGTCATCAAAATAGCTAGGAGCTGTTGCTCTTGGGCGGAAAAAGAAGAAAAGCCACTGATCAAAAACAAACGTTTTTCCGCTTTTTTGTCACCCTTTTGGCTTAAATAACGTGTCAAGCTAGCAAGCGGTTGCTCGATACTCAATCCCCGTTCTAGTAATGCTCTTTCATAGCTAGCGAAAATCAAATGAAATTCCTTCATTTTTAATTGGAAATCCACCTCAGAACTTGTCGGATCTGCTATTTTCGAATCGAGCTGTAATTGTTCGATCGCAATATTACCTAACTGAAATTCTTGATAGAGTGCCAATAATTGTTCGATAAAGCCAGCATGTTCGATCTCACCGCGAAAAAGCGTTAGTTGATCCTGGATCGAAATCAGAACTTTGCGCATCAACATTGCTGCCCCTGCCTCAGAAATGCTCTCTTCTTGAAATTCCCCACTACTATTTAAAAAATACCAAGCTAAGCGATGAAAACTGTAGACCTGACTACGGATCGTACTGAACTCAGAACGTTTTTTTCTCTGTTTTAAGTCGTTTAAAATCTCTTGCTCACGTTCAAATTTGTTATAGTTTGGAACAATGAAGAAGACCTCATTTTCTTTATTTTCTAGCCATTGACAAGCAACATCTATCATTTTCTTTTGATGGTCACGGTCTCCTGCACCGATGATGAACTGAAGACTCAAAAAGATCCCTCCTCAAAAAGTTCTCTGGTCACTACTATGATTATACCTGCAAAATTCATTTGGAACAAGAGTTCGCTAACAAATTTATTAAAAAGGATACAGCGGAGTGATTCAGCCGTACCCCTTTTAAGAGCCACTTTGATCGACAACGACTTCGATAGGTGTTCCCTCTTTTAAATGAAGACTTAAAAATAAGACGATATCATCGAGCGGATGATTAAATTTTAATAAAGGTCCTCTCAGGCCAAATTGAAAAAAGTTAAGTTTGACTTCAGCGTTTTTGTCGCTTTGAAACAAAACGACCCGATCTACATTTTGAAATTTCACCCCGTGATTATCCAGCTGGTGGATCACAAAAGAATCCTCAGAGATTCCCTTAGCACGGATCAGATAACTCAAAAAGGTAGCAATGATTGCAATTCCTCTGATCAATTCATCAAGTGTTGTTGGGGGTTCGACGAGATAGAGCACCCCCACAAATACAGCTGCCAAAATGGGAAAAACAATCGCTAGTCGTGACTGATAGTTAGCGACAAAAACTAATTCTTTTCTTGAAACGAGCAGATAAGCATATAAAACAATCGTAAATAAAACAAATAATACAGTAAAAAAACTCATATCGTTCTCGCCCCTTTTGTTTAGTTTAACAGACACCGTCAAAAATAGAAAGATACAAAACCGTCTTTGAGAATTTTTATAAATACGATTGTTCATATGACGATGACTTTGATTGACGAATCCGATCCTTTTTTGCTATGGTAAATATACAGACATAAGGAGGTGATTTTATGAGAGAGGAAAAAGAATTTGATTGGCTCAGTCTGATCGAAGGGATTTTATTCATCCTGCTTTCCCTTTTAGCTTTCCGTAATCCAAATACAAGTTTACGCATCATTGTTGTTCTCTTTGCTCTTGTCGCGATAGTAAACGGTATTTTCAGTATCATGACAAGAAATAGGATCAAAGATTGGATCGGCTATCATGGTACCATATTTTTAGTTTTAGGTATTCTTGAGATAATCGTTGGTATCATTTTGATGTTCAATATCAATGCCGGACTCGTTGCTCTGTCCTATATTTTTGCCTTTTGGTTCTTGACTGATTCTGTTCGTAATCTTTTTTTATTAGATGGCGTACGCTTGATCAGTAAAGGTTATTATTGGTTTTCCTTGATACTAAACGTATTAGGGCTCTTTATCGGGATTTCACTTTTCTTTGATCCAATCGTATCCCTCTTGACCTTGTCATTTCTAATCGGATTTTATTTTATGATTACTGGAATATTTTATATCATCCGCGCCTTCAGAACGATTTAGATTTAAAAGAAAAAAGCAGTCAGGCCTGACTGCTTTTTTAATTGGATAAAACAGAGTAGAATGACAGGTGTTTCCCTTCATTATCTAAATTTTCCAGTCGTTTATCGATCCGTTGTAAGACACCGATCGATAATTCCACAGGTTCTATGTGCTTTCTAGCCGTAATAAGTAATTCTTTTTCTTTTTTGATCTGTTTTTCTTGATGATAAATATTAGCCAAGCGCTCCACATATTCATAATGAGTATAATTAGTATTGGCAATCAGATATAACAACAAATCTACTGCTTTAGAAAAATCTTTTACACAATAATAATCAATAGCAGCACGATACAATTTGATATCAAGTTCTTCCAACAATTGGGATTTTTTCATTTTTTGTTTCCATTCATTCACAGAAACTTTATCAACGATCCGCCCTTGGTCATCATAAGAAAAAATCACTGGTACATCGTTCGGATGCTTCATTTCATTATTGATTTTCTTCAAACAGATCCCCCCACCCGTTTCTATCTTAAACTATAATATACTACATATTTTAAAAAAAAACTATATTGAATGATTATTCTTTATTTTATAATAATATTTTGGTGTTGCAATTCACGGCCGAATCAGCCGCTACACTACGAGATCGGCTTGCTTACAGTCAGCCGCGGATTGCAACTATTTAGGCTGCTTTTTTCCCCATCTTCAAATAACTTACAACGGGTGAACTACTCACCACTTAGCTAAACCTAACGGTTCTTAACGCTTGAAGTGGGAGCTTCTTGGGAATAGAGCATACTTGCGAGTGTATTTCTTTACCCGCAGCGGTGTCTCTTATTTACCAAGCTATCCCCGTAGTTCCTACGGTTCTTGTTTGTATCTAAGCTAATTGTTTTAGTCGTAGACCTTCGGTCAGAATATTGATACTTGCGTTTATATCTCGGTCATGATGAGTATGACAAACAGAACAAGTCCATTCTCGAATTTCGAGTGGCTTCTTGCCATCTTTATGTCCACACTTTGAACAGATTTGACTGGAAGCGAACCATTTATCACTCTTGATAATTTCACGTCCATACCAGTCAGCTTTGTACTGTAGTTTAGTCACAAAACTAGACCACGACACATCAGAAATACTTTTAGCTAATTTATGGTTACGCAACATCCCTTTTGTGTTCAGGTCTTCAATACAGACAGTATCGTGATTTTTGATAATTTCTGTACTCACTTATTCAAGAAATCGTTACGTTGATTCATTCCTTTTTCATGTAGACGAGCAACCTTTCGTTTTTGTTTCTGGTAGTTTTTGGCTTCAAATAGATTGATACCTTTCTTCTTAGCCAGTAAGGCACGTCTTGACAACTTGCGTTGTTCACGTTTGAGTTTCTTTTCCATTTTGGACGTGAATTTATTATTATCAATTTTTTGACCGTCAGAAAAAATGGCAAAATCAGTAATACCAAGGTCAATCCCAATAGAAGAATCGGTTTTAGGAAGTTCAACTATTTCTTCTTTACACAACAAAGAAATATGGTATTTACCACTTGGATGACGTGAGATTGTGACAGATTTGATTATTCCTTTAGGTTGTCTATGGAGCTTGATTTTGATTAAAGACTTCAATTTAGGAACTTTGACGAACTTATTATCAATCAGAGCCACTGTTCCTTTTTGATTATTAGTGGTATAGCTTTGAACGAGATTCTTTTTACTTTTGAACTTTGGAAATCCAACGGATTTATCTCTAAAAAAATTCTTATACGCCTTCTCTAAATTGAGTTGTGCATTTGCTAAAGCAAGGCTGTCTACTTCCTTCAAAAACGGAAACTCATTCTTGTATTGAGCAGGCGTTGGAAAATTCATTTTTTTAGATGAATCAGTTTTCGTTTTCTCATACGCTTTCATTCGGTCAGCAAGCATTAGATTGTAGACCTTACGGACACAACCAAAAAGACTTCGCAAAGAAAATTTCTTGTTCCTCAGTTGGATAGATTCTAAATTTGTATGCTTTTAGTCGTTCCATAAGATTCGCCTACTCTCTATTTGTGGTTTTACCTTGATTCTGAATATATTTTTTGATGACATCAATGGGTGCACTACCAGTTGTCAACAGGCAGAAGCTTTTAGACCAAAACATTTCTTTCCAAAGATATTGTTTTACTCTAGGATAATCACGCTTTATCAACCGTGAACTAGCACTTTTATAAGCATTGATGAACTTTGTCAGCTCTGTTTTGGGTTGTGCTTTGAATAGAATATGAACATGGTCTTTCTCATGATTCCACTCAACTAAAGTTATATGATAAGATTCTGCAATTCGTACAAAAGTTGTTTTAGCAAATTCAGATATTTCATCATCAATCACTTGTCTACGGTATTTAGTTACCCGTACAAGATGATAATAGAGAAGAAATACTGAATGATTATTAGTAGCTAATTCCATTGTTATATCCACTCATTTCTCATACAGACTGATTATAACACAGAACAAAATAAAACGGCAATAAGCTTTTTATGTCGGTTTTCGAGTTACCAAAGGTAACCCTCATACCGAACGGCATTCATCACCCACCTATAGAGGATGGGCGACTTCTGCCTAGTTACGTTAAAATAACACCGATAGCTACTGCCAAAAGCAACTTGATAAGTTCAGGTATCCTTTGGTTATTCCCATTGATCAAAGGACTAAACAGAACGATCGGTACCATCAAAAAGAGACCCGCTATAAAAGGTGTGGCTTGTTTCAATACTTGTTTATGGAATTTTTCGGCTAAAAAATAACCCAAATAAATCAAGACGGCGTAAAGTCCTGTCATATAGGTCCAGCCAGTGAAGTTTTGGAATGGGATCCCGAAAAAACGTTGACTATAATGTTCGACCCAATTCCATTGACCAGAAAGGATGCCATTAAAAACGTAAGCACCATGGACATAGACCGGATCAATCGAAAAATCGTGAAAAGAGGCTAGTAATCCAACCACCCAAATCGACATCCAAGGTTTCATATTGAGGTATTTAAACAACGTCATCGCCGCATAAACAAGTGAGGCCTCGATAAGTAACGTTGCTAGTGGGATCAAGCCAGCCATTAAGATCCGATGCTGATCATAGCTATAGGTTTTCACAAATAGCACCCCAACATGTTCAAAAATACCGTCTCCTACTACAAACATCATCAATTCGAAAACTTTCAACCTATAATCTTTTTGTCTAGGGCATGAAACAAGCAAAGAGTAAAAATAACAATAGCCAGTACTTCATTGACCAACCAAGTGATAAGATATTGTCCTAACATTTGCACTCATCTCTCTTTCTTAAATTCGATCATACACCCTGTGAAGTATTTTGAAAAAACAAAAAGCCCTTGAATAACAAGGACTTTTTTGAGTCTATTTGAAAATAGACGCTCGCAAAATTCTTAACGACGAACTTCTTGAATACGAGCTGCTTTACCATGAAGGTTACGCAAGTAGTACAATTTCGCACGACGCACTTTCCCTTGACGGACAACCTCGATTTGTGCTACACGGGGTGTATGAAGAGGGTAAGTTCTTTCCACTCCGACACCGTTTGACATTTTACGAACTGTATAAGTTTCGCTGATGCCAGCGCCACGACGTTTGATCACGACACCTTCAAAAAGTTGGATACGTTCACGTGTACCTTCGACAACTTTTGCATGCACACGCACTGTGTCGCCAGGACGGAAATCAGGGATATCCGTACGTAATTGTTCCTTGGTTAGTTCTTGAATCAATGGATCCATGTTTATCATTCTCCTTATTCCCAAATATTCAATAAGGTTATCTTTCCCCAGCGGAATATTGTAATAGATGAGTTTTTCACTCACTGAATCATGTTACCATAAGTCTAGGCGCCTGTAAAGAAAATTTTCTTGTCAGGATCGACTTTTTAAAGGTAGCTCTTGCAAAGAACTCACGGTCAACTTCAACGACCAACGTTATACTAGAGCCAATTAGGATTAGGTAGCTGAAATAATAAACGTTTCATTTGTGGAGCATGAATCGCATTTCTGCCGCAATATTGCAAGGCTTTCTCCTCACGCCACAAAAAACGTTCTTTCCGCAACTGGGATCCCTATTTGAGTCGCTCAAATCCTAGTTTAATACCGTTGGGGTCGGTCAACCATAAGCCGTTTTCTTTATGGTAAGCGATTTGCTTTTCTTGCCAATGCTTTTCAAGGCGTGAAAGTTCAGCGTCATTTTTTACATAGAAAGTAAAATATGCCAGACCTAGATCATTTGCTTCCATAGCAGGCGCATGGTTACTTTCCCAAATATTCGTGCCAATATGATGATGATAGTCTCCACTAGCAAAAAATTTTGCTTGCTGGCCAAAATTATTTTTTAGAGAAAGCCCTAAACTATCCGTATAAAATTGCTCGGTTTTTTCTAAATCAGCCACTTTCAAATGGACATGACCAACCACAGTCTCCGCAGAAAAGCCCTGCCAATCACGGTCCGCCAAATCGATCAATCCTTGGGCATCCATTTCTTTTGTTACGCCCACGATTTCCCCGTCCGTGCGAATGTCCCAAACTGCTCTAGGCTTATCATGATACACTTCGATGCCATTGCCTTCAGGATCGGTCAGATAGATGGCTTCACTATATCCATGGTCGGCCCCACCTGTGACTGGTGCATTGGCTGTGACATAATGATACAAAGCATTTCCTAGTTCTTTACGATTTGGCAATAGAAAGGCCGTGTGATATAAACCTGTTTTCCGACTTTGCGGAACAGGATGCAGCACTCGGATCAATTTCACTAAAGGTCTGGTTCCAACTCCTAGGGTAATTGTTTCCCTGTTTTTTTCGAAAAGTGTCAACCCGATCACATTTTGATAAAATGCCGACATTTCGTTTAAATTTCCTACTTTTAATGCGACCAAACCTGGTACTGTTTGCTCATCTAACCTAAAATCAGGAAAAATAACATTCTTATTCATTTCCATAACAACCTCCATTACTAATAAACTAGTTTAAGTATATAGCTTATTTTTTATAAGTAAAAAGAAGTGACTTAGACTGTTTTTTTCGAGCCAAAAAAGGTAAACTAAGCTTGGAGGCTTTAAACATGTCTAGACTCATTGCTTTTTTTCATAAAGATATCCTTTTTAGTATTTCTTTTGTTTCAGCTATCCTTTCGATTTCTATCGGTCGATTTCAGGCAAGTGATATCGATTTTAGCGTGATCGCCAGTTTATTTGGTTTGATGCTAGTCATAAATGGCTTAGAAGATTGTGGTATTTTGGGCTTCTTGGGTGAAAAATTGGTGCAAAAAAGCAAATCACAACGCCAGTTGATCCGAGCCATGGTGTTCTTGAGCTTTTCTTGTTCCATGATCTTGACCAATGATGTTGCGATCTTGACGCTTTTACCGATTTATTTAAAAATTTCCAAGGTCTTAAAAAATCATAAAACAGTCCTCTTAGGCGCTGTTTATCTGATAGTTGCTGCTAATTTGGGTAGTAGTTTCTTTCCGTTTGGCAATCCACAAAATTTATTTCTCTATCATTTTTATACGATCCCCGTTAGTCGTTTCTTTCTAAGCACAGGATCATTGATGCTCGTTTCGTTCTTTTTGCTTGTCGTCGCAACTCACTTCATTTCTGCTGAACCCTTGCAAATAACCCTTAAGATCCGTTCGATCGACCGTAAAAAAGGAAGTTTTTTGACCTTCTTCTTGCTGGTGATGGTTGCCGGAATATTTGATGTCTTTCCTTACCAAATCGCCCTTCTGATTACAGCTCTTGGTGTTTTTTTGATCCAAAAAGATCTTTTTCGAAAAGTCGATTATCGTTTGTTGGCAACTTTTATTTGTTTCTTCATCATTGTTGGTAACTTACAACAAAGTCAACTTCTGCTCGAATTTTTACGGCCCTTTTTTGAAAAAGCACGACCGACTTTCTTTACCAGTTTGTTTCTATCGCAAGTAATCTCTAATGTTCCAGCGGCCATTTTAGCTGGGCCGTTCACCAAACATTGGCAGGCTGTTTTGTTAGGTGTCGATATCGGCGGTTTAGGTACCTTGATTGCCTCTTTAGCCAATTTGATCGGTTTTCGCTTGGTAAAGCTCTATCTTCCCGACAAACAGAAATTATTTTTAAAAACTTTTACAAAAATCAATTTGATTTTTTTAGCGATCTTAGTGCCCCTTTTTATGTGGCTTGTCTAAAAAAGCAGTCCAAGGATCTCGGACTGCTCACAGTATTAATTTTGCGTTGAAACGGCCATTTTTAAAGCTGAAATCGGATCTTGGTGATGAATGGAGTAGACTTCACTGCCCACTTGCCAAGTGACTTCATTGGCTTTATAATCTGAAGCAGCCATATCGAGCGTGATTTGGCCCACTTCATCAGGGGCTGGCAGACTAGCAGATTCTAAATATTCCACCACTTGTTTGGCCAGAGCCACCCCATCTTGACCTTCCACATTACTAGCACGAACTGTCAAATACCAATTGCCTTCTTGCCAAGAAGTATAAACAGAACCTGCTGCACCTTCTTGTTGTCCTGTGATACCATAACCCAAATCGACTTCATTGGCGCCTTGTTGGCCACCTGTCACTTCGATCGCATTTTTCGCTTCATCACTAGAGCCATACGTATTTTTTTGATATTGGGCCATTGGCGTTTCAGCATTTAAAGCCTTGTTGTTCAATATCAAGGGCGTTTCCATATCGAAATATAAAACAGACAGCTTTGTTTCATCGCCATCACTAGCGATATTGACTACATTTCCATCTTTATGCGGGATATCAGTCGGAAAATTCACATTCGGATAGGCACTTCTTAATTCAGCATCAGGATCGGCTTCCGTTTTCGTTTCAGAAGTTTCCGCGACTGTAGACGAAGAAGTGCTCTCTTTAGTCGTCGTTGTCGCTTGTTCAGAAGTCTGTGTCGAAACGATGCTACTGGTTTCAGTCGTTGTTGAAGAAATAGCTGAAGAACTTTCTGGGGTATCCCCATCATTATTTCCACATCCAGTTAATGCTACAAATAACAATGGTAGTACTTGTATCACTATCTTTTTCATAACACTCACCTCTATTTATAGAGTAACGCAAATAAAAAAATAGTACAACTGATATGGTTACTGATGAGTGAAGCCTATCTTAAAATAACAACTTTAGTGAGTAAGGTCCCCAAACCACCGCGTAAGATCATACCAAGCATCGTGCAGAAAAAGATTCAATTGATGAAAAAGTTCCCCCGAGCGAAACAGGGCCGCCCATTGTGTCAATTTCACCGCGATCTCATCTTTAAATAGCCAAAGAAAGCCGACAAATAAAATGATCCCTAGTAACCGCCAAAGTTTTGAACCGATTTTAATGATGAAAGCTAATAAAAAAATACCGATCGCCACTGCAATCAACCCTTCCATGTACGATCACCTCCTATTTTTCATTATAGCTAATCTTTCCCCAAAAAGCGTGGTGCTAAGGACCGATTTATATCATTTTTAGAAAAGAAACAAAACCATCGAAACGACCAAGGACTTTGTTTGAAAAATAGTCCTGAATGATTTATGATATTGAACAAAATATATCAAACAGTTGGTCTACCAACGTTTTAAGACTTTTATACGATCACCCGTTAGGTGTACAAAAAGAACCCACTCCGTGATATTGTAAAGCTACCAAACATAAACAATAAGGAGTGAGTTCTATGTTTAGTAATGTACACCAAAAACAACTGTATTTCAATGATAAAAAAACAATTCTTGTAGCCAATGATGGCGGAACGTTGACAAATGATGCTGGTATCGTGTTAGTTGCTGAATTTCTCAAAAAGATTGGTTTTGATGAAATTCTTAAAAATCGCGTTCACATTGAAGACAAACGTCAATCACCAGAACATCAGTGGTTAGAGGTCATCAAGCAATGGCTCTTTCAGTTGATCGCAGGCTACTCGAGGGATCGAGATGCCAATACCATTCAATATGATGAGCTGTTTAAACAAGCATTAGAACAAGAAACGCTTAGTTCTCAATCGACATTTTCTAAGTTGTTGAAAACTTTGACGGCAGAAAATGTCGAACAACTTTCTCAAGTTGCTAAAGAGCTCGGTGATTTATGGATGAATCACGAAGTGACCCAGAATATCATTCTGGATGTAGATTCCACCGCTTGCTTTACCTATGGAAAACAAGAAAAAGCACAATATATCAGTCATTATGGAGCCTATGGCCTCCATCCCTTCGTTTGTTTTGACGGTTTTACCGGTTTAGCATTGGATATACACAACCGTCGTGGTCAAGTCTATACGTCGACAGGGGCCAAAGATTATCTGGCAGAAATGATCGATCACTATAGCGAAATGACGAGTGCTCCCTATCTGATGGTTCGCGGCGACAGTGGCTTTGCCACACCAGACATTTATGATTTGTGTGAAGACAAAAACATAAAATATGTCATCAAGTTAAAATTAAACAAACGTCTGACGGCTATGACTGAAAGTCGAGTGCAATATTATAGGAAAGATTCCGACTTTACAAAAACCGAAAGTCAATATTTCAATATTGTGTATCAAGCAAAATCATGGAAGAAGCCGCGAACGGTAGCTGTAAAAGCAACACGCCATGCTGGAAAACTGCTTTTTGACGATTTTCAATTTATAGTGACCAGCTTTGAAAACTTTCCGGCCAAATTGATTTTTCAGATCTATCAAAAACGTGGAAATATGGAAAATTTTATCAAAGAAATGAAGTCGGGCTTCTTTGCTTCAAAAACAGATAGCCATACGTTTGTTGAAAATTCTGCTCGATTGGCATTGAGTTTTATTGCCTATAATATGATGCATCTTATGAAACATCTCACGTTTCCAGAAAAAGAAAAGAACACTGTGATTGATACTATCCGCTTTAGACTCTTTCATATCGCTGGTAAAGTCACTAAACATGCACGTCAGATCAGAATACATCTTTCTAGCGCAAACGTATATGATCCACTTTTCTGGAATGTACTCGCCAATATTCAGCGATTAAACATCTGAGATGGCTACAGCTTTATAAAAACACCGTTTTTTTTGAAGCTTTTTTATACCAAGGGGGTTTTATGCGCTTTTTTGCAAAACTTTCCATTGTATAAAATAACAACAAGTTATAGAAGTGAGATCTATAAAAAAACGAATGATTTTCGAGATAAATAACGCTTGTAAAATCGATTTAAAAAATATCAACAGTTTTTCATAAATCATTCAGGATAGTTATAGAAAAGCGGACTTTCACTAAGCCCACTCTTTTATATCCATGCTTTGTTAAGCATCGTCTGCCCCTACTTATGGATTCTAGCTATCTTTCATACTGAAAAAAGCACTCGCTTTTTATTTTCTGGTGCCTTTCATCTTCTTATGATCTTTCTTGTCCTAAACTTACCTCTCAAGCTTTTTTTACACCAATAAAACTGCTACACCAAGCTTCGAACGCTATTCAAAAGATATCCTTCCTTAATGGACAAAAAAAAGAAGCAAGCAACAGCTCACTTCCCATTATTCATTATTAGCATCATCCAAAATATTCAAACGAACTCTTTTGGGCTGATTGGTACGCACACTGTAAACGATCGTTCGAATAGCCTTAGCCACTCGACCTTGTTTACCAATGATGCGTCCGATATCATCGGGTGCAACGGACAAATTATATTCAAAAAATTCATCCGACTCAACCACTTCAAGGGACACTTGATCAGGATGAGTAACTAAAGGACGGACGATCGAAAGAACTAAGTCTGTTAAGTCTGTCATAGTCGCACTCCTTATTTTTTAGCTAATTTGGCGTCATGATGCTTCTTCATGATTCCTTCTTTTGAAAGGATATTACGAACGGTATCAGAAGGTTGAGCGCCTTTGTCTAACCAAGCTAAAATATCTTCTTCATTTAATTCTACTTTAGCTGGTTCTTGCAATGGATCATAAGTTCCAACTGTTTCGATAAAACGTCCATCACGAGGAGAACGAGAATCTGCTACGACCACACGATAAAAAGGTTTCTTTTTAGAACCCATCCGTTTCAAACGAATTTTTACTGACATATTTACACCTCCATTAGTTTTAATCACAAGAGCTAGTGTACCAGTTTTTTACATGGGTGTAAAGAGTTTTTTCTTTACAGGCTAAAAAAATTCCATTTTAGTGATTGAGCATATCAATTGCTAATCTTCCTTACTTTTAGTAAGATTAATCTGTAGCAAGAAAAAATTATTTTATCTAGGAGGAAATTTAGAATGACTAAAAAAATTGGTTTTATCGTCGGCAGTTTACGTAAAGATTCTTTCAACTTAAAAACAGCTGAAACATTCGCCAAATTGTTACCAGAAGGATATGTTGCTGACTTCATCGAAATCGGTGATCTCCCTTTTTATAACGAAGACTTAGAGGTAGAAGGAAGTGTTCCCGCTAGCTGGACAAGATTCCGTAACGAAGTAAAAGCTGTTGATGGTGTTTTCTTCTTTACGCCTGAATACAACCGCTCTGTTCCAGCCGCTTTGAAAAACGCCTTGGATGTCGGTTCTCGTCCTTATGGGGCAAGTGCTTGGGATACTAAACCCGCTCTGGTCGTTTCTGTTTCACCAGGTGCAGTCAGTGGCTTTGGTGCCAACCATCACTTACGTCAATCCTTAGTATTTTTGAATATGCCAACTTTACAACAACCTGAAGCTTATATCGGTAATGTGATGAACTTGATGAATGAAGATGGCACCTTTATAGAAGACACACAAAACTTCTTCCAATTGATCATCACTAAATATATCGAATTCTTTGAAAAATTAACTAAATAATTGACTTGATCGCTCTGCTTATGGCAGGGCGATTTTTTATGATGGTTACTTTCTGATTTTAACGACCATAGATTTTTTATGGTGGTTACTTTCTGATTTTGACAACCATAGATTTTTTTATGGTGGTTACTTTTTGATTTTGACAACCATAGATTTTTTGTCATCCCTCTCTTCTTATCACTCATCGCTATTTCAACTTATATGTTCTTTCTTTTTATACTCGGATCACGCTTGACATATACATTTTTCCCGATTTTATATCTTTGCTAACTTTAAAACAATAAAAATTCGATTGAACTGTTTTTTAACTCCATTAAAAAAATAGACTAAAAGACTTGCTTTTTTTACGTGTACCATGTAGACTAATACACATAGATACAATAACTATTAAAGAAGGTTGCTTATGCTCGAACGTTTACAAAAGATCCTATTTGGTGGATATTTGCTTGTCTTGATTTGGATCTTACTTTTCAAGATGTCGCTCTCACTTCAAGATCTGCAAGAAATCAGTGGGCCGCGAGTCATTAACTGGATCCCTTTGGCAGGATCAGCTACGGTCAACGGCGCTATCGATCTGGGAGAACTTGGGAATAATTTTTTGATTTTTCTTCCTTTAGGCGGTCTGTTGGGGCTAAGTAGTGAGACTACTTTTGGAAAAAAAGTGGGACTGATCATAAGTATTAGTATAGGCATCGAAGCTTGTCAGTACTTTTTCGCTCTTGGTCGTACCGATATGACCGATGTCCTCACCAATAGTTTCGGTGGCCTAACGGGACTTTGTTGTTATAATGGTCTGCGCCATTTCTTTCCAAAAGAAAGCTTAGACCGGGTATTGACTTACGTTGGTGGGGTACTTTTTATTTTGGCTCTACTAATGGTCGGAACTTTGATCATGGCAAATTTTTAAAAGAAAAGAGGAAAATGTATGGTTACGATCGACAAATCGAGTAGCCGTCCTTACTACGAACAATTGGTGCTAAGTGTCAAAGAAGACATCTTGCATGGTGTACTAGAACCCGGTGACCAATTGCCCTCTGTACGTGAGATGGCCAAGCGCTTATTAATGAACCCTAATACTGTCAGCAAAGCCTACAAAGTATTAGAAACCGAACAAGTCTTAGTCACTGTCAAAGGCAAGGGGACCTTTGTCAAAGATATAGAAGACTTGCCACGCGATGAACGGCGGATCCAAGATTTACAGCAACAATTCAAAGAACTTATGATCGAGGCCTTTCATTTGCAAGTCACGCAAGCAGAGATCCAGACTTGGCTAAAAGAAACCGAAGCAGAACTAGGAGGAAATAGTCTATGAAACTCTCACACGTAGCAAAAACCATCGACCACGAAAAGATTTTGGAAGATGTCTCTTTTGAGCTTGATGCCAACGAAATCGTAGGCTTGATCGGACGCAATGGCTCAGGTAAGACGACCCTTTTCCGCACGATCTCTGGGCAATACTATGCGGATGGCGGAACGATGGAAATCGACGGTAAAAATATCGAAATGGACCAAAGTGTTCGCCAAGAAATCTTTTATATCGATGAAAAAGAAAACTTTTTAGGGGCTTACTCCTTGAAAAAAATCAATGAATTTTATCGGATCGCCTATCCCAATTTCAACCAAGACCTTTTTATCGAATTGGTCCGGGACCACAAACTTCCCTTTAATCTTTCCTATAAACGCATGTCTAAAGGGATGCAAGGCTTGTTCCAAATGATTTTGGCGATTTGTTCCAATGCCAAATATTTATTACTAGATGAACCATTTGACGGATTAGATGTGATCGTTCGCAAAAAAGTGATCGGTCTCCTGCTTGAAAATTTGGGAGAAACCGATCGGACTGCTTTGATCGCCTCTCACAATTTGAACGAGTTGGAAAGCATCATCGATCGAGCTTTACTACTTAAAAGCAACACGATCTCTTATGATTATCGCTTAGAAGACGTCCGTGAACGCTCCCGCAAGATCCAATTGGTTTTCAAGACCCAAAAAGTACCTGATATCATCAAACAAAACTCGAAAGTGATTGCTATCGAGGGTCGCGTCGTCACCGCGCTATTTGAAAATTATACCCGTGAACTTGAAGCGGCCATCAGAACACTTGAACCGATCGTTTTTGAAGAACTGCCCTTAACTTTGGAAGATCTATTTGAAGCCAATTTGAGCCAAGAAAGTCTAATGAAAGGAATCGGTGGAAGTAAATGATCAAACAAATTTTATATAAACGCTACAAAGCCGTCTTGATCGTCGCCTGTGCTTTTTTCGTCACTCTTTATGCCGGAGCTAGCGCCGAACATGTTCGCTCTTGGAATAGTCAATATCGCTATGCTACTTCTTCAGAATTAAAGAAAGATTTCGCTGCACATCCAGAAAGTTATATCCAAGGTTATGATGAACAAACCGATAAAGAAATTCCTTATGATTCGCTTAGTGACTATCAAAAAGATTGGTTGACACAATACAACTGGAGCATACGTTATTATGATCACTTTAATTATTGGTCGACTGATTTTTCTGACGAAGACACCTCTACTTACCAAATTGGAACTCATTATGGTTCGTCGACCTCTGCTGGGTATTTTGGCTTGATAGCCGCTGTTCTCAGCGGGTTCCTACTCTTTTTTATCGATCAAAAAACGAAATTCAATAATTTCTTGTTCACACTACCTATCGCGCGCAAAAAACTATTTGCGGCTAAGATCAAGTACTTGGCGCTGCCCTTGGTGGGAAGTTTTGTGATTGGTGTCCTTGCCTATGTTCTGATCGAATATTTTGGGATCTCAGCTAACTATTTAAATGCTACTTTGCCGCAATTATTATACTCTGGGCTAGGTCATCTGCTCTTATTGATCCTCGCTCTAGCTTTAGGGATCGCATTAGGTGCGATCTTAGGAAATATCGTCTTTGGCCCGCTGGCAGTTTTTGCTGCTATTTTATTATTGATGACCTTTAATGGTCTCTACTATAATGGCTTTGCGTCACTGATGGGTTGGCTTTTTCCTAAATCTAAACTCCTCTACCCAGAGGCGCTATTTATCCTATCACCAGGGAAAACAGGTGCACCTTGGTATATGTTAGTGGCTCTTTTAGTGCTTACCGTTTTGTTTGTCTTCATCGCCCAACGAACCTTCTTAAATATCTCCATGGAAAACGATGGTGAATTTTTGACCGTGCCCAAATACAGAGCACCTATGTTTTGGACGATCTTTCTTTTCACCTCGGTTTGGGGCATTATTTCTACTACTAATTGGTATGCTATCGCCTATCCCGAAATATTAGAAGGCTATCCTTACCACCCAATCGTTGATGGTTTATTTGTCACTCTACTCTGTTTTCTAGGTAGTACTTTACTCATCTACTTCCACGAGATCCGTAAATGGTGCGTCGAAAAACGTCAAGCGAGACTACTTAAAAAAGGTTACTGATAGAAAAAAACGACTGTCTCAAAGGACAGTCGTTTTTGTTTGCTACTATTTATTTTCAGTTTCTTCAGTGTCTTTTGCTGCTTTTTTATCCAGGTAATCATTGACCTTGCCGGCTGCATCGTCCACAGTTTCTTCCGCTTTATCTTTTGCTTTGCCTACTGCTTGTTGGGCTTTGCCTTTTAATTTGGCCGATTCATCATCGGTCAGATTTCCTTTGGCTTCATTGATTTTTCCTTTTAATTCATCTTTATTCATATCATTTGTCTCCTTTCTTTGTCTAATTAAACTTTATCATGTTATGGCTAAATCTACAATCAAAACACTTTCTCGATTTGCACTGGCATTCCGATCGCAAGCGCGCGTGAATCACCGGCATGACCGACTTGTTTGGTGCGTGCCACAGGAATAGCTAAATCGAGCACATCCAAGAGCAAGTCTTCTACAGGTCGACCGAAATTTTTATCGTAGGTCGTAAATGTGCCCAACAAAATGCCTTGCAGTTGCTCAAAATCAGGCAATTGTCGCAATTGATGAAAAGCCGCAAATAAAGCATTTTCAGCCCCACCCAGACTTTCTAAAAATAAGACTTTTCCTGTAAAATCTGGACGATAATTGGTACCCGCTAATTTTAAAAAACAACGGATATTGCCACCGATCAGTGTTCCAGTAATGGTAGACCCTTGCACGAAGCGCCAATCATCAGGATACAGGTTTCCTTTTCCTTCAAAATACGTCGCATAAAAATCTTGTTGCTGTTTTTGGGCGGATTCCCACAGCAAAGTTCGTAATTGAAATAACTCCGTGTTGCGACCGGTCTTTGCGTAGATACTATTCACTACCGTCGATAAATCACTATATCCAAAAAAAGTGGCTACGCTCTTTTTGATGGTCGCATAATCCAAATACGGCAAAACGCTATTCGCGCGATCACCTCCCGAAATATCAAAGATCGCTTTGATGGTCGGATCGGCAAAATACGCATTTGTCACGCGGGCTTTCTCACGAAAATTACCAGTCGACTGGTCATATAAAAGTGGACTCACTTCGACACTTAGACCAAACTTTTTTAAAATGTCTTCCAACTGGGCGACTTCTTGCGGATTTTCATTGGGATCAGAATTAGCTACCAGCGCCACTCGATTTCCTTTTTCTAACATCGCAAAACCTCCTATAGTGATAGCCCACATTTTTTATTGTAGGCATATGGCAGAAGACTATTTAGTAAAAACGAGCCTGCTTACCAGACTCGTTTTTGCTTATTTTTTCTTCTTTTTCTTCTTCTTTTTATTTTTCTTCATCGCTCGGTTCAAAGCCATTTTCCCGATTTTTCCTTTGACACCCCCACCCATCATTTGATCCATACCCGGGATGTTATTATAATTTCCTTTTGACATTTGTTGCATCATTTTACGTGCTTCTTTGAACTGCTTGATCAGGCGATTGACTTCAATGACATTATTACCTGAGCCGGCTGCGATGCGCCGCCTACGACTTGGATTTAACAAATCTGGGTTTTCGCGTTCTTGCGGTGTCATCGAAAAGACGATGGCTTTCTGCCGCTCGACCATTTTCGGATCGATAGTCAGGTTCTCCATGCCTGGTACTTGATTCATACCGGGGATCATCTTCATCAAATCTTCTAATGGCCCCATATTCATGACTTGATCGAGTTGTTCGATAAAGTCATTGAAATCAAACGTACTTTCCCGCATTTTTTGAGCAAGTTCTTCGGCTTTTTGTTCATCATAATCTTTTTGGGCCTTTTCTATGAGGGTCAACATATCCCCCATGCCTAAAATACGGCTAGCCATGCGGTCCGGGTGGAAAACTTCTAAATCAGTCAGCTTTTCTCCAGTCCCCGTAAATTTGATCGGAGCCCCCGTAACGGCACGGATCGATAAAGCTGCCCCACCACGAGTATCGCCATCTAATTTCGTAATGACAACACCTGTGATTCCCAGTTGTTCGTTAAAACTATCCGCCACATTGACGGCATCTTGTCCAGTCATCGCATCGACGACCAATAAGATTTCATTTGGTTGAGCGATTTCTTTGATTTCCTTTAATTCTTGCATCAAGGCTTCATCGACATGCAGACGTCCAGCCGTATCGATCAGAACATAATCATTTTTTTGTTCATGAGCCACAGCTAATCCTTGAGAAACGATCTCAACGGGTGCGACCTCTGTTCCCATATCAAATACTGGGACCTCCAACTGTTGGCCCAAAACCTTCAATTGATCGATGGCAGCGGGACGATAAATATCGCCTGCGATCAACAAAGGGCGGGCATTTTGCGTATCGATCAAATGCTTGGCTAACTTTCCGGCAAAAGTGGTTTTCCCAGCCCCTTGCAAACCGGCCATCATGATCACAGTGGGGATCTTTGGTGCTTTATTTAATTCGACCGTTTCTGAACCTAATGTTTTAGTCAATTCATCATTGACGATTTTTACGATTTGTTGCGCTGGCGATAGGCTCTCTAAAACTTCAGAACCCAACGCTTTTTCACGCACATTTTTGGTAAAGTCTTTCACAACTTGCAAGTTTACGTCGGCTTCTAAGAGTGCCAGACGGATCTCGCGCATCATTTCTTTGATATCAGCTTCGGTGATCTTTCCTTTTTTGCGAAGTTTGCTCATCGCTTGTTGCAAACGTTCGGTCAAACTTTCAAATGCCATAATCGTTTCCTTCCTTTATTCCTCTATTTCTTGAAGATCTTGGAGCAAATTCTTTAGCGTTTCATCAGTCGGGTATTTTTCTTGGCTATATTCTTTGAGCTGATCCAAGAGTTCACCGCGAACGATGTAATCCGAAAAGATATGTAATTTTCGTTCGTAGTCCTCTAAAATTTTTTCAGTCCGTTTGATATTATCATAGACAGCTTGGCGGCTCACGCCATATTCTTCGGCAATTTCACCCAAAGAAAAATCATCGGCATAATAAAGCTCCATATAATTCATTTGTTTTTCCGTAAGTAGCGTTGCATAGCACTCAAACAGAGCATTGATACGATTGGTTTTCTCGATTTCCATAACTTACTCCTTTTTGGTCGCTAAGCGCTCTTGCCACTGCGTCTCGGAAATGACGGTAAAGCCGTGAAGCTTGAAATAAGCTGCCGCCACCCCAACACCTGCTTTTTGGATCCCTGAAAAACTACCATCATAGGTCCATTGACTACCACAAGCTGGGCTCTTTTCTTTCAAGACCAACTGCTCGATCCCCTGCGCCTTTAATTTCTGACAAGCAAGCTTGGCCCCTTTTTTATAAAGTTCGGTCACATCTTTTCCTTGGTCAGTGATCACTTTAGCCTTACCGCACCAAACAGAAAAACCATCGCCACCTTGTATTTCAGCAGGATCACGTGGGATCGGCAATCCGCCTAAGACCTCAGGACAAACCATGACCGCTTGATTTTGTGCGACCAATTCTTTTAAGACCGCCACTTCCTTTTGCCCACCGTCATAACGGCAAGGGCAACCGCCTAGACAAGCACTGATACCGATCATCTGCCACAGCTTCCTTTCCGCTTTCTTAGAGTCGTTTCTTATTATACCATTTATTTGAGTTTGACAATAGTCCCAAGCTGCGTTTCGTGATAAGATAGTGGTAGAAGAGATTTTACTACGTCATCTATGAGATTGGAGCTTCGTATGAAAAAAATATTAGTTGTCGATGATGAACCTTCCATCTTGACTTTACTTACTTTCAACTTAGAAAAGAATAGCTATGAAGTCACCACCTGTGAAGATGGTCTCAAAGCCTATGAACTGGCCTTGACCAATGTCTTTGATTTTATCATTTTGGATATCATGTTGCCTTCCCTAGACGGCATCGAGATCACGCAAAAATTGCGTCAGGAAAAAATAAAAACACCAATCCTGCTATTGACTGCCAAAGATGAACCGATCGATCGTATCTTAGGCCTAGAGATTGGTGCGGATGACTACTTGACGAAACCATTTAGTCCGCGCGAAGTCCTGGCACGCATGAAAGCTATCTTCCGGCGCACAGAAGCAGCAAATACGCCCGTCAGCACACCGAAACAGATGATCACGATTGGACTGATCACGGCTGATGAAAGTAATTATCAGGTGACCGTTTCTGGTAAACCGATCGTTTTGACTCCCAAAGAATTTGAACTATTGCTTTATTTTATGAAACGCAAAGGTCGGGTCATCGATCGGGATACCCTATTGGAACAGATCTGGCACTTTGATTTTGATGGCCAAAGCCGGATCGTTGATATCCATATCAGTCATTTGCGGGAAAAAATCGAAGCCGATCCTAAGCATCCGCGTTATTTAAAAACAGTGCGTGGTTTTGGTTACCAATTTCAGGAGCCTGATAGCCAATGAAAAAAGGGTTAAAAACTTATGGAACTTGGTGTCTCTTATTACTTTTGATTTATGTGAGTGGTTTTTATTTGATCGAACGGCTCTATAATCAACAGGTCTTACAACAACACGAAGTCTACCTAGAACAAAAAGCAAATTTATTGCTCCACTTGACAGAAAAAGAGGATAACGATCTAACAGATCTAGCCTCCTTTTACGTCAAAGATTCCCAAGAGCGCGTCACGCTACTGGATGCCTCTGGCGTGATCACCTTTGATACCATAGCCGAAACTGAATCAGAAAATCGCAGAAGTCGTCCTGAGATCAAGGCGGTGCTTTCAGGTAATGATATCGGGATCGCCACGCGGCTCAGTCCGACTTTAAATGAAACAATGCTCTACGTCGCCTTACCGATCAAAGAGAGTGGTAAAATAAAAGCCATTTTACGTTTGGCCGAACCAGTGACCAATTTTTTACCCAATGCACAAAAAATAAAACAGGGGATCTTGCTAGTATTTACGGTCCTCTGGTGCTTATTGAGTGGGATCCTCTTATTTATTTTGTATCGGCGGAATCGTCCAGTAGAAACCATTTTGCCTGTCATCCACAAAATGCTAGAAACTCCTGATCAACCAGAAACGATCTTGGCCACGTCTTCGCAGTGGGAAGATCTTTACCAAAGCATCAATCAACTAGGCCAACAGTTAAGTTTGACCTATCAAGCGAGCAATAATAACGAAAAGCAGCTCTATCAACTATTGAATGACTTACAGATAGGCGTTTTTATGATCGATGGTGCTGGTCAGTTACTTTTAATGAATCAAATCATGCAAGAGCAGCTAGGTACTCATTTTGAAAAGCCCCAACCTTTTGCCACGATCATCCAAGACAATCGCTTGATTCAAATGATCTACCATGTCGATTCTGACATGCCTTTCTTACAAGAAGAACGAACGATTTCCAAAACGCAACGGCTCCTTGATCTGACTTTGCGTTATGCACCAGAAACCGAGCGACTCCTAGGTCTTTCCTATGATTTGACCCGGGTCCGTCAACTAGAAAAAGTCCAACAAGATTTTGTCAGCAATGTTTCTCACGAACTTAAGACTCCAGTGACGTCACTGATCGGCTTTAGCGAAACCTTGCTCGATGGGGCCAAAGATGACCCTGAAACGTTAACCGAATTCTTGCAGATCATGCATAAAGATGCGCTACGCCTGCAACATCTGATCCAAGATATCATCCAGCTATCCAAAGACGCCGAGATCGATTATCCGATCCAAGTGATCGATACGGTAATAAGCATCCAAACGGTCCTTGCCGATTACGAAGGCGAGATCCAAGCCAAAAACTTAAAAGTGACCCTTTCTAGCCCTAAATCTTTGCCATTTGCAACCAAAGAAAAATTATTTACGGCGATCTTTAAAAATCTGCTCGAAAATGCGATCCACTATTCCTATGAAAAAGGTGTGATCCATGTCACTTTAGTAGCTGAAAAAGAGCTCGTTTTGACTATCGCAGATCAGGGGATTGGGATCGACAAAGAAGAACAAGCACGAATATTCGAACGTTTTTATCGTGTGGACAAAGCCCGCTCGCGCAATTCCGGCGGGACTGGCTTAGGCCTTGCGATCGTAAAAGATCATGTCGAAGCTCTTCACGGAACGATCACAGTCGACAGTCATCTGGGTGCCGGCGCCACTTTTCAAGTCGTTTTACCGCAATTAGGTACATAAAAAGCAAGAGATCAAAATCGATCTCTTGCTTTTTTAGGGGGAATACCTTTTATTTGAGCTCAGTGACCTCACCATCTACACTACGTTCGACTTGCATCGCAGTGACTGGTAAATAACCAAGTTCTTTTACAAGTCCATTTTGGACCTCATCGGAAGTCATGTAATCTAAGAAAGCTTTGACAGAAGCGTCCGGTTCGCCTTTGGTATACATATGTTCATAAGACCAAATGGACCAATCATTTGTCTCGATCGTATCTGTTGAAGCTGCTACGCCATCGATCGAAAGAGTTTGTAACGAATCATCGATATAAGACAGCGCCAAATAGCTGATGGCCCCTGGTGTTTGCGCAACGATCTGCTTGACAGTTCCCGAAGAATCTTGTTCTTGAGCTTGGATCGTCGTTGCCCCATCTAAGCCCCATTTTTCAAAGGTAGCACGTGTCCCGCTTCCTGAAGCTCGATTGATAACGGCGATTTCTTGATCAGCACCACCTAAATCTTTCCAGTTCGTGATTTCGCCTGTAAATACCTTGATCAAATCGTCTTTGCTGATATCCGTCACGCCTACTTCTTTATTTACGACCGGTGCCATACCCACGACAGCAACTTTATGGTCGACTAACGCACTCGCATCCACGCCTTCTTTTTCTTCCGCAAAGACATCGGAGTTACCGATCGTGACGGCCCCACTTTCGACCTGACTCAGTCCCGTTCCGCTACCGCCACCTTGAACATTGATCGTATAGTTAGGATTTTCAGTTCTGAAGCTTTCCTGTGCGGCATCAACTAAAGGTTGTAGAGCCGTCGACCCCACTGCCGTGATTTCAACAGATTCTGAACTAGCTGTATTTGATTCACTTACCGATGACGCAGTCGAATCATCCGTTCCTGAACTTCCGCAACCTGCTAATAAGAATCCAGTTATGACTAAGACGCGCGCTATTTTTTTCATGAGTAATACTCCTTTTCTGAGGTGTTTTTTAACCTATTCTTTATTACAGGTTTAGTTTAACAATCCCATGTAAAAAAGCTTACTACTTTTTCGTAAAGAAGTTGTCAAGAAATGTAAAATATATGTAAATTTCACCGTTCTATATCATTAACTGTTTAACAGATTGCAAATCTCCCGTAGCTTAACTCAGATCCATGAGAGATTCTCGCAGATCTCTCATAGACTACCCCCGGACCTATGGCAAATTCTCACATCTCTGCCACAGACTACTCCTCGACCTATGGCAAATTCTCACATCTCTGCCACAGACTACCCTCTCGACTAATGGCAGAGTTATCATTATTTCGCGAACAACGCTATTTTTTAAATGTTACCGACCGAACAACCTATTTTTTCGCAAAAAAATCATCTGCAACTTGTTCAAAATTGCAAATGATCGATTACTATTAGTGATTAATGGTTTGGTCGCCAAAACCCTATTTTATACTTTTTTTATTTTAAAAACATTGATATGCAGCCTTTTTAAGATAGTGAAAATGAATCTTTTGAAGTTTTGTCTACCTAACCATTAATATAATGTCCGATTTTTTCCATCGCTTTTTCTAAGATATCCATACTGGCGGCGTAACTAATGCGGACGTAACCTTCGCCAGCCTGACCAAAAGCAATACCCGGAATCACAGCGAGTTGTTCCTTTTCGGCAAGATCCACACAAAAAGCCATTGAGTCCTGGTTAAAATCAGCAGGGATCTTCGCAAAAATATAGAAGGCACCATCTGGCTTAACGACTTCAAAGCCCATAGCGATCATCTTTTGATAGACAAAATCACGACGACGGCGATATTCCTCTCGCATCATTAGAGCATCATCGATACCCGAAGTCAGAGCTTGCGTGGCAGCTTTTTGTGAGATAGTGGTGGCAGCCGTTACAAGGTATTGATGGGTCTTGATGATTTCCTTAGTCAAATTTTCT
>JBFLGC010000024.1:0-40470 GCA_041859945.1 Tetragenococcus sp.
TGATTTGTGGTTTTTGTCGATTTCATTTTATCAGTTTGTTGTTCCTTTTTTGTGTTTGAACACTCAAAAAAATGCTGATGAGTTTTCCTTTAGGAATTTCCAACAACACAAAATATTATAGAACCAAATTAAATAGTCATTACCAAAAGCTAGAAGTCCGATAGTGTGGCCTTCTAGCTTTTTTCAACTATTAATTAAGTATATCTTTTTGGTATCGTCCAAAGCTAGGCCAATCAGTCTTATTAGTGCGAAGAAATGCTTGAGTGGTAAGAAATGCTTCAAGAAGATGAAAGGTACCAGAAATCGAAAAGCGAGTGCCTATGATGGCATGAAAGACACCAAAGACACATAAGTAGAAATGTATGACGATTAAGAAAATATTGCTACAAAAGAAGAAACTTAGACTAATAAATGGATACTTTTTATTTTTGTGAAGCAATTGATTTTTTTTTTTAAGTTGGCTAAATCATTGTTGAAACCGAATTTAAGAGAAGCTTCTATTATAAATATTTGCGTTACTCATTTTTCTCTTGATTCAAATGTTGAACAGTTCTTTTTTGCAGTTGTTGACCAATTACAAGGACGGTATTCGATGTCTATATGCCCTAACTCTCGAAAAGAAGGAACATATTTCGCCGCCATAGTTTCTATTTTCTTTATTGGCGTTAGCCATGCCAGAACACTCGTGACTTTAGTCATGAGATGAATGGCAGTCTGTTTTTGGATGCCTTTTGTTCTATCTAAAACCGATAGGAAAATAAGAAAATAAACAAAAAAGAAAATATTTTCGTGCATTTCTCTCAAGCTGTGATATGATTCGCTTAGAACATATTTTCGCTTTAAGAAATTGGAAAATCATACAGGAGAAAATAAAATGACCACACCCACCTATGTCTTAACGTTGCCACTCAAAGTGGAAATTTGGCAAGAACATATTTTAGAAAAACGCTTGAATATTGGGTGAACAATCTATAATGTTTGTTTAGGAGAAGCTCTCCGTCGCTATCAGTTCATGAAGCGTCATCCGGACTATAAAAAAGCCGCTCAACTTGAAAAAGGATCGGAACGAAACCGGCTTTTCAAGCATTTAAAAGAAGAATATGGGGTGACAAAATATGCTCTCAATCGGTATGTACAACCCATGGAACAAAAATTTAAACAAAATATTGGTTCACAAATGGCACAAAATATTGCCGAACGCGCGTTTTCAGCGGTTGAAAAAGTGATGTATGGTCAAGCGAAAAAAGTACGATTCTGTCAACGGGGCGAATTTCACTCGTTAGAAGAAAAGACGAATCAAACGGGTTTTCGCTATTTTCCTGATAGACAACAAATGAAGTGGTTGGGACTCACCTTACCAGTGATATTAAAAGATAGTGATGAATATGCTCATCTTGCTTTGCAAGATCGGTTGAAGTACTGTCGTTTACTCAAAAAAGTGATCTGTGGGAAAAATCGTTATTTTGTGCAATTTGCTTTGGAAGGGTTCCCTCCTAAAAAAAGAAACCAACGACACTCAAAAGATCCTAAAAAGCGAGTGGGAATCGACATTGGAACGTCAACGATTGTCGTTGTCTCTGACAAAAAGGTTCAATTAACCGAGTTAGCCGAAGGAATCGCAACAGAAGAACGAAAAAGAAGAAACTTACAACGCAAATTAGACCGCCAAAGGCGGGCAAATAATCCCAACAAGTTTAATGAGGATGGGACAGGCAAATCTTTCAATCGCAACCGTTGGGTGATTAGTAAAAATTATCTTAAAACGAAATATCAATTGGCAGAGATCAGTCGTAAGCTAGCAGAAAAACGTAAACAAAAACATCAGCAGTACGCCAATGACATCCTCTCCTTAGGATTAGACGTCCGTGTCGAAACGATGAATTATAAAGGCCTCCAAGCACGAGTGAAGAAGACAGAAATTAGTGAAAAAACAGGTCGTTACAAACGAAAGAAACGGTTTGGAAAATCCATTGCGAATCGTGCACCGGCTTTGTTTTTAACGATTTTAGATAACAAATTAAAAGCCAAAGGTCTGACACTTAAAAAAATCGATACCGCGAAAGTAAAAGCCAGTCAATTCAACCATTTTAATCAAACGTATGTGAAAAAGTCCTTAGGGACAAGTTGGAACCCTTTTGAACAAGGGGACATTCACCGGGACCTGTACAGTGCCTTTTTGATCATGAATACGAAGGATAACTTGAAAAAAGTAGATATTAAACGAGCCACCGCCACTTGGCCTTCTTTTTTTAAAGCACCTGAAGAAGAAACAAGACGTATTAGGGGATTAAACAAGAAACAGTTAAGCAGTATAGGCCTATAAAACATCAGGAAAAACAGGTTTTGAAGTGAGCCTACAGGATGCGAATGGAAACAATCGTTTCCTTGTCCATGAAAGTCTAAGAGATCCTCATCAGTAGTTGGTGTTCTTTTTTGCTTGCAAAAAATATCCGGAGGAAGTGAGATACTATCTTAGAACCTCGCGACTTTAGTCGTGAGAGCTTCAGTTCAATGGTTAAAAGACTGAAAATTTCAAAATCTTTTGAAAAGAAGTGGTATTTTTGCTGATATTTGATAGAATAAGACTATCTTAGTATAAAAGGAGCAAGATCATGATCTATGGTATCGGAATTGATGCGGTCGATTTAGCTCGAATCGATGCGATCATTCAAGAAAAGCCCAAATTGGTGATGCGGATCCTAACACGGGCTGAAAAAAAGGCTTTCGACCAACTCTCTCACAAACGTCAAGTCGAATTTTTGGGTGGCCGTTATGCTTGTAAGGAAGCTTTTTCTAAAGCTTGGGGCACCGGCATCGGCAAGATTTCTTTTCAGGAGATCGAAATTTTGAATAATGCTGCTGGTGCACCAGTAGTCACTTCATCTCCTTTTATAGAGGGAAAAAGTTTTGTGAGCATCACTCACACAGATACGATGGCTTTTGCTCAAATCATACTGGAAAAATAGAAAGAAGGATTTCTTGTGGTAGTTAGTTATCATCGTCCCACTAAGGCAATCATCGATTTAGAGGCGATCCGTCAAAATATCAAAGCTGAAATCAAACGCACGACAGCAGAAGTGTTTGCCGTTGTGAAGGCGAATGGTTATGGACATGGAGCCGTTCCTGTCGCGATGGCCGCAGTGTCAGCTGGGGCTAGTGGTTTTTGTGTGGCGACTTTAGATGAAGGCATTGAACTGCGTCGACACGGACTCATGCAACCGATCTTAGTTTTGAGTGCGATCCCAGTACAAGATGTTTTGCTAGCCAGTCACTACGATATTTCGGTGACAGGAGCCACACTGAATTGGTTGCAACAAGCCGAGTCCATCCTTAGTAATGAAGAAAGTTCTTTAAAAGTACATATCAAAGTCGATACCGGAATGGGACGGATCGGCTTCGTATCAGTAGCAGAAGTTTTAGAAGCGGTGCACTTTATTGATCGATCGCAGGCTTTCACTTGGGAAGGGATCTTTACTCACTATGCAACGGCTGACCAAACAGATACGCTTTATTGGCAACAACAACATGATTTTTTTGCAGAAGTGATCACAAACTTGCCCTATTTGCCACCTTATGTCCATGACAGTAATAGTGCCACAGCGCTTTGGCATTGCCCTCAAGGCAATATGATCCGCTTTGGTGTTGCTATGTATGGCTTGAATCCTTCTGGTCATGAACTAGTGGAAAGTTATCTACTGCAACCCGCTTTGTCACTTGTGTCCGAGCTGATCCAAGTCAAAAAAGTTCCTCAAGGTGCTGGGATCGGCTATGGGAAGACCTACGAGACGACAGAAGAGCAATGGATCGGGACGGTGCCGATCGGTTATGCCGACGGTTATTTACGCAAAATGCAAGGTTTCGATGTTTTGATCGCAGGCAAACGGTGTGAAATCGTGGGGCGTGTTTGCATGGATCAGTTGATGGTCCGTTTGCCAGAAGAATTTCCAGTGGGTACCAAAGTCACCTTGATCGGTCAAGATGGGCCTGAACGGATCAGTTTGCAGGATGTCGCTGATCAAGTCGAGTCGATCCATTATGAAGTGGCCTGTTTGTTAGCATCACGAGTACCAAGAGAATATAAATGAGAAAAGAGTTGAGGTCCATGGTAAGACGGGGAGAAATTTACTTTGCGGATCTTTCTCCAGTTGTTGGGTCCGAGCAAGGGGGGATCCGACCAGTTTTGATCATTCAAAATGATTTGGGGAATCATTTTAGTCCGACCGTGATCATTGCAGCTATCACTGCCAAAATGTCAAAGCCCAATATGCCGACACACATCGAAATCCCAGCTGAAACAGCGGGGCTAGGCAAGGATTCGGTCGTTTTGACCGAACAGATCCGCACGATCGATAAGCTGCGCTTGAAAGAGCGGATCGGTCATTTAGAAGAGGCGACCATGCAAAAAGTAGATGAGGCACTGAAAATCAGTGTCGGACTCGACCTTGTTGTGAACGAACAAGGATTATTACATAAAAAATAAGTTGGTGGAACCATGGGATATTTCGTACTTATTATAAGTGGGACCTTGGTAGTTGCTTTAGCCGTCCGCAAAGTTAGGGAGTGGTCGGTGCGGGTGAAAGAGGAAGTTTCCGGCAATTATTTGTTGGTCAAAAAATATGAAAGTGAAGGCCAGTATTTTGGTGTTTTTCAGCAAGGCGATAAAGAAATCACTGCCGAAATCGAGCCTGCATTATATCTACGATTACAGCCACCTGTCCGTGGCTTTTTATCGATCGTAGCAGGTAAAGTCCGTCGCTTTGAGTAAGGAGGCAATTATGAAAATCGGGTTTTATGGGGCCGGGAATATGGCCCAAGCCATCATCCAAGGTATTTTAGCAAGTCAAAAAGTAGCGCCAAATAAACTCGTGGTCTACAATCATCGCTATGAACCAACGCTTAGATCGGTCGAAGAAAAATATGGCATTGCAGGCATTTTAGATGAGAAAAATTTGTTTGAAAAAGTAGATTTGATTATTTTTGCTGTAAAGCCAGCTGTTTTAATGGCTATTTTACCAAAAATCAAGTCTTATTTGCAGCCAAACCATTTGTTAGTGTCGATCGCTTCTGGTGTCAGCATTCAACAGATCACTTCCTGTGTGGGGGATCAAAAAATTATTCGCGTCATGCCAAATACACCAGCTATGGTAGGAGCGGCTATGTCTTCGGTCTCAGCCAATGAGTTGGTTTCAGAAACTGATTTGCAAAATGTGGTAGAAATTTTTAGTAGTTTTGGGAAAGCTCAAGTCGTGCCAGAAGAATTGATCCCCGCTGTTGTGGGCGTGAGTGGGTCTGCGCCAGCTTATGTCTATCTGTTTATCGAGGCCTTGGCAGATGGAGCAGTGGCTGAAGGGATGACACGTGCCGCAGCTTACGAATTTGCTGCTCAAACAGTGCTCGGGTCGGCGAAAATGGTATTGGAAACAGGACTTCATCCCGGTGAGTTGAAAGATAGTGTCTGTTCTCCAGCTGGGACCACGATTGCGGCTGTCGAGTCATTGGAAAAGAATCATTTTCGTGCCAGCGTCATCGAAGCCGTGCGTACGGCAGCGAAAGCAGATCGAAAGCATTAGAAAATGAAGCTCAAAGTTTATAAAAGGAAGGAAAAGGACGGACCGTGATCAAGGATTTGGCGAAAAAGTCAATAGAAAAATAAGAATGGCAAGGAAACTTCTATGAAAACCGTGATGTAAATCGTTGACTTTTATTTTCAAAGATAGTAAGATTACTCTCGTTCTATGTTGGGGACAGTTATTTTTTATTAAGGAGATAAAAGAAGTGGAAAATTTAAAACGCTTGTTGATTGGAAAACCGCTAAAATCAGCGGAAAACGACGAGCAAAAACTTACCAAATTTGCAGCTTTAGCCATGCTTTCTTCCGATGCGCTCTCATCGATCGCATATGGGACGGAACAAATCGTTTTGGTTTTAGTTACCTTGTCGACTGCAGCTATTTGGTATTCATTACCGATCGCCGCTGTCGTTATCGTTTTGTTGGTATCTTTGACGCTATCTTATCGACAAATCATCCATGCTTACCCACAAGGTGGCGGAGCTTATGTCGTTAGTAGTGAAAATTTAGGAAAAAATGTCGGTTTGATCGCCGGAGGTTCCTTACTTGTCGATTATATGTTGACGGTGGCTGTTTCGGTTTCCTCAGGAGCTGCAGCTATCACATCAGCGATACCGGCTCTGTATGGACAAGAAGTGCTTATTTCAGTCATTATCGTCTTGTTTGTTACGGTACTTAACTTGCGGGGCTTAAGAGAATCGGCCACGTTTTTGATGGTACCTGTTTACACCTTCATTGCTGTGATCAGTCTGTTGATCGTGACCGGCCTGATCAAAATCGCAACAGGTGCAGCACCTTTCAATGCGACTTCGGCAGTAGGCTCAGTCGTGCCAGGAATTTCCTTGGCGCTGATTTTAAGAGCTTTCTCATCGGGGTCTTCTTCGTTAACAGGCGTTGAAGCCATCAGTAATGCTGTGCCGTTCTTCAAAAAACCACGGGCCCAAAATGCCGCTGGGACTCTGGCGATCATGGCAACGATCTTAGGGTTCTTCTTTGTGGGGATCACCTTTATCAACTACTGGTACGGGATCGTGCCCGAATCTGAAGTGACGGTGCTTTCACAAATCGGTGAAGCTATCTTCGGTCATGGAATTCTTTATTATGTGTTACAATTTGCGACGGCATTGATCTTAGCCGTGGCCGCAAATACTGGATTTTCAGCTTTTCCTGTGTTAGCTTACAATCTATCAAAAGACAAATATATGCCCAATATGTACCAAAATCGTGGCGATCGTTTAGGATATTCAAATGGGATATTGACGCTTGCCACAGGGTCGATCTTGTTACTGTTGATTTTTCAAGGCTCTACGGAACGCTTGATCCCGCTTTATTCAATAGGGGTGTTCATTCCTTTTGCTCTTTCACAAACTGGGATGGTCATCAAATGGCATAAAGAAGGCAAGGGTTGGCTCAAACATTCGCTTGCTAATATCGTTGGCGCATTTATTTCTTATTCGATCATTGTGATCTTACTTGTTTATCGTTTACCTGACATTTGGCCATTTTTCATCATCATGCCGATTTTGTTGTTTGGCTTTTATAAGATACATGACCATTATATTAAGGTCGCTGAACAGTTAAGACTTGAAGATGATGTGAAGTTGCACACCTTTGATGGTAATACTGTGATCGTCTTAGTCGGTAATGTGACCAAAGCCAATGTAGGGGCCATAAATTATGCACGTTCGATCGGCGATAATGTCATTGCCATGCATGTTTCCTTAGATGAAAATGAAGAAAAAGAAAAAAGGATCGTCGCTGAGTTTAAAGAGAAGTTTCCTGAGGTTCGCTTGTCGATCGTCCATTCGGCCTATCGTTCTGTCGAGACACCGATCATTCGCTATGTCGATATGGTCAGTAAAGAAGCGCGTAAGCATAACTTCACGACAACGGTCATCGTTCCACAATTCGTACCTCATCGACGCTGGCAAAGTATTTTGCATAACCAAACGAACTTACGCTTGAATTTCCGCCTCTCCTGGCGTGAACATATCATCGTAAGCACCTATAGTTACCACTTGAAACAATAATCGCGACAAGGCAAAGGATCACTATTTAGATCCTTTGCCTTTTTTGGCGTGAAAGAGCAGCCAAAAATCTGAGAAGCTCCGAATAGACATAATCAGAGCTAGGTAGCCCCAGAGAAAGCTCCGAATAGGTGTAATCAGAGCTAGGTAGCCCCAGAGAAAGCTCCGAATAGGTGTAATCAGAGCTAAGTAGATCCTAAGAAACCCAAGAAAGCGTCGACCCCAGTAATAGTGGATCGGTGTGAGCGAAAAGAAACGTTTTTTGAAAAATCAATAACAGCTGAACTAGAAATGGGTATCGAATTTGCAGTTTGTTATCCACAAAGACATTCAATATCGAAAAGCAAGTTCTGTTGTCGTTATGAAAGAGACCAAAAAATAAAAAGCAGGCGAATGACGATTAAGAGAGCATTGTTACAAAAGAACGGACTTAGACAAATTTGCTTTTATTTATCCACTTGATCAATTCACTTTTCTAAGTAAAATGAACTTGTGGACAACAGATGCGCTAAAATTTTATCGCACAAGCAATATGCTTTAACACTCGATCAGAAACAAAAAGGCTCCTTGATCCTCACTAAGAAGTGATCAAGGAGCCGTCTTTGTTAAGCACTTTTACGATTAGATGGATCGAGTTTATTTTCAACGATCCCTAAGAGCCAATCGGTGACGATCGACATCAGCGCGGTCGGTAAGGCGCCGGCTAAGATGATGGCGGCACCGTCTGTGGCATTGGTCCCACGCACGATGATATCGCCTAATCCACCGGCACCAACAAAGGTCCCGATGGCGGTAATCCCAATCGCCAAAACGAGGGCGTTACGGATACCAGCCATAATAACTGAAATCGAGAGTGGCAATTCGATCATATAAAGTCGTTGCCAACTGGTCATGCCCATGCCTTTGCCGACATCAAGCGCATTGCGATCGACTTGGATCATGCCAGTATACGTATTTTTGATGATCGGCAAAAGGGAGTAGAGAAAGACGGTCACGATCACGACATTGACCCCTAGACCAAAGGCAAACATCAAAATGGATACCATGGCAAGTGAGGGAATGGTTTGAATGATGTTGGCCACACGAATGACCCAATCGGCGAGTTTACGATTTTTGGAAATAGCAATACCGACAGGAATGGCAATGATGGCCGCAAACAAAACACCATATAGGGAAATCAAAAAGTGACGGATAAATTGAGAAAGGACATAGCTACCATTTTCTTGGAAATAGTAGATAAATTGCTGAAATAGGTTCATTTCACTTAAATTCATTTGTTATCCTCCTCAAAATAATTATGTTCTTCTAAGAACTCTTGGGCAACTATAGAAGGCTCGATCAAATCATTGTCGGCTTCAAAGTTTAATTTTTGCATCGTTTCTGTATCGACTTTTCCTTCTAGCTTAGCTAAAATCCCTTCTAATTCAGGATTTTCATCAAGTAAACTTTGGTTGACGATCATGGAGGCATCATAAGGTGGGAAGAATTGCTTATCATCTTCCAGCATCACCAAATCATAACTTTGGATCCGACCGTCAGTAGAATAACCTAGGACGACATCCATTTGATGCGCTGCTACGGCATCATAGACGAGGCCAATCTGCATGGGCAAGATATTGTCGAAAGAAAAGCCATATGTTTCTTGCAAACCGTCGTAACCATCCCCGGCTCGGGTCATCCAAGCGCGGTCAGCACCGACTTTTAGTTCACTTTGAACATCAGCTAGATCGGAAATAGTCTTCAAATCATATTTTTCAGCAGTATCTTTCCGAACTAAAAAAGTATAGGTGTTGTCTAATCCATAAGGTGGAAACCAAACTTCGTCATAGCGTTTTTTAAATTCTGTTTGGGCCACTTTTAAAGCTTCATCTGGATCCATAACTGGGTCTAATAACAGCGTGGAAGCAATATCTGTCCCAGTGTAACGCGTCGACGAAATATCGGCGTCACCATTTAGCATGGCTTGATGAGTAATGGTCGTGGTCCCTAGATTATTGATGATCGTCGTTTTCTTATCGGTATAATGTTCGATCATCCCAGCGACCATATTACCTAGGATCTGCCCTTCTGAAGTGATCCCGCCAGTAATGGCAATCGTATCTTCATCCTGATTGGAAGCAAGTCCTGGTAATGAACAGCCTGATAAGACGAATAAACCAAGCAGTGCGATTAGATATTTTTTAAATTTTTTCATGCCGCATCATCCCCCTTTAAAGCAGATGGCGTCAGCTTGTCTTCTAATTTAGCTAACAGCCAATCAGCGATCAAAGCCATCAAGATGACAGGGACAGTTCCAGCAATGATCAGCGGTGGTTGGTAGTTGTCTAAGCCACTGAAGATCAGTTCACCAAGTCCGCCTGCGCCGATATAAGAAGCTAAGGTGGCCCAAGCAATGACATAAGTCGCCCCTAAGCGGACACCCGCCATGATGGTTGGAATCGCAAGTGGGATCTCGACAGTCATGATCGACTGCATATTGGTCATCCCCATGCCTTTAGCGACATCCAAATAATTGGGATCGACGTTTTTCATACCGATATAAGCATTCCGCAAAATCGGTAGTAAGCAATAAATGAATAGGGAAATGATCGCAGGCAAGGTCCCAACCCCTAGAAACGGGATCATGAGCGCCAGTAAGGCCAAAGAAGGCACCGTTTGTAAGGCGCTAGTGATACCTAGTACGACGCTTGCAATCTTAGGTGTCCGTGTCAATAAGATCCCCAGTGGAATCGCCACGATACAGCCTAAAAAGAGCGATGCAAATGAAATATATAAATGTTGTAATGTGTTGGTTAAAATTTGCGAACCATATTCTGAAAAGAAGGTTTGCATAAATTAGACCTCCTCTGTTGTTTCCGAGCTAAACGATTCAGCGGCTTCAGATAAAGATTGTTCTTCGCCCCAAAGGACATCGTAAACCAGATCGACTAAAGAAGCGCGCGTGATGATGCCGACGACCCGTTTTTGTTCATCGACCACAGGCACATATTTCAGACCACGTTTCAAGATCCGTTGCAAAGTGTTACGCAGTAGCGAGGATTCTTTGACAAAAAAGACATCAGGATTCAATAGATCACCGACACTGCTGTTTTTGCCACGCTTGCGATTGATTGATTCAATGTCGATGTAGCCTTTTAAGATATGGCGTTCATCAGTCACTAAAAGGGTATCGACCCGTTTTTCGCGCATCAATTTGATGGCTTGTTGCAAAGATTTTCCTGGCGTGATAGTGACAGCAGTATTCAGCATCACTTCACCCACTGTGGTGTTGTCAGGTCGCGCTTGTAATAAGCGATCTTCACCGATCAATTCTTCGACGAATTCATTGGCTGGAGCTTGCAAAATATGGTCCGGTGTGTCGTATTGCAAGACCTTTCCTTCACTCATGATAGCGATGCGATTGGCTAATTTTAGGGCTTCATCCATATCGTGGGTAACGAAAATAATGGTTTTACCTAGACGTTCTTGCAGATCTTTGACCAGATCTTGCAAAGCGTCACGGGTGATCGGGTCCAAAGCGCCAAAAGGTTCATCCATCAAGATCACATCTTGGTCAGCAGCTAAGGCGCGGACCACGCCGATCCGTTGTTGTTGCCCACCGGAAAGTTCACTTGGATAGCGATCGAGCATTTCTCTGGGCAATTCAACCATGTCGATCATCCGGTCGGCGATTTCGCTTCGTTCTGTTTCGGGAACTTTTAATAATTTTGGCACGAGCGTAATATTGTCACGGATCGTCATATGTGGCATCAAACCAATATTCTGAATGACATAACCGATTTTTCGCCGTAACTCTACTGGGTCAAGTTCGTTGATATCTTTATCGTTGATCAAAATCTTACCTTTAGTCGGTTCGATCATCCGGTTGATCATCCGCATAGAAGTTGTTTTCCCACTCCCACTGGTACCGATAAAACAGACAAATTCACCTTTTTCGACGGTCAAGTTCATGTCATCAACAGCGACTTTGCCACCTTTAAATATTTTTGATACATGATCAAATGTAATCAAATTTTTCACCTCAAAGTTGATTTTTTTATAAAACTTATAATACTAGTATGACGGAAAAAGGGACGGATGACAAATGATAACACTTTTGAAAACTTGATAGAGCGGCATTTTAGCAAAAAGAAATCGCTACCTAAAAGTAGTTAAGAATCGTTTGAATGGCAAGTGGCACAAGGGCTGACAGTGAATTTTCTTGATTTAAAATATTTCTTTTCGAAAAAAATGGAAAAAGTGTTAAAATGAAGAAGCATATCGTAAAAGAAAGAGTGAGAAAATAATGTTGACTACAGAAGATTTTGATTTTGACTTGCCACAAGAATTGATTGCCCAAACACCACTGACGAAACGTGACAGTTCTCGGTTATTGGTTTTGGATTCAAAAACAGGCAAAATGTCCGATAAGCATTTTACGGATATCATCGATGAATTAAATTCAGGCGATGCCTTAGTGATGAATGATACCCGCGTCTTACCGGCACGTCTTTACGGAATCAAGCCGGACACAGGTGGTCACTTGGAAGTCCTTCTTTTGAATAACACAGAAGGGGATGTCTGGGAAACGCTCATCAAACCAGCCAAGCGTGCCAAAGTAGGGACAGAGATCGTCTTTGGCGATGGCCGCTTGAAAGCAGTCGTTGAAGAAGAACTAGAACATGGGGGCCGGATGGTGCGTTTTTCTTATGCTGGCATTTTCTTAGAAATCCTTGAATCGTTGGGTGAAATGCCTTTGCCTCCGTATATCAAAGAACGTTTGGAAGATCCTGAACGTTATCAAACCGTCTATGCCAAGGAAAATGGCTCGGCGGCCGCACCCACGGCAGGATTACATTTTACGCAAGAATTGTTAGCTAAAATTGCCGCAAAAGGAGTCAAATTGGTTTATTTGACCTTACATGTCGGTCTCGGGACGTTTCGCCCTGTCAGTGTCGAAAATATTGAAGAACATAATATGCACAGTGAATTTTATCGCTTAACAGAAGAATCTGCGCAGACATTAAATGATGTCCGTGATCACGGTGGTAAGATCGTAGCTGTTGGGACGACTTCGATCCGAACACTTGAAACGATCGGGACCAAATTTGATGGAGCCATCAAAGCAGATAGCGGTTGGACTGATATCTTCATCAAACCAGGCTATAAATTCAAAGTCGTCGATGCTTTTTCGACAAATTTCCATTTGCCCAAATCGACTTTAGTCATGTTGGTAAGTGCCTTTGCCGGCCGTGAACAAATTTTGACCGCTTATAAGCATGCGGTCGAAGAAAAATATCGCTTCTTTAGTTTTGGCGATGCGATGTTTATTAAGTGAGTATAAACTGTTCTTTATATAGCTTTCTGTCTGTGCGTATCGTTAGCAGCTAAGCATTTATCGTTCTCGAGTTCTTTTAAAAAACGATGAAAAACGATAGAAAAAAATCGAGTCGAGATTTTGTCGGGAACTTTTTGCGAAATTTGAAAAAGTTTCCGACGTTTTTTTCTAGATAAAAATCTGTTCCAATGATTTTAAATTAGCTACAGTCAAAAAAACTGACGGAAGTCCGGTTTCAGACTTCCGCCAAAATATTTGAAAAGAGTGTTGTTGGATCACAGCTTGCATGAGCGGCAAAGTAACTTCTCTAGATGTCTCTTTGAAAAATTTTGTTTCAATACGCGATTTGAACACAAACTACGTGCAAACTTACGAACAGGAGCATTTGCTTTTCTAACGATCTTGGAGCTTTGATGCGAGTTCTTTGCCTTTAAATAGTAGGTGAATCTTGTAACTGTGACAATTTTTTCTTTGTTGCCAGTTTATATAGAGAAAACGATCCAACAAACGACTCTTTTCTTACAAACCAATCATATCATAAATAGAAATCGTTTACAACTGTTTTGATCTAAAAACCTACAACAGGATTTCGGTTGTAGGCAAAAGAAATTATTCTTTTGGTAAATTATCATAAAAAGCAGCTTTAGTGGCAGAAATATACGGCGTCAACCAGAGATAACCGATCCCCAATGTCATGATAGCAAGTATATGCCAGCCAATAAAGGAAAGATCGAGCATAAATAATTCGCCCTTGTGACCATTCATGATGCGACGACTGGCGGTGATCGTATCGAGATAGCCAGGCTTTTCGCCGGTATGTTCGTAGGTATCATAGAAAATATAGTAGGCTTGTGAGTAGGAATAAGATTTTACGATTCCTGGAATAACAAGTAATAACGACCATAAGAAAGTCAAAATAGCACTTAGAAAATAAATCACCACGACAGCTAAAGCGTAAGGAGCATGGAAAGTACGTAAGGCGTCTTTTAACGGTTCGATCTTCGTTTTTTGTCCACGGAATACATCTAGGAGAGTCCACGAAATAGCCACGGTAAAGAAAGTCGAAATCAGACCGCCGCCAAAACTCTCACCACCGCTACCTGATGGGGAAGTATCCCCCATATCGCCATTCCATTGACCACTAGAAAGTATATCGGGATTTGCTTGATAGAAAAGGATAAATGGTATGATAATGATCAAAGCGAGGATCAAATTGATCAAGACGGGAACGAGATTCATCAAGATCGCGTCTTTCCAGCGTCCGCTGAGCATTCTTTTGGCTTCGTCTTTTAACTGAGCACTTGTTTTCATTTAAAAACCCCCTGTAAGTTTGAAAGATAAAATAATTATAACAAAATTTGTTTCAATAAGAAAACAAAAGCATTGCAAGAAGCAATCAGCCCAAGTTGTTTGAGATAGAATGTTGACTATAATTGACAAAAGATCTTCTTATGCTATGCTAAAAGCAAATTAAGAAAACGTGAGCTTTAAGTTGGAAAGGAGCTAGCAATGAAAGAAAAAGTCAAAAAAATAAACTTAGCCCTGAATGATTTATGATATTGAACAAAATATATCAAACAGTTGGTCTACCAACGTTTTAAGACTTTTATACGATCACCCGTTAGGTGTACAAAAAGAACCCACTCCGTGATATTGTAAAGCTACCAAACATAAACAATAAGGAGTGAGTTCTATGTTTAGTAATGTACACCAAAAACAACTGTATTTCAATGATAAAAAAACAATTCTTGTAGCCAATGATGGCGGAACGTTGACAAATGATGCTGGTATCGTGTTAGTTGCTGAATTTCTCAAAAAGATTGGTTTTGATGAAATTCTTAAAAATCGCGTTCACATTGAAGACAAACGTCAATCACCAGAACATCAGTGGTTAGAGGTCATCAAGCAATGGCTCTTTCAGTTGATCGCAGGCTACTCGAGGGATCGAGATGCCAATACCATTCAATATGATGAGCTGTTTAAACAAGCATTAGAACAAGAAACGCTTAGTTCTCAATCGACATTTTCTAAGTTGTTGAAAACTTTGACGGCAGAAAATGTCGAACAACTTTCTCAAGTTGCTAAAGAGCTCGGTGATTTATGGATGAATCACGAAGTGACCCAGAATATCATTCTGGATGTAGATTCCACCGCTTGCTTTACCTATGGAAAACAAGAAAAAGCACAATATATCAGTCATTATGGAGCCTATGGCCTCCATCCCTTCGTTTGTTTTGACGGTTTTACCGGTTTAGCATTGGATATACACAACCGTCGTGGTCAAGTCTATACGTCGACAGGGGCCAAAGATTATCTGGCAGAAATGATCGATCACTATAGCGAAATGACGAGTGCTCCCTATCTGATGGTTCGCGGCGACAGTGGCTTTGCCACACCAGACATTTATGATTTGTGTGAAGACAAAAACATAAAATATGTCATCAAGTTAAAATTAAACAAACGTCTGACGGCTATGACTGAAAGTCGAGTGCAATATTATAGGAAAGATTCCGACTTTACAAAAACCGAAAGTCAATATTTCAATATTGTGTATCAAGCAAAATCATGGAAGAAGCCGCGAACGGTAGCTGTAAAAGCAACACGCCATGCTGGAAAACTGCTTTTTGACGATTTTCAATTTATAGTGACCAGCTTTGAAAACTTTCCGGCCAAATTGATTTTTCAGATCTATCAAAAACGTGGAAATATGGAAAATTTTATCAAAGAAATGAAGTCGGGCTTCTTTGCTTCAAAAACAGATAGCCATACGTTTGTTGAAAATTCTGCTCGATTGGCATTGAGTTTTATTGCCTATAATATGATGCATCTTATGAAACATCTCACGTTTCCAGAAAAAGAAAAGAACACTGTGATTGATACTATCCGCTTTAGACTCTTTCATATCGCTGGTAAAGTCACTAAACATGCACGTCAGATCAGAATACATCTTTCTAGCGCAAACGTATATGATCCACTTTTCTGGAATGTACTCGCCAATATTCAGCGATTAAACATCTGAGATGGCTACAGCTTTATAAAAACACCGTTTTTTTTGAAGCTTTTTTATACCAAGGGGGTTTTATGCGCTTTTTTGCAAAACTTTCCATTGTATAAAATAACAACAAGTTATAGAAGTGAGATCTATAAAAAAACGAATGATTTTCGAGATAAATAACGCTTGTAAAATCGATTTAAAAAATATCAACAGTTTTTCATAAATCATTCAGGTTAGCGATGTTTCTCTGTGCGAATCTTTTCAGCGTATGTATGCCCTATTTCCAAAGAATCCACTTTGATAGTGAAAATCGTGGATCTATCGGTTTTCCTTTTCGTTACCTAACTGTTTCTAAAGAGATCAAGGGAGCCAGTCTGTTCAGCTCATTCAATGTTTCTTTAGGTGAATATGTTCTCTGCGTGATCTTTTTCTACTGCCTTTTAAGCTTCGGTTTAAAAGCTTATGAGAGGCTGAAAAATAGAGCCTTTCAAATCAATAAAAATAAAATTTGATATTTTAGAGTCATGGCTGTTTTTATTGAGACCATGATTTTGTTTTATTTTTCAGGAATAGTTGCAAATCCCACCTTGAACCTATATGATGAAAAAGGATAATTCAATAGAAAGTAGGAACCAAAAATGAGGGAACATGCGGTAAAATATCGCTTAATAAAAAAAGAAAAACATACGGGGGCTCGCTTGGGTGAACTGATCACACCTCACGGGACTTTTCCAACACCAATGTTTATGCCAGTAGGAACTCTAGCGACGGTCAAAACGATGGCACCAGAAGAACTGAAAGAAATGGGCGCCGGTGTGATCTTGAGCAACACCTATCACTTGTGGCTACGGCCGGGTGAAGATATCGTGGCCGAAGCTGGTGGCCTACATAAATTCATGAACTGGGACCAAGGAATTTTGACGGATTCAGGTGGTTTCCAGGTATTTTCCTTGGCTGATATGCGCAATATCGAAGAAGCAGGAGTTCATTTTAAGAATCATTTGAATGGATCAAAAATGTTTTTATCCCCTGAAAAAGCGATCGGTATTCAAAATAAATTGGGTTCTGATATCATGATGAGCCTCGATGAATGTCCGCCTTACTATGAAAGTTATGACTATGTCAAAAGATCGATCGAGCGCACCTCACGTTGGGCCGAGCGTGGCATAAAGGCCCATGCCAATTGGGAGGCACAAGGTCTGTTTGGCATCGTCCAAGGAGCGGGTTTTGAAGATTTGCGACGCCAAAGTGCTAGGGATCTTACCAGCATGGACTTTTCCGGTTATTCCATTGGTGGCCTGTCAGTCGGCGAACCTAAAGCTGATATGAATCGTGTATTGGAATATACGACGCCATTGATCCCAGAGAACAAACCGCGCTATTTGATGGGTGTTGGGACGGCTGATTCTTTGATCGATGGTGCGATCCGCGGTATCGATATGTTTGATTGTGTGTTACCGACTCGGATTGCTAGAAATGGGACTTGTATGACCTCTCATGGCCGTTTGGTGGTCAAAAATGCTCAGTACGCTCGCGATTTCGGCCCAATCGATGACAATTGTGACTGCTATACGTGTCGTAACTACTCGCGTGCTTATATCCGCCATTTGATCAAATGTGATGAAACATTTGGGTTACGTTTGACGTCTTATCATAATTTATATTTCTTATTAAATGTGATGAAACAAGTCCGTCAAGCGATCCGCGATGACAATTTGCTTGAATTTAGAGAAGCCTTCTTTGAAGAGTATGGATTTAATGAAGAAAATCCGAAAAATTTCTGATCTTTGTCAAAAAAGACTAGTCGAAACGCTTGTAGTTTGTTAAAGTGTTAAGTATAAGAAAATAGTAGAGGTGAAAATAATGGAAATCTTGATCATGCTCGTTCCGATCGTCATTATGATGATTTTTATGTCTCGCTCCCAAAAAAAACAACAAACGGAACGACAAAATCTGTTGAATAGCATCAAACCAGGAAGTCAAGTCGTGACCGCGGGCGGTTTACACGGAGTGGTTTCTGAAGTCGATGATGTGAAAAAAACAGTGACCTTGGATTGTGAAGGCATCTTCTTAGAATTCGATCGCACATCAATCCGCACAGTAAAACCAACGTTGGAAGAAACCACGGAAACCACTGAAGCCATCGATACGACAGATGAAAAAGAAGAAACGACCGAAGATAAAACTGAAGAGTAATCAAAAATCGCAAAAGGATCAGCTTTTGCGATTTTTTAGAATGCCTTGATTTTGGAGGAAGAGAAAATGGATGAAATCATTCGTAAATTAGCTATATCACAGAAAGAATTGCTAAATTTACAGAAACGCTTGAGTCAGAACAGCAAGTTGATGGCAAAAGAGGAAACGCAAACGTTTATTTTTGACTTACGCGATTATGCGGACAGCTTGGCAATCGTGACCGATCCTGTGAAGGATGCAGAGGCCGAAAAAATATATGAAGCGGCAGACCTAGCGACGATCCTGGGCGAGCAAAATGCTTTGTTGCATCAAATCATTGAAGGTCTCAAAGCGATGGTGGCAGGAACTGTGGCGGTCGATTTCTTTGGTCAAAAAGATGGGGAATTACGGCGGACTTTAAGTAGCTTAGAAGGCCTTGTCGAGCTGAATGGGCTCACGTTACAAGATAATCGTGACTTTCAACGGCTTTTGCAAAACGAACAGATTACCCTTAGTGATCCAGTAGCAGAAGCTCCGCATGAAACGGGAAAAAAGCCAGGCTTTTTCAAACGTTTATTTGGGAAAAATGAGTGATAAAAAGGTCAGGAGACAGTTAATGATGTCTCCTGACCTTTTTTTGTAGGAAAGAAATGGAATTTTGCATCACAAGCGGCGGATGTGGAGGAAGAAATGAAAACCTTGCACCACAAGAAACCGAAAGAGGATGAGAGCGAGAGCCTGCCTAAAAAGTTCGTAGGCTATATTTGGCAAGAGAAATCTGGCGGGCTTCACACCAATCTTTAGGTTCTCCTGTCAAAAATAAGGGGACTCTTTTCAACTCTGAAGTAGTTTGACAACCCACCAAAGTATATAAAATTTTTAATTCCATTTGCCATTGCTGAATCATTTCGATCGTCGCGTCGGGTCCATTTGTCAACAATTGGTTCAAGATGGTGCCGGAAATACCAACTGCTTGGGCCCCTAAACAAAGGCTCTTGAAAATGTCATAGGCGTTTCTGATACCGCCGGAAGCGACTATTTCAAAGGGCATGGCGATTTCGTTGGCTTCTAAGAGGGAAATGACCGTGGATTGACCGTAATCTGCCAAATAAGCAAATTCGCGTTTTTTGCGCCGAACATTTTCGATTTGGGTAAAACTAGTGCCCCCATTACCGGAAATATCGATCGTTTTGACGCCGACATCAAGAAGTTGTTGGATGGTTTCGCGTGTCATCCCAAAACCGACTTCTTTGACCAAAACAGGTACATCCAGGTGGGCGACGATCGTTTCGATATTTTTTAACCAATGCGAAAAAGCACGGTCGCCTTCTGGCATGACCAACTCTTGAGGCGCATTCAAGTGGATCTGAAGCGCATTGGCTGAAAACAGATCAACTGCTTGTTGGGCCATGTTAAGTGTGACACCAGCACCAACATTAGCTAGTAAAAAACCTTCTGGAAATTCATCGCGGACGATCCTATAGGAATCAGCCACGCTAGGATCTTTAAGAGCTGCCGTCACAGAACCGGTCGCCATCATCAGATCAGTTGCCCGTGCGATTTGCGCCAACTCTTGATTGATGCGAGTCGCTTTTTCGCTACCACCAGTCATGGCGTTGATATAAAATGGTGTAGCAAAAGGATGACCGAAAAGCGTGGTCGCAAGGGAAATATCACTGACATCATAGCTAGGCAGGCAACGATGGATCAAGCGCACGGCGTCAAAGTCATTGGTGATTTCTTTATGAAAAGCTTTGGCTAAGGCGATGTGTTCGTCTTTGCGATTCATGATTTTCCTCCTCGATAATGATAGACATGAAGCGGCAAGGGCAAGATTTCTTCTTCCTCCCAGCGGCTCATCAAAGGTAGGATCCCCGTTTTTTGGTCAGCGATCACGATCCCGCAGTCGCCGCCACCAGCACCAGATGATTTGGCCGCTCCCCCACAAGCTTCCGCTAAATCACAAAGTTGTTTCAAAGCTGGCGTTTCGATTTGCACATGGGTCACTTGCGACAATTGGTTCAAAAGTTCCCGATTACGTCGAATCATTTTTTTGATTTGGCTGACATTGCCTTCTTCAAAGCCTTGGATCAAAGCTTCAACGCAGACTTTGCTTTCTTGTAAAAATTTCTGGTAATGATCTTTACTTTCTTTTTTCTCATGTTTAGAGTGATTGACTTGGTCGACTAGATCAGAAGTGGAAGCAGGTGTTCCCGTCCAACCGATCAATAAACGTAGGTTCTTAGGGACTGTCAATGACTGGATCGATAGTTTGGGCCAATCCATTTTGATCAGACTGGAGAGACTTTCCGTTTTGCGACGATTTTTAACCCATTCTTGATCAAAAGTCGAAAAGGCGATCCAACCACCAAAACAACTGGCAGCAATATCACCACAAGAGCCATTGCTTTGGATATCCAAATGTGCGAGTGCAGCGATTTTAAATTGGGCCATTTGATTCAATTTTAGATCATAGAACAAATTCAAGGCTTTGATCGCAGCGACGGTAACAGCTCCACTAGAACCAAGCCCGTACTTGCGCCCACTAGAACTATCGAGTTCACTCGTTACTTTTAAATCATAGAAGCCAAGATCTTTGCCTTGTTCTTGGGCGTATTTTTCGGTCAAACGAATCGCCGCTAAAATATAATGAAACGGATTTTCACGATGGTCTAAAATCAATTCACCTTGATTTCTGGTCCAACGAATGGGCAGATCGCTATATTGTTGCGACTGAATACTACCATTTTTTTCGGCTTTTTTGATCGTGACCGTGATAAATTGATCCACCGCCACAACGACAGCCGGATGGCTCGGTTCGACGACCGCATATTCTCCTGCAATATATAATTTTCCCGGTACGGAAACTTCGATCATTGCGGCACTTCCTTCGTTTTATATTCGATCCCTGGTCCTGCCTGTGCACAGACAAGTTGTTCAGGGGAAAATTCAGTTTGTAATTGCTGTAAAATAGTGGTGACTGCTTTTTTCTGGCAAAGGACTTTAACGTTTGGACCGGCATCCATGGTAAAATAACAAGCTATACCTTGTTCGCGTAAGAGCCTTACTTGTTCCATGGCTTTTAGGCTGTCAGGACTCCAGTAAGTAAAAGGAGGTTGGCAAGCTAAAGTCGTCGCGTGCATTTTCAGGGCGTTGGCTTCGGTGATTTGCCCCAATTTTTCAAAATCATGAGCGGTGATCGCTTCTTTAGCTAAAAGCAAATCATTTTCGGCTTCTTTTACCCAAGTTGGGAAATAACTTGATGTTTGGACCGTTTGTTGCATACCGATTCGACTTGAGATTGCTTTGGGTCGATCATTGACCAAGATAAAAATCATGGCCAATTCATTTTCCCAACCGTTACTTACGATCGGATGAGCCAAAGAAGTTTCGTCTGAGGTCCCTTTTTCCCATTCTACAAAACCACCAAAAATACTGCGACAAGCCGAACCAGAGCCTCGTCTAGCTAACCGCGAGAGCGCTTCTTTTGATAGCCCCAAGTTCAAAGCTTGATCGCAGGCGCCCGCTAAAGCAGCCAGACCACTAGCAGAAGAAGCCAATCCTGCAGCAGTAGGTACATGATTGTGACTGCGCACGACGACCGGTAGATCTGTGTGTGCTTGTTGGCGGATCAGCTTTAAAAAGCGCCATAGTTTGGCTGATTGTTGGTCATTTTGCAAGTTGTCATTCAGATAGAAGCGATCATGGTCGTGTTCTTTGGAAAAATCAACCGTAGTCACAGTATAAAAAGCATCTAAAGTCAAGGATAGACTACTATTATAGGGGATGATCAATGCTTCATCTTGCTTGCCCCAATATTTGATCAAAGCGATGTTGGTATAAGCTTTTGCTGTCCCACTAGGCATATTGATAAACTCCTAACCCTTGGATCCAAGTATTTTTGACGCCATCTGCTAGTAAAACACTGGCGATTTGTTCTGCTTGTTCGCGGGTTTTTGTCAAGACTAGAAAACAACCACCCCGACCACCACCGGTCAATTTAGCTCCTAGTACCCCTTTATTTTGTGCCAATGTTAAATAACGATCTAGAAGCGGATCACTGACGGAAAGTCGCCGTAAGATCGCTTGAGCTTGGGTCATCACGTGGCCTAATTGTTCTGGCTGATTCTCGATGATCGCTTTTTTGGCTAAGCGTGTCAAATTGCCTAATTGTGTGATCAGCGGCGCTGTTTTGTGGTGTTGATTTTCAAATAAGTCGGCCACAGCCGCCACAGCCGCACGTGTTTGCCCCAAGATCCCGGTGTCACAAACAAGCAAAAAAGCGTCGATATTTAAAGGAAAACTGTGTCTTTCTTGCCCACGTTCGAAAAATACGGGTTGGGTGTCACTCGTCGCCGCGGCATCGATGCCACTAGGATTACCATGTGCGATCTGTTCTGAAAAATCGACAAAGTCTAATAAACGTTCTTTATCTAAACGAAATCCTTGCCAGTCAAAAAAAGCGCGGGTGATCGCAACTGCCACAGCAGCGCTAGAACCCATGCCTCGTTCAGGCGGAATAGTACTTTTTATGGTTAGATGAAAAGTAGGAGTCTGTAATTCTTGTTGTAATTTTTTGGTTAATTGATAAATGTTTGTCAAAGCAACAGGGACTGTTGCGAGTGGTCCTTCGTGATAGCAAGAAGTCAAAAAATTTTCTGTAGCTACCTGGATCTTCGCCACGACTTGAGTGCCTTCAAAAGGAAAGGCGATCGCTGGTTCCCCATAGACAACCGAATGCTCCCCCATCAAAATGATTTTCCCTGATGCTTTACCAATACCCTCTGAGATCATAAAGAGCCTCTTTCTTTCATTTTTTACACAGAAATGTCCTTTGCTATTTTACCCGATAAATCATCATCCGTTAAGCTTTCTGCCTATTTTCTTATAAAAAAGCCGAAATCTTAAGCTTTTTTTTAATCTGCTCAAAAAATTCAGGGCTTCCTTTTTATTCACAAGCAAAGTTTTTAAGTTTTTTTTTGCTCGGAAAAATGGAAGTATAGCGCTGCTATTAGCAAAAACTTTCATTTTTTTAAGCTTGTGCAAAAAATCCTGATAGTTTTTGTGTTCACAATCTTGGTAAGATCAGCGTAGGAAACATTGTAAAATAGTCTTAGTCTGAAGTTTGCACGAGGTTGTGAATTCATTCGATAATTAGGAGGAATCCCCATCATGACAAAAACCGTGATCATCGGCGCTAACCATGCTGGCTTAGCTGCTGCCAATACTTTGTTAGATAATTTTTCGAACCAAGAAGTGGTCCTGATCGAAAAAAATGCCAACTTTTCCTATTTGAGCTGTGGGACAGCTTTATGGGTCGGCCGTCAAATCGATTCAGTGGACGGTTTATTCTACACGAATCGCGAAGAGTTTGAAGCAAAAGGTGCCAAAATTTACATGGAAACAACAGTTGACCATATCGATTTTGACCAAAAACAAATCCATTGTGTCACTAAAGCAGGAGAAGAGGTCGTGGAAAGCTATGATAAAGCTGTTTTAGCGACTGGTTCTTTACCTATCTCACCCAATGTGCCAGGCAATGATTTGAAAAATATCACGTTTATGAAACGTTTTGAAGAAGGTCAATTCATCGATCATTTACTGGAAACGGCGGCTATCAAGACCGTCGCTGTGATCGGAGCCGGCTACATCGGTGTGGAAATTGCTGAAGCTGCCAAACGTCGCGGGAAAGAGGTGCTGTTGTTTGATGCCGTCGATCGTTGTCTAGCCAGTTACTATGATCCCGAATTTACGCAAGATATGGATAAAAATTTGGCCGATCATGGTATCGAACTACATTTTGGTGAATTGGTCCAAGAATATAAAGGAACGGATAAAGTTGCCAGCATTGTGACAGCAAAAGGTGAATATGCAGCCGATCTAGTAATCAATGCGATCGGATTTCGACCGAACAATAGCTTGGCCAAAGATGAGTTGGCAACTTTTGCCAATGGCGCTTATTTAGTGGATCGTCATCAACGAACCAGCGATCCTGATGTCTATGCTGTTGGGGATTGTGCTACGATCTACTCCAATGCTTTGCATGATACGACCTATATCGCTTTAGCTACCAATGCCGTCCGTACTGGGATCGTTGCTGGTGAAAATATCGGTGGTAAGAACATCGAATCACCAGGCGTCCAAGGCTCGAATGGGATCTCGATTTTTGGCTATAACATGGTATCGACTGGTTATTCCGTCGCAGCGGCCGCTAAATTTGGTTTAAATGTGAAATACACCGATTTTGAAGATACCCAAAAACCAGCCTTTATGCGTGAAAATGATACCGTCAAATTGCGTATCGTTTACGAGGCGACTACACGCCGGATCGTAGGGGCCCAAATGGCTTCGACTGCCACCGATATCTCGATGGCGATCCACATGTTCTCGCTAGCCATCGAACGCCAAGTGACCATCGACGAATTAGGCTTGCTCGATCTATTTTTCTTGCCACACTTTAACCAACCTTATAATTACATCAACAAAGCCGCTTTAGCAGCCGAATAAAACAAGAAGGGCCTAAATTTTCGTTGGAAGACTTAGGCCCTTGTTTTATGTGTTTAATAAATTGGGATGTGATTACTGAGGCAATGAGGAATCCTTTTTCTGGCCTATGTTTTTTTGATCCTATTTTTGATCGTCAAAACTTGGCACCATAGAACCATCAATCAGCGGACCAGAATCTTATTTACCCTTTTTTTTACGATCTTTGGTGGATTATTAGGATATCTTATTTTTATCGGCTTATTTCTAGGGATAAATTTTTAAGGAGAAAAAGCAAAAAAGCTTTTTCTCCTTTTTTCTGCTTAAAAAGTAGTGATCTGACAAGCGGAACCGGCTAGCGGACAATCGTTGTGTTGCTTTTGATCGATCGAAAGTGTGGCCTGCATTTTTTGTCGATACGTTTTGGGTGTGACTTCATAGCGTTCCTTAAAACGTTTGGTAAAATAGGCTGAACTCGAAAAGCCGCATTGAAAAGCGATTTGCGTGATGGAGGCCTCACTTTTGAACAATTGGATCGCGGCGTTGGCAAGGCGGATCTCATTGACATAATGACTGAAAGAAAAGCCTAGACGTTGAAACTGTTTTTGCAACATCCGGGTCGATAAATTGCAATAAGCGGCCGTATTTTCCAAAGAAAGGTGGGGATCATGATTTTTTTGTTCGATATAAGTGATTGCTTTTTCGATAGTCAATGGAAGCTTGGCATCTTCATTGACATAGGAAATCAACCAATCAGAAAGCTGTAAGGACCACTGTGAGAAGAAATCGCTACGTTCTTTGGGCGTACAGTAGGGCCATTGCGCGATCAATTCAAAAAGTGTATGGGTCAAAAAATACCCTGGACCTAGTGTTAGAGAAAGTTTACTAGGAACTTTTTGTAAGGAAAACTCATGATTACTGACAATAGTCACGATCTGGTCAGCTTGAGCAATGGTTTTTTGGAGCTCGTCTTTATTTTGGGCTGTATTGATATCTGTTGTGTAAAGAAAAAGATCGGTTGTTTTATTACTAAGGACAAAAAGCAGCACCGTTGAGGTTGGTCCATAAAAAGTCGACTCAGGGAGACAACTTAATTGGAGTTCCTTGCCTTTTTGGTAGATAAAGTGATTTTTTTCACTTTTGAATAGTGCGTTGAATAGAGAAGCTATTTCTATTTTTTTTGTTGGATCCACACTCATAGTTATTCTTCTTTCTATTGCTTATACGTCAAATTGATAAAAATACTTCACCTTTATTATATTCTATTTTAGCAAAATAAACTATCATTTAGGTATGGATTGAATTTTTTTCACAATAAAAAATAGAAGGAAGAGGTCAAAATGGAATATACACAAGAGAAACCGAATTACACCATGACGACCGTGATGGAAGAAGCGGCACGGTGTTTGCTTTGTCATGATGCCCCTTGTTCACAAGCTTGCCCGGCAGAAACGGATCCGGCTCGCTTCATTCGCAGTGTCCGGTTTCGTAATTTTAAAGGAGCAGCTGAAACGATCCGCGAAAACAATGCTTTAGGGGCTATTTGTGCGCGCGTCTGCCCGACGGAACGTTATTGTGAGCTAGCTTGTACGCGCAGTGGCATTGATGTACCGATCGATATTGGTGGGATCCAACGTTTTGTGACTGACTTTGAACAACAAGCGCAGATGGATATCCTCAAAAAAGCACCAGCCAATGGGATGACAGTAGCCATCGTAGGTTCTGGACCAGCTGGCTTGCAAGCGGCAACGACTTTGTTACAAAAAGGATATGCCGTGGATATTTACGAAAAACAAGCCAAAGCAGGCGGCTATCTGACTTATGGCATTCCAGAATATCGCCTGCCAGCTGAAATCGTCGACTATGAAATCAAGCGGATCGAAAATCTGGGTGCTAGTTTTCATTTTGGTCGCACGATCGGATTGGATCTTTCACTTGATGAATTAAAAGAAAGTCACGATGCCATTATTTTAGCGATCGGGGCTAGCACTGGTAAGATGTTACCGATGTTTGCGGATAATCCTTTTGTCGAAACGGCTGTGTCTTTTCTAGCCCGGACTCGCAATCATCATGGCAAAGTCGACTTACCCGAAAATGCCTTAGTGATCGGTGGTGGCGATGTCGCGATGGATGTCAATGCGACTTTAAAAATTTTAGGCGTCAAGCATGTGACTGATGTCGTTTATGAAGAGTTTTCTGAATTTAGGGCTTCACAAACAGAATTAGAAACAGCTCAAAAACATGGTGTTACGATCATTGACGGTTATGCACCAGAATCTGTTACCGACAACACGGTGACTTTTGCCGCACGTGCTATCGATAGCAAATTACAAATCAAAGCTGACAAGATCTATTTGGCAGTAGGTCAAAAGGTCAATGCGGATGGTCTTTCTTTACCTATAGAAAAAAATGAAGTGACTTTCGATGGTTATCAAACCGCAGATCCTAACGTATTTGTCGCCGGTGACATTGCCAAAGGTGACAAGACGGTGGTTTGGGCGGTCCAAAAAGGCAAAGAAGCCGCTAACGCCTGTGACAACTTATTAGGAGGTAAATAAAATGATAGATAAAGATTTATCGATCGATTTTCTTGGTGTCCATTTTGACAATCCTTTCTGTTTATCATCCTCACCAGTAGATAATTGTTATGAGATGTGTAAAAAAGCTTATGAAACCGGATGGGGCGGGGTCGTGTTCAAGACGATCGGACCGGCTGATTTTGTGGTCGATGAAGTCTCGCCGCGTTTTGATGAATTGACCAAAGAAGGGACACCTTTTGTAGGCTTCAAGAATATGGAACAAATTGCCGAACACTCTTTGGAAGAGAATTTGGCTGATCTACGCAAACTAAAAGAAGAATTTCCTGATAAAGTCTTGATCGCTTCGATCATGGGGACTTGCGAAGAAGACTGGACCGAATTGGCAAAACTCGTTACGGAAACGGGAGCGGATATGATCGAAATGAATTTGTCTTGTCCGCAAATGACATCGCATGCCATGGGTTCAGATGTTGGTGCCAATCCCGAATTGTGTCAAAAATATTGTGCGGCGGTCAAACGCGGCTCTGATTTACCCGTCTTAGCAAAAATGACCCCCAATATCACGGATATGGTCCCAGCTGCTAAAGGTAGTTTGGCTGGCGGTGCCGATGGGATCGCGGCGATCAATACCGTTAAATCGATCGCTAATCTCGATCTAGAACGGAAAGTCGGTCTACCAATCATTAATGGCAAATCCTCGATTTCAGGCTTCTCAGGTAAAGCTGTTAAACCGATTGCTTTGCGTTTCATTCAACAATTACGAGCGGATCCTGATCTGGAAGATTTACCGATTTCTGGAATCGGAGGGATCGAAACTTGGGAAGATGCCGTCGAGTTCATTTTGCTTGGTGCTAGTACCTTACAAGTTACGACGGCGGTCATGCAGTATGGTTATCGTATCGTAGAAGATATGAAGAATGGTCTGATGCATTATATGGAAGAACAAGATGTCGACCACTTGCAAGAACTCGTTGGCTTGGCTAACGTCAACATGATCCCAGCTGAAGAATTGGATCGTGATTATAAAGTCTATCCACGTATCGATTGGAAAAAGTGTATCGGTTGTGGTCGCTGCTTTATCTCATGCTTTGATGGCGCCCATCAGGCAATCGAATGGAATGAAGCCACGCGACTTCCCCGTGTCAATGAAGATCGTTGTGTCGGCTGCCATCTCTGCAATCTCGTTTGTCCTGTCGATGCCATCAGTTTTGGCAAAGTTGAAATGAAACCCGGACGTGTCGGTGTCGCCAGTGAAAAAATGATTTAGTAGGCAAAGAGTTCTGTTCTATATGAGTAGGACTCTTTTTTGATAGCCACTATTTTCATGATATGTTTGATATTTATGGATACCGAAGTTCAAATTCGGTATCCAATTAATTTTTTGTAGATACTGGAATCGCCATTCGGTATCCAATTAATTTTTTTGGATACCAGAATTTCCATTTGATAGCCACAAATTTATCTTGCTATTCTCAAGCTTTCAAATAGAGCTGACTATCACACTTCGAGTTACAAAATCAATCATTTTGCATAAATTACTTGACGTGTTTCAAAATTTTTGTTAAACTATTAAAGTTGAGAAAAGGAAGTAGAGGCACGCGCTTCTCGCCTGAGTGAAAAGGTTCGCTGGGCAGATAGAATTTGAACTGATGAAAGTCAGTCTAAATTTGGGCGCGGGTTCTTTTGAAAAAGAACTCGTTTTTTATTGTCTTTTTTCTTTCTCGCAAATAACTTGGAGGTGAATGACCATAGCAAAGGATATGATGGTTAACGACGGCATTCGTGCACGTGAATTGCGTTTGATCGATCAAGATGGCAATCAACTTGGTGTAAAAAGCAAAGCTGAAGCACTTAGTATCGCTGAAAAAGCGAACTTAGATGTTGTTCTGGTGGCTCCAACGGCAAAACCACCAGTTGCGCGGATCATGGATTATGGGAAGTTTCGGTTTGAACAACAGAAAAAAGAACGTGAAGCTCGCAAGAAACAAAAAGTGATCAATATCAAGGAAGTACGCTTAAGTCCAACGATCGATGAAAATGATTTTAATACGAAATTACGGAATGCACGGAAGTTTTTGGAAAAAGGAGACAAAGTGAAAGCTTCGATCCGTTTCAAAGGTCGTGCCATTACTCACAAAGAAATTGGTCAGAAGGTCCTGATGCGTCTTGCTGATGAAACAAACGATCTGGCATCGATCGAACAAAGACCCAAAATGGACGGACGTAGCATGTTCTTGATGCTGACGCCAAAAAACGACAAGTAAGAAACGCCAAATAGGAACGATTTTGAGGAGGAAATAAGTTATGCCAAAACAAAAAACACACCGCGGATTAGCAAAGCGTGTCAAACGTACTGGTAAAGGCGGTTTGAAAAGATATCGCGCGTTCACAAGTCACCGTTTCCACGGTAAGACCAAAAAGCAACGCCGTCAATTGCGTAAAGCAGGTATGGTTTCCGCTAGTGATAACAAACGGATCCGTCAACAATTAGCAAAAATGAAATAAAACGCAATTAGATATCTAAAATTGATCTATATTAGGAGGAATTAAACATGGCACGTGTTAAAGGTGGAACAGTAACTCGTAAACGTCGTAAAAAAGTGCTTAAATTAGCAAAAGGTTATTATGGTTCCAAACATGCTCTATATAAAACAGCAAATGAACAAGTAATGAATTCTTATAATTATGCTTATCGGGATCGTCGTCAAAAGAAACGCGACTTCCGTAAATTATGGATCGCTCGGATCAACGCGGCAGCTCGCATGAATGGTTTGAGCTACTCAAAATTAATGCATGGTTTAAAAGTTGCTGGCATCGACATCAACCGCAAAATGTTGGCTGATTTAGCTGTCACTGACGCCACGGCTTTTACAGCTTTGACTGACCAAGCAAAAGATGCTTTAAAATAAGCCATAAAAAATCCTTCCTATTTTTAGGAAGGATTTTTTGCTAACCAAGCATCGACTTGTGGCGCGGTTTTGAGTTCGGCTTTTCTCAAATTTTCGATAAACAGTTTGGTCTGAGTCAATTTTTTACGTGAAAACGACTCTATATCGATTTCTTTACACAATTTTTCAAGTGCTAAACAATAGTCGAGTTGGGCAAATAAGATCCTTTTTGGTAACGGTGCTTGTTTAGCTAAAATTTGTAAGGTTTTGCCGATATCTCGGAGTGGATCTTCCTTTATTTTTTCACTATATAAGACAGCTCCGTTTTGATGGTCGATGATCGTAAGCAAAGGATAATATTGTTGGTACTGTTCCTTTTTTTCTAAAATTTGTGGCAAAAACGTCAAAGCAATTTCGTAACTACCTTGATTGGGGACCTTCTGCTGTTCTTTTATTTTCCGCAAATTAGAAGAATCGACGGAACGGATATAAGTGGTTAGGTTTTGACGATTGTTTTGGGCATAACTAATTTTCACTTGACCAAAACGTTCTTTGTATAAAGCAACTAGCGCAAAATTCAGTGTAGGAGCTTTTCCTAGTGTTCCATTTTCAAGTTTTTCAAGCGCAGTGAGGTAGCTTCTTAAAGCAAAAGCAAGATCGGCGTAGACCTCTTTTTCGATCTCAGCGAATTTTTTGCCGATTTCATAATGGGTCAGACTCACTTGGTTCGTATCAGGAAAATAGGCCAGTCGATAGCCGGCAAAATTGAGCCAAGGATCAGAAAAGTCATGACCAGAATTTTGTACACGAATCTCGCGCGCCATTTGTGAATTGGAATCAAGATAGATCCGCAAGCCATAGTCTTCTTTATGTTTGTAACAATCGATCAAACTGTCACTTTTTTCGTGAATATTATGCAAGATAAAAAGCTGATTTTCACTCATTACTTCCCAAGGTTTTAAAGCGTAAATTTGGCGTGCATAGGTTTGAATGTTTTCTTCTATAGTCATTTTAAGGGCTCCCTTTTCTATCGATTGTAGCAAAAACAAACCAAGCACGTCAAACTAGATTTTTTTCTCAATTTTGCACGTTCTGCTGTAGTGAAATTGAGAAAAGCTTTCAAGTCGCGGCTTGATAAGTAAGTGAAGCACTTAAAAAATTAAAGTGCTTGCGTTTCCACCGGTATCGTTTATCATAAAGAGAGACACATGATTTGTTTTTGATCAAACGAGGAGGGAAACTTATGTCAGTATTTCCAGAAAATTTTTTATGGGGTGGCGCAACAGCCGCCAATCAACTTGAAGGAGCTTTTCTAGAAGACGGACGTGGCTGGTCGACGGCAGATACGGCGAAATATCTGGGCAAAGCAGCTAGATCGGCTATGTCTTTAACTGAACCCATGACTAAGGCTATGGTCGAAGCCGCCATGAATGATAAAGAAGGCCATTATCCCAAACGTCATGGTATTGATTTTTACCATCATTACAAGGAAGATATTGCCTTATTTGCGGAAATGGGTTTTAAGACCTTTCGCTTATCGATTTCTTGGCCTCGGATCTTCCCAAATGGAGATGACAAAGAACCAAATGAAGCGGGACTGAAATTTTATGACGGTGTGATCGATGAATGTCTAAAATATGGGATCGAACCGCTTGTGACGATTTCCCATTATGAGTTTCCCTTAGCTTTGAGTTTCAAGCAAAATGGCTGGTTGAGTCGCAAGACGATCGATGCTTTTGTTTTTTATGCTACAACACTTTTTGAACGTTATAAAGATAAAGTCAAATATTGGTTGACTTTTAATGAAATCAATATCATCAGTATGACCGGGTATTTAAGCGGTGGGATCTTGGCGGATGGTATCGATAACATGCTGGAAGTTCAATATCAAGCCGCCCACCATCAATTTGTAGCCAGCGCTAAAGTTGTCAAAGCCTGCCATGAAATCATTCCGGATGCTAAGATCGGTTGTATGTTGGCACGGATGGAAGCTTATCCAGCCACCTGTGATCCCAATGATGTGTTAGCGAGTGTCGACTTAGATGAATGGAATCTCTTCTTCTCAGATGTTCAAGTGCGGGGGTACTATCCGTCGTATATGACAAAATTTTTTAAAGATCATGATATTCATTTGGATATCCATCCAGAAGACGCCACCGTTTTAAAAGAAGGCACGGTTGATTTTATGTCCTTTAGTTACTATATGTCAATGGTGGCAAGTTCGCAAAAAGGCAATGAAACGGTTGCTGGGAATTTGTTGGCCTCACAAAAAAATCCTTATCTAGAATCGAGTGCTTGGGGTTGGCAGATCGATCCAGTGGGCTTACGGGTCACCTTGAAGAAACTTTATGATCGTTATCAAGTGCCGCTTTTTATCGTGGAAAATGGCTTGGGTGCTGAAGATAAAGTCGAGTCAGATGGCAGTATCCATGACGATTATCGGATCGATTATATGAGAAAACACATCGAACAAATCGGCTTGGCGATTGAAGAGGGCGTTGATGTGATGGGCTATACGCCTTGGGGTTGCATCGATTTGATCAGCGCTAGCACGAGCGAAATGTCGAAACGTTATGGTTTTATTTATGTCGATTTAGATGACGATAATAAAGGAACTTTGGCACGGAGCCGTAAAGATTCCTTTTATTGGTATAAGAAAGTCATTGAAACAAACGGTGAAGAACTTTAAAAATGAAAGAGCAGGGCGTCGGTCCTGCTCTTTTTATGTATGCAAAAAGCCTGAGCTCTTTTCCTTGCGGCGAACTCAGACTTTTTTGAGATCTTCTACTTTTTTGACACGACCACCGATCTTGTCTGCAAAAGCTTCTGAATCTTTACGATTGCTAAAAAGTAATAATTTATCCAAGGATTTGTCTCGGGTCCTTCGACCATCTTTGGAGATGTAACCATGGAAAACTTTCACTACATACATAGGCGTTTTCTCCTTTCTTTGTGAATCTATCTTGATTATACGAGTAATTCGCAAATAATCAAGAAAAACGCCTACATTTTACCAAAAAAAAGAACTTTTTTAGGAAAAGTTCGTAAAAACCGCTTATTTTTCTTAATTATTAGCTGTTTTATCCGTATAATTTTGAAAAATTTTGTGAAATTCTGGACGGGATTTTTTTAAACTGATCAAGCGCTGGTTTTCCTGAGCTAAAAAACAGTGCTTGCTTGTGCCTGTTGTCATCAACGTTTCGTTAGTGTCATAGATTTCATAACGTAGATCAAGACGGGTCCCGGTATATTTTTCGATAAATAAATCGATCCGTACCCAATCACCAAAATGGAGCATGTTTTTGTACTGACAAGAAACTTCCAAAACGGGCACGATGATACCATTTGCTTCGATCGTCTGATAAGAAAGACCCAAAAATTCAAGAAAGTTTACCCGTGCTTCCTCAAACCAGCGGATGTAATTGGAATGATGAATGATCCCCATTTTATCCGTTTCATAATATTGGGCTTGGCGTTTGTAGCCTGCATAAATCTCCATTAAATTGTCCTCCTCGTTTTTTTTTAAAGTATAACATAATTTTGCCTAGATCTAACACACGAAGTCAGATCATTTTTGACCTTGCATTCTTGGTTCGATAGCTTTCTGCGTTTGTTCTTTTAACAAGCTAAAAAATCGCTAATATCTTTCAACAAGAACGGGCCTTTTATGGTTTTTACTTCACCATGTCAACAACCGTAGTCTTTTTAGGAGATTACGCTATGAATCCAAAATATAGAAGTGTGATGGATAAGTAATCCAAGCATAGCAAAGAAAGGACATATGACAAGGTAAAACAGAAGACATGCCCAGACGCTATCACAAGGAGACGATATTTTTCTGAAAATTTTTCAAAAATCTTGACATTTAATACGCATTGCGGTACTTTATAGCTAATACATAGTTAAAAATGCCGATGAAAGAACCAAAAAAGTTGTCAGAAAAAAAGAGAGAACTAGGATCGCTGAAAATAGTTTACCTGACGACTAAAGACAGTCTGGAGGCGAGTGCGTGCAAAGCCACTCCGTTTGCGAGCGTTAATCGTGAGAGGAAAGTTTTTTAACTTTTGAAATAGGTGGTACCGCGTTGATTCGCCCTTGTTAAGACAAGGGTGTTTTTTTATGCAATTTTAATGAATTCAAAGGAGGATGAAAATGAATTATCAACGACCAAAAGGCACGAATGACATTTTACCTGGTGAATCGGAAAAATGGCAATTTGTCGAGGAAACGGCCCGTTTATTGTTTGGAGATTATCAATACCATGAAATCCGTACGCCCTTATTTGAACACTATGAAGTGATTTCAAGAAGTGTGGGGGACACCACGGATATCGTATCAAAAGAAATGTATGATTTTTATGATAAAGGAAAGCGTCATATCACCTTGCGCCCTGAAGGAACGGCGCCGATCGTTCGGGCTTATGTCGAAAATAAATTATATGGTCCTGAATATGCCAAACCATATAAAGTTTTTTATGATGGTCCGATGTTTCGCTATGAACAGCCGCAAAAAGGTCGCACGCGTCAATTTCACCAAATCGGTGTCGAAGCATTTGGCTCGGAGAATCCCGCGACCGATGTCGAAACAATGGCAATGGCGATGGCCTTTTTCCAACAATTGGGTGTACATGAGATTCGTTTAGTGCTCAATTCTTTGGGCGATAAAGAAACCCGTCAGGCTTATCGACAAGCGTTGATTGCTTATTTGATGCCACATAGGGACGAATTAAGTGAAGATTCACAACGTCGTTTGCAGGAAAATCCCTTGCGTGTTCTGGACAGTAAAGATAGACGTGACCAACGTTTTGTGGCCGAAGCTCCGTCGATTTTGGATTATCTAAGTCAGCCGGCACAAAAACATTTTGATGAGGTGATCGCAATGTTAGATGCACTTGAGATCCCTTACGAAATCGATCCGACTATGGTCCGAGGCTTGGATTATTATACGCACACGATTTTTGAGATCATTAGTGACGCGCCTAAAATGGGGGCCCAAGCGACGATCTGTGCTGGCGGCCGCTATGATCAATTAGTCGAAGAATTAGGAGGACCAGCAACACCGGGCTTTGGTTTTGCGATGGGGATCGAGCGCGTGCTTTTAGTCATGGAGGCGGAAGCGGCAGTCTTACCCGATTTTGACCATTTAGATGCTTATGTAGTGGGGATTGGTGAAGAAACCAATATCGAGGCTTTGAAAGTCGTCCAAGCTATTCGCAACGCTGGGTTTTCCGCTGATCGGGATGTGATGGGCAGAAAAGCTAAAGGTCAATTCAAGGCTGCTGATAGGCAAGGTGCCGAATTGGTTTTGACACTTGGAAAAGAAGAAATGGACGCCGGTACGATCCGCGTCAAGCACATGGCGACTCACCTTGAAACGGAAGTATTATTAGGCGATGTTTATCAAGACTTTGCAAGTATTTATGACAATATGGTAGGAGAGTAAAAAATGGGAAAAAGAACAACTTATTGTGGCAAAATGTCCACAGAGTACCTCGGTCAGATAGTAACGCTAAAGGGCTGGGTCCAAAAGAGAAGAGATTTAGGTGGTGTGATCTTTATCGATCTACGTGACCGTGAAGGTATCGTGCAAGTCGTCTTCAATCCTGAAGTGGCTGAAGATGCTTGGAAAGTCGCCGATAAATGTCGCAGTGAATATGTGATCGAAGTGACTGGTGAAGTGATCCGCCGAGCACCAGAAGCAATCAATCCTAAGATGGTCAACGGTGAAATCGAAGTGATGGTAAGTTCGATCACGATTTTAAATACTGCTAAGACCCCACCATTTACGGTCGAAGATGATGTCAAAGCCGGCGATGAAATACGGATGAAATATCGGTACCTTGACTTACGTCGGCCTAAAATGACTCACAATTTGATGACGCGGACTCAAGTGACCCGTTCGATCCGTCATTATTTAGATGATCATGATTTTTTAGATATCGAAACACCTTATTTATCCAAATCAACACCAGAAGGCGCACGCGATTATTTAGTGCCTTCACGGGTCCACGCCGGGCACTTTTACGCCTTGCCACAGTCACCGCAATTATCGAAGCAATTACTGATGACAGCGGGCTTTGATCGTTACTATCAAATCGTACGTTGCTTCCGTGATGAAGACTTGCGGGGCGACCGTCAACCGGAATTTACCCAAGTCGATATCGAAACGAGCTTTTTATCGATTGCGGAGATCCAAGAATTTACGGAAGAAATGATCGCCCAAGTCATGAAAGATGTCAAGGGGATCGACGTGGCCTTGCCATTCCCGCGCTTGACGTGGGATGAAGCGATGAACCGTTTCGGAAGCGACAAACCAGATACACGTTTCGATATGGAATTGATCGACCTTTCTGAAACGATGCAAAATGTCGATTTCAAAGTGTTCCGCATGGCTCTTGAAAACGGTGGGGTTGTCAAAGCTTTGAATGCAAAAGGGGCTGCCGACAAGTACTCCCGTAAAGATATGGACAATCTGGGCCATTTTGCTAGCCAATTTGGTGCCAAAGGTTTGGCTTGGTTGAAAGTCGAAGCAGATGGCTTGAAAGGTCCGATCGCTAAATTTTTGACCGATGTGAAAGACGAATTGATCGCCGCAACCAATGCCCAAGTAGGCGATTTGCTGATGTTTGGAGCGGATAGTTTTGAAGTCGTGGCAGCGACATTAGGTGCGATCCGGATCAAATTAGGGAAAGAATTAGGCTTGATCGATGAAACGAAATTCAATTATTTATGGGTCGTGGATTGGCCCCAATTCGAATATAGTGACGAAGAAAATCGCTATGTTTCGGCACACCATCCATTTACCTTGCCACAAGCAGAATCGATCCCTTATTTGTTGACAGATCCAGCCAAGGTCCATGCTGAAGCCTATGATATCGTTTTGAACGGCTACGAATTGGGCGGAGGATCATTACGGATCCATACCCGAGACTTGCAAGAAAAAATGTTTGAAGCCCTCGGATTTTCACGGCAACAAATGAATGAACAGTTTGGATTCTTGTTAGAAGCCTTAGATTATGGCTTTCCACCACATGGCGGCATCGCACTGGGCTTAGACCGTTTTGTCATGCTACTTACTGGTGAAGAAAATATCCGCGAAGTCATCGCCTTTCCCAAAAACGGTAAAGCCGTCGATCCAATGACACAAGCACCAAGTACTGTTTCACCACTACAACTGTTCGAATTAAACATTGATGTCACATCAGTGGAAGAAGAATAAAAACAGACACCTTGAGTACTGACTCAAGGTGTTTTTATGGATGATTTTGGTCTTTTAACTTAGCAAGGTCCGTGTATTCAAGTAAACTTAGATAAAATATGTGACCGAGCTTAAGCTTCTATTTGGAAGAAAGCAAAGGGAAATAGTCTTCTGAAAAACAATCACTAGAATTCACAATTATCCTTTCCCTTTTATTCGATTAATCGTTATAATGTAAGTTGAAAAACAATAATAGAGAGGGCTTTTTTTACTATGGAACGGCTGTTTGCCAAATTACCTTTTGCTGATTACGCAACTAAGGTATCAAATTCGTTGATTTATGCACTACTTGCCTCGATTGCTTTGAATTTTTTCTATGAACCCGGGCATATTTACTCAAGTGGGGTCACTGGGATCGCCCAAATCCTTTCGACCTTGGCACGAAACTTGTGGCAGATCGATCTACCAGTTGGGCTTGCTTTGATTTGCTTGAATGTTCCTTTGTTTGTCTTAGGTTGGTTTAAGATCGGTCATAAATTCACGATCTTTACTGGCATCACGGTCGCACTTACCTCACTTTTCATGCAGATCATTCCTACTGAAATGCCGACGACAGATCCAATTATTTGTGCGATTTTTGGTGGTGCAATCAATGGGACCGGGATCGGTTATGCCCTGCGTAGTGGAATCTCCTCTGGGGGATTGGACTTTGTTAGTATCACGATCCGCAAAAAAACAGGTCGTAATGTCGGTTCGATCTCCATGGTTTTCAATATCCTGATATTGTCAGCATCAGGGCTTTTATTTGGTTGGAAATATGCTTTATATAGTGCTTTAGGGATTTTTGTCAGTGCCAAAGTGACGGATGCCGTTTTTACCAAACAAAAAAAAGTCCAAGTCACGATCATAACCAAGTGTCCTGATGCCGTGATTGCTTCGATCCAACACCGCATGCGCCGGGGGATCACGATCGTTCCACAAGCAAAAGGTGCTTATTCCCATGAAATGCAAACGATTCTGCTGACAGTCGTGACTCGTTTCGAGTTACCGATGTTGCGCGCAGCGATGAAGGAGTCTGATCCAAGGGCCTTTGTCAGTATTGCCGATAATGTGCAGATCTTGGGAAGGTTTCACGAAGAAGAATTTTGATGATTGGAACGAAACAGAGTTGTTAAATTTTTCTTTTAAAGCAAGTGAAAAACTGTATTCTTTTTAAATATATGGCATTATTAGAGTAAAGAAGAAAAAGATTGGTGGATGTTATGGGGGTAGCAAGTCAAAATAAAAAACGCTATATTCATGGGATCGATGGGATCCGCAGCTTGGCTGTGATCGGCGTTATTTTTTATCATCTTTTCCCAGCTCATATGCGGGGAGGATATTTAGGAGTTGTCATTTTTTTTACGATATCGGGTTATTTGATCACCGACCATATGCGCCAAGAAGAACGCCAAAGCGGGAAACTATCGCTCACGCGTTTCTACAAACGCCGCTTGATCCGGCTGTATCCCGCATTGATCGGTTTATTGTTGAGCTCCACAGCATATATTACGTTATTTCAACGCAATCTTTTAAATAATTTACGGGGAATTGTCGGAAGTAGCTTACTTTATATCAATAACTGGTGGCAGATCCAACACGGCTTCTCTTATTTTGATCGATTTACTAATGAGTCGCCGTTTACTCATTTATGGTTTTTAGCAGTGGAGGCCCAGATTTATCTGCTATGGCCACTATTTTTTATTTTTTTGATCAAATTCGTCAAGAAAAAAGGCTGGATTTTTTATCTTTTGTTAGGCGCATCGCTAGGCTCAGCGATCGGCATGGCCATCGGATTTACTCCCGGCGCAGATCCGACACGGGTCTATTACGGGACGGATACCCGCTTGTTTTCTTTTTTGATTGGGACAATGTTAGCTTTTATTTGGCCGAGTGATCGTTTGAAAAAAGAGATCCCGATTTCAGCGAAGAAAGTTCTCAACGGTGTGGGACTTCTCGCTTTGGCCGGCTTACTTATAGCTCTTATTTTTCTGTCAGATCATTATTCATTTGTGTATTATGGGGGTATGTATTTAGTCAGTATTTTAGCAGCTATTTTGCTTGCTGTCACGGTCCATCCGGGGGCAAGCCTCGATCGTTGGTTGACCAATCCGCTTTTTTCATACATAGGTAAACGGAGCTATGGCATCTATCTCTACCAATTTCCGGTAATGATTTTTTATGAAGCCAAGGTCAAAAATATTGCTGATCATATCTTTCTCCATACTTTGGTCGAGTTAGTGTTGATCCTTATTTTTGCCGAGCTATCTTACCACTTGATCGAAAAATCATTCAACCATATGGATCGGACTAGAAGAAATAAAATTCGGGCTATTTTCACGAAACCGATCGTACGGCGCGCTAATGTCAAGCCATTTGTGACGCTAGTTCTTACGCTCATTGCTGGGGTGGGGCTCGTGATCGCACCTAAAAATGAAGTGGATGCCCAACAAGAAAAACTCGCACAAGCAATCGATGCAAATAAAAAGGTTGCGGATCAAACGAAAAAGGTCCAGACGGAAACGAATTCACCTGACACTGCAACAAGCCAAACTGATCCTACTACAGAAACGACGACTGAAAGTCAAGCTGTTACAGAAACGTTCAGTCAAGAACCAGCTGCGGTAAAAATGAAGTATGATCTGACTATGGCTCAAGTCACTGCAGGCCAGCAAATGGAGATCACAGCGTTTGGAGATTCGGTGTTATTAGGAGCGACGCGTAATATCCAAGAAATTTTTCCGAAAGCAGTTGTTGACGCTGATGTTGGTCGCCAATTATATAATAGCGTCGATCTATTGCAGGACCTCGCTGACAAGGATCTGCTGAAAGACACGGTCATCTTGGCCCTAGGAACCAATGGCGCGGCAACGGAATCACAATTTGATGAGTTGATGAGAGTCATTGGTGACAGACAAGTGTATCTTGTCAATGTCTATGTACCAAGCCAACGTTGGCAAAATGATGTAAACAACTTACTAGCAAATATGGCCAAAAAATATGAGAATATCCAATTGGTCGATTGGTATGGGATCAGTAAAGAACACAAAGAATGGTTTCAAGAGGACCCTGTTCATCCAAATAGTGCCGGACGTATCGCCTATACTAAACTTTTAGCCGATACGATTTTAAAATAATTCTGTAAGACAGCTTTGACGAGCTGTCTTTTTTTTGGTGCGCCCTGCATGGGTAATCACTTGGCGGTGAAAGTCCGCTACAGGCTTGGCAGTAGGAACTGTT
>JBFLGC010000025.1:0-38639 GCA_041859945.1 Tetragenococcus sp.
AATGTCTCTGATTTTTATTCCAAGTTCTACGATTTTATTCAGTTTTTTGTCCTACCAACACAAATTGACATAGAACCTTTAATTTTCCTTACTGTGGATCACAAAGTCATGTTTTTTGTCATTATTACGACGTCTTTGTTTGCGTTGACCGTCTTTATTATAAGAGCCTTTGCCACGCGAATCTTTATCATATTTATGATGACGATCGTCTCTACTACGATGGCCATCACGATGACTGCGTGAATCATTGCGACGATTTCCTTTACCTTTATTGTTAAAATTCTTTCCTCTTGGCAAAGGTCGTTCAGGCGTGATTTTGACTGGAACTAAATCAGCCGGATCTTTAGCAATCGTCTTCAGCAACAAAGCAGCAAGGTCTTGCGCAGAATAGCGTTCAACTAATTCATCGGCACCTGGCAAATATTTTTCCAGGCCATTTGCTGCCATTTTTTCATCGATCTCATCCATAGCAGCGCCGAGTTGGCCTTTGAAGGCTTCTTTTTCCGTTGGTGGCCGAAGTGGTGTCATCCGTTTTTTGGTCAAGTCTTCGATCACACGTAAATAGTTCATTTCATTAGGGGTCACAAAGGTAACGGACATGCCACCTTTACCAGCCCGACCGGTACGACCGATCCGATGCACATAACTTTCGGGATCTTGCGGGATATCATAGTTATACACGTGGGTCACACCAGAAATATCCAAGCCACGCGCAGCCACATCAGTCGCTACCAAAATATCTAAATCGCCATTTTTAAAGGCCCGTAAAACACTCAGGCGTTTTTGTTGCGAAAGATCACCATGAATACCTTCTGCATTATAGCCACGTGCTTCTAAGCCACGCGACAATTCATCGACGCGACGTTTCGTCCGACCAAAAATAATGGTCAATTCGGGACTTTGAACATCAAATAAACGCGTCATGATGTCAAATTTTTCGTATTCTTTGGTACGAACATAATATTGATCGATAAGTTCGGCGGTCATTTCTTTGGCCTTGATCTTCACTAATTCGGGATTTTTCATGAATTTCACGCCGATATTTTTGATCGCATCGGGCATGGTGGCTGAAAATAGCAACGTTTGTCTTTGGTCAGGGACTTGTGAAATGATGGCTTCGATGTCTTCTAAAAAGCCCATATTTAGCATTTCATCAGCTTCATCTAAGACTAAGGTTTGAACATGGTTCAATTTCAACGTTTTTCTTTTGATGTGGTCGAGCATCCGTCCTGGTGTCCCGACAACAATATGTGGGTTCCCTTTTAATTGACGGATTTGGCGACCGATATCGGCACCGCCATAGACTGTTACCACGCGTACTTTTTTATCTTTGCCTAAGCGATAGATTTCTTCTTGGTTTTGAATGGCCAATTCACGAGTGGGCGCAATAACTAGGCCTTGGATCTCGTTGCGATTCACATCGATTTTTTCTAACATCGGCAAACCAAATGCGGCTGTCTTCCCTGTTCCAGTTTGAGCTTGGCCGATCACGTCTTTACCAGCCAAAGCTAGTGGGATCGTGGTTTCTTGGATTGGTGTCGCTTCTTCAAAACCGGAACGTTCCACGGTAGCTAATAGTTCTTTTGATAATTTAAATTCTTTAAATTTCAAGTAAATCCTCCTTGGTTTTTGATCGTGATTTTACGATCTCTTTTCAACACACTAAGTTTGTGCAGTAACTGAAGCGAATGGTCCTGTCTGTGTTTTCAAGCAATGGTCCCTGCATTGCCCAAAAGCCACTTCTCACCGAAAAACCGCTTCTTGAAGGCATTAGAAAAGGCTAGGACAAAGGTTCCATTTTTCTTGTCTTAGCCTCATTTTGAATTTATTCTCATTTCAAGATCAAAACTTAGATCCTGATATTCCAACTGATTTGTTGTTCCAATCTTTACTTCATCTTTCGGCACTTTCTATCATAGCATAGATTGAAAATTTCATCAAGTTTGCAAAACCTTTTTACAAAATTTGTAAGCAGTGCCTGACTTTCAAGTTTTTAAGTCTTATAGCAACGCCTCTACCACTTGGGAAAGGCCCATGGCATTACTCCCTTTTAAAACGATGCTGTCATCTGGGTGCAAGGCTTTTTTCACAGCAAGGATCAGTTCAGCTTTTTGATCACTGGAAAAATAATGGACATTTTGACCTTTTTTCAAAAGTTCACGCCCCAAAGCTTCGATTTTCTCGCCATACAAAAAGATTTCAGCGTATTCAGTGCCAATATGGGCAGCTACAGCAGCATGCATCGCAGCTGAATCTGAGCCCAATTCTCGCATATCGGCCAAAACTGCTAAGCGTCGCCCGCAAACCTCCACATTGGCAAAACTATCCAAAACCAGTTTCATCGCCGTCGGATTGGCGTTATAAACATCACTTAAAATATCGGCACCATTAGCGGCTTTTAGCCATTCTGTGCGATTTTTGGTCAGTTGGAAATGGGCCAAACCACGCGCAATCATTTGCGACTCAAGGCCAAAGTAACGGCCCAACCCATAAGCAATCAGTGCATTTTTGACATTGTAACTACCCAAAACGGGGATCTCATAAGTCTTATCAGCGATCCTAAATAGGGTCCGATCCTTTTCTGCCCCGACGATCGTTGCACTTATCGTTCCTTTTTCAAAGCCAAACGTTTGCACTGTTTGTGTCAAAGACGGGATGAATGGCATAAGTAGCGGCTCGTCTTCTGGGATCAACAGTAAGCCATTTTTAGCAAGACATTTCACTATCTCCATTTTAGCTTTAGCAATCCCCTGACGAGAACCTAGTTGTTCGATGTGCGCTTCGCCGATCAAGGTGATCGCTGCTGCATCAGGATGGGCCAATTGTGATAAGACCGTGATTTCGCCTGCATGATCCATGCCCATTTCTAAGACCAACATTTCGCAATCTTCTGGCATGTGTAAGATCGTGTAAGGCATCCCGATATCATTGTTATAATTGCCTTGTGTTTTATAAGTCTTGAATTTTTGTGCCAAAACAGCGGCTGTCATATCTTTGGTCGTCGTCTTCCCATTACTGCCGGTGATGCCAACTACTTTTGGTGCCACTTTTTCTTTATAATACTGAGCCAATTTTTGCAAGGCAAGCTTGGTATCAGGCACTGGGATCACGGTGATCTCAGCAGGGGCCGTTTTTAGGTCATGGCTCCAAAATGTAGCGATAGCGCCATTAGCAATAGCCGCTTCCACAAATTCATGGCCATCATGGGTGCCCGCTAACGGCACAAACAAGCCACCTGATTCGATCAGACGACTATCAAATTCGACATTTGTGACGGAGCTTTCTTCTTCTTTGACGATTCCAAATAAAGCCGCGATCTCTTTTACTGTTAGTTGCATGATCATACTCCTTAAAAAAGCAAGGTCAGCCGTAGCCGCTCCTTTGATTTATTCTGTCGCTGCTAATTTTAAAGCTTGCCGTTGTTTGAAACGATTTAAGCCCAGTTGGATCAATTCTTCGATCAAATCACCATATTGTAGCCCCGTTTCTTCCCAAAGCGATGGATACATACTGAACTGCGTAAAACCTGGCATCGTATTTAATTCGTTTAGGAAAAGTTCGTTTTTATCGGTCAAAAAGAAATCACACCGACTCAAACCACTGCCACCTAACATTTGATAAGCTGTTTTGGCATATTCTTGAGCTTTTTGTTGAACTTCGACAGGGATCTTAGCGGGGATCTGCATTTCGATCGTATTATTGATGTATTTAGCATCATAATCATAGAAAGCCTCTTCTTTGACGATTTCCCCAGGCGTCGTGGTGCGGATATCTTCATTACCCAAAATGGCCACTTCGATTTCTCGGGCCTCGATGCCTTGCTCAATAACGGCTCGTGTATCGTAGTAGTAGGCGGCTTCTAAGGCATTTTGCAATTCCATCCGATTTTCTACACGTGAGATTCCCACACTAGAGCCCATGTTGGCAGGTTTGACAAACATCGGATAGAGCATCGACCCTTCACAGTGTTCGAAAATCTTTTGCGGATTTTCTTTCCAATCACTTTTTAAAACAGGTACATACGGCACTTGCGGGATACCAGCCGCGTGCAAAATGTACTTGGTCATGATCTTATCCATGCCACAAGCACTGGCCAAGACACCAGCGCCCACGTAAGGCATTTGGATGGTTTCCAAAAAGCCTTGGATCGTACCATCTTCGCCATTAGGTCCATGTAGGATAGGAAAAACGATGGCATCGTCTGCTTTGATAGCACCAGGCTGGATCACTTGACCTGTTTTTGGTGCATTTTCCCAATTCAAGTGTAAAATCGCTTCAGATTTTGGTTTCTCTGTCACTAAAGGGCCCTTGATCCATGCCCCAGTTTTTGTGATATAGATCAATTGCACTTGGTAGTAAGTGTAGTACACGGCCTTCAATACTGAAAATGCCGAAAGGATCGATACTTCATGCTCAGCACTTTGGCCTCCGTATACTAAAATAATTTTCAAAAGTTTTTCCTCCTGTACATTAGAAATCCCTTTTCACTTTCAATAGTTTAGCACATTTTTGCCGATTGGAAAATAGCCAGCGAAAAATTGTTACTCTTAGTAGTGTTATGTTAAGTCGCTTACAATCTCAAAGGTATAAGTGCGAGTTCGTATTTACTATTTATCCTTATCATTGAGAACTTTCTTGTTCTAAAATAGTCGCCAAGGTAACATAAAAATGATCACGATCCGTCTGAGTAAAAGGGCGTGGACCGCGTGTTCGTTTGCCAGACTTTCTTTTTTGAGCACCAATGTAACGTTGGGCTAGTAGTTCATCGATATTATAGAGGGTGTATTCTTTCCCAGAATGGTGAAAGATACGTACCTTTTTAGGTAAGGCCAAAGAAGCTAGACCGTAATCTTGCGTGATCAAAATATCATCCGTTTGTAATTCATGGATGATTTGATAATCAGCCCGGTCCGCGCCTTTATCCACATAAATAAAGTGCACAAAAGCGGGGTATTCTTTATATGTATAATGAGCGACATTAGTGACGATCAAAACTGGTAAATGATATTTCTCCCCTAATTGGATCACTTCTGCTTTGACTGGTGAGCCATCGCCATCCACAACTAAACGCATAGCTAACTCTCCTTTCGATCCATTCTACCACAAAAAAAGTGTGCCACTTGTCTTTAATAAGTGGCACACTTTTTCTTACAGTACTATTGCTAGTAGAAGTTCCTCTTTTCCACAATAAGAACTTCCGACACCCTGCAAATCCGGCAGGTCAAAATTATTTGTGTGTCTCTGTTTGAGTGAACTAGCTTACACTAGTCTGCTCGGCTCATCGCATGGATTTAGTATAGCACAAAAAAGAAAACATTGTTGAAAATCCGCTCATTTTCCTAGTATCGATTCGATTTTGGTACAGATCAGGTCAATCGCGACGTGATTTTGGCCTCCTTCTGGCACGATCACATCGGCATAACGCTTGGTTGGTTCGATGAATTGATGATACATCGGTTTCACCACACTCAAATATTGGTCAATGACCGAATCAAGCGTCCGGCCCCGCTCGTGCATGTCCCGTTTGATCCGACGAATGATACGGATATCATCGTCGGTATCGACATAAATCTTAATGTCCATCAGATCACGCAAACGCTCATCTTCCAAAATCAAAATTCCCTCTAAAATGATCACTTCTTTTGGTTCTTGGACGATCGTTTGCTTACTTCTGGTATGAGCCACATAATCATAAACGGGTTTTTCGATCGTTTGGTAGTTCAATAACTGATACAAATGTTCGATCAATAAATCAGTATCAAAAGCAAATGGGTGGTCATAATTCGTTTTTAAGCGCTCCTCAAAGGGCAAGTCACTTTGATCTTTATAATAAGAATCATGTTCCATCATCATGATCGAATGGTGGGGAAAATGATCCAAGATCGCATGACTAACGCTCGTTTTGCCACTACCAGAACCGCCTGTAACGCCAATGATTATCGGTTTGTGCTTTGCTGTCATCAATTAAGCCTCTTTCTATTTCATTCCTTTGAAAATTATAACGAAAAATAAAAAAATTGCTAGGGAAAAACGCAAATTTGTTTAAATAGCCAATATCGGATATAACTCTTCTAATTGCTGGATATGGTAATTAGGAAGGCTATCGATTGCTGGCGTTCTCGTATCAGAGTTGAGCCAGATCGTAGCGATACCGGCATTGATGCCGCCTTTTATATCAGACGAAAGAGAATCACCGATAATCACTGTCCGCTCTTTTTTAAAATCAGGGATCTTCGCAAAGACATACTCAAAAAATTCAGCTTGGGGCTTTTGAAAGCCCACGACTTCTGAAATAAAAACATCTTTGAAGTAAGGCAACAAACCTGCTGCCGTAAGCCGCTTGTACTGAGTAGCAGCCACGCCATTTGTGACTACGTATAAATTAGCTTTAGTCGCTAGATTCTGCACGATTTCCAGACTGTTGCCCAGACGTTTATGGCCTTGATCCAAATAGCTTCGATACTTTTTCTCGGTAGCAAGGCTGTCCACTTGTCGGCCGAGGCTGGAAAAGAACAAACCAAAGCGTCCATTGACCACTTCGGCCGTGGTCAGGTTGCCTTTTTCATATTCCTGCCAATGGGCTTGGTTGATTGCTTCATAAGCCTGCACGTTTGCTTTGGAAAAAGCCACATCCATCTCACCAAACAAAGCTTGTAAGGCTTGATTTTCGGCAGCTTTAAAGTCTAATAAAGTATCATCTACATCAAATAGTAAGGTATCGTAACGCATTTTTTCTCCTTTAACGAAAATAAGATTTTAAAGTAAGGATTTCAGTTCGGTTCAACGCACGGTAGTCGCCCACGGCAATCGCGCCAAGAGTCAGCGGTCCGATCGCAATTCTTCTTAAAGAAAGGACTTTTTTATCACAGGCTAAAAACATTTTCTTGATTTGATGGCGTTTGCCTTCAGAAATGGTGATCCGCACCTGACTTTTTAACGCCGTGACTGCTAAGATTTCCAGGGTTGCCGGTTGACAAACCTGACCATCCGCAAAGATGATTCCCTCAGCAAAAGCTGCTTGATCCGCCGACGTGACCTTACCTTTGACCGTTGCCTCATACCTTTTAGGAACCGATTTTTTATCTTGAGCCAATTCATAGAGCAGTTGACCATTTGTTGTCAAAAATAACAAGCCTTCCGTATCGCGGTCCAAACGTCCAGCTGAAGCAAGACCTGCCAAGCGATCTTTAGGTGCCAACAGATCAATAAAGGTGGGCCACTTTTCATCGTGATTAGCGGTGACCACACCTTGGGGCTTATTCATCAGAAAATAGCTTTCCATGGTCACTAACTTTTTCTCTGCCACTTGGATCGTGTGGATCTGACTATCGACATTTTTATTTGCTTGCCTTGTCACTTGCCCATCGACACAGACCTGTCCCGTTAAAAGAAGTTGTTTTGTGGCTTTCCTAGAGGTTTTTAATTCTTGCTCGATCAACTTATCTAGGCGCATCTCTTGCCCCCTATGTAAAAAGAAAAAGCAAGAAGGCCCTGCTTTTTCTTCATTTTTTACCGATTGACTGACCGCGCGATCCTTGAAACAGTATGACGCGCCCCCCGGATCGTATCGGATAAAACGGTAATGTTACGGATACCGACCAAGCCCATATTGGCATCCCCGATATGTTGGATATCCACCCCTAAAGTTTTACTCTTCAAAGCAATTTGCTTGATCGTTTCCGGATCCGCACTTTCTTGACTCGTCCCGATCGCACTCATGACTAAAGCATCTTTTTCATGAGCCAGATCAATGGCACGAGCGACCTCTTCATCTCGCACGCCCCAGACAGTTCCTACTGCTGGAACCAATAAAACATCCGCACCACGATCGATGAATTCAGTAGCAGCTTCTAAATTTACGACCGGCTCACTGACGCCAGCGCCATGCATTTTACCAGCAAAAATCAGACCGGCAAAATTTTCTTTGGCTAAGGAAACCGCAGCCGCAATTTCTTTATTTGTTACCCCAGTTCCGGGATTTCCCGTCAACAAAACAAAGTCAAAGCCTAGTTCACTTGCTTTTTTGAGCGTTTCAGCACTCGCTTGACGTCCTTTAGCAATAGTTAGTTTATCTTCAGCCATTTGTGCCGTCGCATCCACTGGCTCCAAATTCAAACCAACTGGTACACCGATCAATTTCTTCAGATCCGCCACCACATTTTCGTTGAATTCACCGCTTTGCAAATCGTTATTGCCTGGCATACCGGCAATAAAAGGATGATAAACATCAAACACGTTCAACAAAATCATATCTGCACCAAACGCCTTGGCCAATTCGCTCGTTGTCACATCGCCTAAAATCGGTGCTTCGACCACCACATTTTCGCTTAAAACGACCCGTCCTTCACTCGCTTTGATACTTTGCTTTAGATCTTCCTTTGTAAAAGTTGCCACATCACTAGCATTGGCACTGATCAATCGTTTTACCATAATCACTATCTCCTCATCTTTTTTATTACTTTAATTATAACGGAAACTCGCCTTTGAGTAAACCTAGGCACGACAAAAGAAAGGCATGCCTCTTGTATGAGCGGTGCTACTACTTCCTTTAGTATCTCGTCGCAAAAAATGCCCTTCTTTTAGTCACTCTTCTCGATTACGGACACTGTTTTTACTTTCTTTTGACCGCTTCCCTCGATTGCAGACATCACTTTTCGATTCTTTTAGTCGCTTTCCTTGATTGCGGACACTGCTTTTACTTTCTTTTGATCGCTTTTCACGATTGCGGACATCACTTTTCGATTCTTTTGACCGCTTTCCTTGATTGCGGACATTACTTTCCATTTCTTTTGTTACAAAAAATACCCGCTTATACCCGTTTCTAAATAAACATCAATCGAAATATTGCTAAAATAGTTGACAATTTCAGTCGATACCAGTAGACTAATTGAGTAAGTAAATACAAGTTTCTCACGACACACAGCGTTATGACCTGGTGGAGAATGTTAGTAATTCTTAAGACAGCTGTGTGGGATGCTGCCTTTTTTTATACCATTAGCGCCCACTTTGTGAATGAGTTACCCTATTTGCTTCAAAAGATCGCCAGTAAATGGTCGAAAATTTAGGAGGAAATAAATTATGTCAGTATCACTAAAAGTTAGCAAAAGAGCGGTTCGCCCCCGTTCGATCCGTAACAAATTACGTCACGAAGGCAAATTGCCCGCTGTCGTCAATGGCTATCAGATCGAAAGTACCCCGATCGCAGTCAATGCCAAAGAGTTGGAATTATTACTTCGCGACAATGGTCTGAATGCCTTGATCAAGATGGATATCGATGGTCAAACGGTGAATACGTTGGTCCATAATTACACATCAGATACCTTCACATCAAAAATCAATCACGTTGAATTCTTATCTGTCAACTTGTCTGAAGAAACTGAAGTTGAAGCCGATGTTGTCTTAGTCGGTGAAGCAGCAGGTGTAAAAGCTGGCGGTGTGCTTGCGCAAAACCTATACGCTGTTACAGTTTCGGCAACACCAGACAAATTGCCTGAAAACATCGAAGTCGATATATCTGCTTTAGAAATCGGTGATTCGATCAGTGTTGCTGATCTTCCTGTATCTGCTGACTACAAGATCGTAACGGATGCTGAAGAACAAATTGCTGCCGTCGCTGAAGCAAATATCGAAGAAGAACCAGAAGAACCAGCTGAAGGCGCTGAACCTGAAGTGATCGGTGAAACCGAAGAAGCTGAATAATTTTTTATAAGCAAAAAGCCAAGGACTAGTTCCTTGGCTTTTTGCTTATAGTTGTTCAAATTGAGCAGCGTCAACATCTTTAAAACTGACCACCCAAGCATTCATCTCATCTTCATCGTTCAACGTATCGATAGTTGTGTCGATCTTTTCATTGACCGATGAGATCGTTCCGGTCAACGGACTGGCAAACTCATTGATTGCTTTTTCGGCCTCTACTTCAAAAAGAGTGTCGCCTTGGGTAAAGGTTTGACCAATCTTCGGTACCGAGGCAAAAGTGATTTCGCCTAAATCTTCTTGAGCTTCCTTGGTTAGACCGACGACATATTCTTTGCCATTATATAACACCCATAAATTATCTTTTTTCTTTAAAAAATGTTTCGTCATTTTCATTCAAGATCCCTTCATACTCTTTTTCCTTAAATCCATTTGTTAAAAAGTGGCCGTCTTTGATCAAAAGTGGGCGTTTGATCAACATCCCATCGGTCGCCAAAAGTTGGGCCGCTTCTTCTAGTGTAAACCCGTCGACCTTATCTTTCAAGTCCAAAGCACGATACTTCATCCCACTTGTATTAAAAAAACGTTTGACAGGTAACTCACTTTCGCGCAACCATTTTTCCAAAGTTACAGCGTTGGGTGTTTCTGTGATCAAATCGATCGTTTCGACTGCGATAGCCTTGTTCTCTAACCACTTCAACGCTTTTTTACAGGTCCCACATTTAGGATACCAATAAAATTGGATCATTCACTTATCCTCCTATTCACTAACCGTTTGAAACCGCATAGACAAAATCAAGCCGATCCCGATCATGTTGCTCAACAAAGCCGAACCTCCCTGGCTGATAAATGGCAACGGGATCCCAGTCAACGGCAAGAGACCGATATTGGCGCCGATATTTTCAAAAACATGGAACAAGATCATCATAATGATCCCGGTAGAAATATAAGCATTGAATTCATTATTGGTATCAAAGCAGACGCGGATCATCCGGTAAATCAAGATGAAATAAAGTAAGATCACGAGCGTACTGCCAATAAATCCAAAGTTTTCACCGATCACTGAAAAAATCATATCTGATTCACGAACGGCAACAACGATCTCACTTTGATTAAAGCCCTTGCCGAGCATCCCCCCAGAGGCGATCGCCATGATCGAAGAAGCCACTTGCATCGAATCTCCTGTCACATCATGGAAAGGATCACGCCACGTATCGATCCTGGCAAATTGATAATCGGAAAATAGACCCAGATTTTTTAGCAGTTCACGACCGCTATCATTTAAAGCCAAAGCAATCGTCCCACCGGCAACAACAACGACTAAAGTAACAGCTGGTAGGATGATTTTCCAGGTGATTCCTGACATTAGAAAAACTCCACCAAAAATAGCCAAAAAGACCAACATCGTCCCAAAATCACGTTGTAACATGACTAAAAGCAACACGGGCAAAGTGACTGCTAACATTTTGACAATAAGTAGCAGATCCGTTTTGATCGTGCGATTTTTGCGAGCAGCATTATGCGAGGTGACCACTCGTGCTAGCATCAAGATCATCGCGATTTTCATAAGTTCCGCTGGTTGGACCGTAAATGTACCAAACCGAAACCAGTTACGAGAACCCGTCGCATCAAACATTGCTTTATCATAAAATTTGACTAAAAGAGCCATCACGACAAGTCCCGCACCATAGATCCACGTTGTCAACTTCCAAATCCATTTAGACGGGATGACTGTCACAACGACCACGGCTAGTGTGCCCACCAGATACCACAGACCTTGTTGGAGGACAACTCGCCACGGACTCGTCGTGGTCAAGGGGTTTTGATCAGACGCTACATATAAAGAAACTAGCCCGATGATACAAAGTAAAAACACGGGCAAGATCACACCATAATCGATACGATTATCATTGGATAAAACATTCTTTTTATTCATCTATTCTCTCTTTTCCGCGAAATGCTCCTTTCATTATAGTGGGTTTTTTCAGCAATTAAAAGACTTAGGGGCAGACATTCAAAAAAATTTTAGAAAGTCGGACGTTAAACGCCCGCTCATTCATATTTCCCGTTTTCTGGATAAATGCGCTCATAACGTCGTTTTAAACGAGCAAAAATATATTTGACGATGATTTTGACTAAAGCGTAGATCGGAATCCCAAATAAAATGCCCATAAAACCTAGCAGATCACCCATGACTAAGACGACGATCATAATGGTCAGCGGATGGATCTGTAGACGATTACCCATGATTTTTGGCAAAAGGAGATTGTCATGTAACCATTGGACGACAAACCAGACCGCCACAAAAATAAGCGCATAGGTAAAAGAGTTTTGAAAGGCAATAAATAGTCCCGGAACAAAGGCGATCAAAAGGCCAATGTAAGGGATCAAGCTCAACACGCCGGCTAAAGTCGCAATGATCGTCGCATAATCTAGACGCATGATCAAAAAAGTGACCCAATACATCACACCCAAAGCAATCCCCGATAAAATTTGTCCTTTTAAGAAACCACCGATCTGTTGATCACTTTCCTTGACCAATTGATCAAAATCAGCGCGTAAATGAGGTGGAATCAAAGAATGGACTGTACGAGCAAATTTATCCTTATCTTTTAGCAAGAAAAACGCAATCACGGGACCCGTCACGATCGTGATGACCGTCGAAGAAACGGCCGATACCACTGATCCGATCCCAGCCACGCCATCTTGCCAATTTTCACTGATATAAGAAACGACATCAGTCAAGCGTTCATCCAAAGAAGAAAGCAATTGATCCACCTGATTTCTTATAGGGGTTTGGTCAAAGAAATTTGTGATCATTTTTTGCGTACTAGCCATGATATCTGGGAATTTTTCGATCAACTCTTGCGCTTCACTGATGATCACCTGCGCCAAGCCGACGCCTGCTGAAACCAGTAAGATGATCGTGACTATGTACACAACAATGACTGACCAGGACTTGGGCAACTTCTTAGAAAGCCAATTGACCAGCGGTGCAAAGGCATAGTAGATAATTAAAGCAAAGACGACAGACGGCAAGATCGCCATCAAAATCGTGTAGAAGGGTGTAAAAAAGAAAGTGATTTTATTTAATAGAAAAATGGCTAATGCACTTAAAATGATCAATCCTAAAACAAAATAGGTCGTTTTGCCACCTAAAAACTGGATCAAGCGATTTTCTTTTTTGGGCATACAGGACACTCCTTTGCAGAAATTAGTTACTTTCATTATAAAGAAATCTACTTATTTGTACAATCATTATCTTAGTTGATACCTAAGACAATAGACAAAAGGTGTCCCTCGGTGTATCCTAACAGTATAAATGAAAGGGGTTAATATTGATGCAAAATAGCTTTAACTATGATGATATCCCAGTTATTTCAACCACAAGCGGTCGTTTGAAGGGTTACTTTTTTAACGGTGAATACATTTTTAAAGGCATCCCCTATGCTACCGCCCGTCGTTTTCAAATGCCCGAAGCTGTAACGCCATGGGTCGGAGTCAAAGATGCCACTTCTTACGGCTTTGTGGCGCCTTTACTCAGCCAAGATACGCCTAATGGTGAATTACTGGTGCCCCATCGCTATTGGCCACAAGACGAAAACTGTCTGAATCTAAATATTTGGACCCACTCACTTGCGCCCACTAGCAAAAAGCCCGTTTTAGTCTGGTTTCATGGCGGTGGTTATACCGCCGGATCAGCAATTGAGCACATTGCTTATGATGGTTTCAACATGACTGAATTTGGCGATGTCGTCGTCGTTACTGTCAATCATCGATTGAACATCTTAGGCTTTTTAGACCTAGCTTCACTCAGTGAAAAATATGCTCATTCGGCCAATGTGGGACTGGCTGATTTAGTGGCCTCCTTAGAATGGATCCACGACAATATCGTAAACTTTGGTGGCGATCCTGAAAATGTCACCATTTTTGGTCAATCCGGTGGGGGCATGAAAGTCACTGGCCTCATGCAGATTCCCGCAGCAGCTGGGCTTTTCCAAAAGGGGATCATCATGAGTGGAGTGTCAGACGGCAAAGTCATGCCGTTACTTCCTGGCGATGGCAAAGCGATCACCACAGCTTTATTAGCTGAACTGAATATTCAAGCCAGTGAATTTGAAAAACTAGAAACTATTCCTTACTATGAGTTGGCCCAAGCTTACAACAAGGTGGCACCGGTTGTTGCTAAAGCTGGGCATTATGTAGGTGGTATGCCCTTAGCCGATGATTATTACCTAGGTGAACCCCTTGTTACAGGTTTTCGCAAAGAAGCCTATGCTATTCCACTTATGATCGGTTCGGTCTTCGGTGAATTTGCTTTTGGTGAACTACCCTTTAATAAAGAAACTTTGACCTACGAACAAGCCAGAAAACTTATTGCCAAGGTTTACGGTAAGCACACCGATGCAGTGCTCACACTTTTCAAAAAAGCCTATCCAGATAAGCATATCACGGATCTACTTTCCTTGGATCGTGTCTTTCGAGTTCCTTCTAAAAAACGGGCGCAAGCGCACGCCAAAGGACAAAAAGCACCTGCTTACCTCTACAATTTCACGTTGAATTTTCCCATTCAACACGGTAAGCCTGCTTGGCATTGTTCAGATATTCCTTTTGTCTTTCACAATACAGAAAAGGTCGAAGTCACGACGATCCCTGAAGTCACAAAAGACCTAGAACAACAAATTTTTTCTGCTGTGATCAGCTTTGCCTACAACTCCGATCCCAATCATCCAAATTTGCCGACTTGGGAACCCGTCACTATTGAAAAAGAACCGACGATGATTTTTGATTGTCCCTGTGAAGTCAGGGATAATTACGATGATGATTTGCTTGATTTTATGGAAGAAGTCTTACCTGCAACAACTTTGACCGAGGCAGACGAAGCGGAGATACAACATTAAATTTGGCACAGAAAAGGCGGGAAACATTGACAAGTAAATGTTTCCCGCCTAGTTTAAATGCCGATAACAGGACTTGAACCTGCGACCCCCGCGTTACGAGTGCGATGCTCTACCAACTGAGCTAAATCGGCAAATACAAATTGTATTATAAGAAATTTTTGGGAGTTTGTAAAGAGAAAATTTGGCAAAACTTAACTTTCAGAAAATTCAAACTGAAATTTTTTGAAAACTGTGGTATAATAGATACAGAAAGGGAGGTTTTTAAATAATGGCAACTTTTGGCAGAGTGAATGCTCCTATTGTCCCGTCAGAATTTGGTGAACCGTTTCCTGTTGATACTCATGTTAAATTTCATGTACATAGTCGTTTAGAAAGTGGTACGATCACTAAGCAATTGAAAAATTCGGCCGTTGTTGAAATCGATGAAACAGAAGATAATGGTGAATTGATTAATCAAAGCAATGGTGTTGTGATCATCAACTATAAGCATTTAAAAAAAATCTAGTAAACAGCCAGCAGATTTTTAGTCTGTTGGCTATTTTTTGGTCACTAACAAAAACGCTGAAAAACCACTTCAAAGGTTTTCCAGCGTTTATTTTGTTTATTTTGTTCCAAACAAGCGATCACCAGCATCGCCCAAGCCTGGCACGATATAGCCATTTTCATTCAAATGATCATCCAAAGCAGCCGCATAGATATCCACATCTGGATGGGCTTCTTGCAAGGCTTTGACTCCTTCAGGTGCGGAAACCAGACAAACAAATTTGATATTTGAAGCGCCCCGTTGTTTCAAGGAATCGATGGCCATGATGGCTGAACCACCAGTGGCTAACATCGGATCGACGACAAATAATTGACGCTTAGCGATATCTTCTGGCATTTTCACAAAATATTCATGCGGTTCTAAGGTTTCTTCATCGCGATACATCCCGACATGGCCCACCTTAGCGGCTGGGATCAATTCTAAGATCCCGTCGACCATACCAAGACCAGCTCGTAAAATCGGGATGATGGCGACTTTTTTTCCGGACAAGGTCTTTTGTGTCGTTTTAGTGATCGGTGTTTCGATTTCGACATCTTCAAGTGGCATATCGCGCGAGATTTCATAAGCCATTAACATGGCGATCTCGTCGACGACTTCACGAAAGACTTTGGTACCACAGTTCTTGTCACGGATGATCGTTAATTTGTGTTGGATCAAGGGATGATCGATTACTTGAAATTTTCCCATTATTTCCTCTCCTTTGTGCTTTTGATAGCAAATTATTTCTTTTATTGTAATTCATATTGCCAGCTCATACAATAGTTCTTGGTAGATTCGGTGATTTTTCCATTTCTAAAGGGCCTTTACCACAAAAATGGCAGCACTTAAGTTTTACCTCGGTCAGCCTAGGTAAGGACCTTCAAAAATCCTTTAGTGGCTCTCTGAAACTAGTTTCAGGGAGCCTAACGTTCGCCTAGGAAATGCCTAGGTAAAAAATTGCTTGAGTGAAATCTAAGAAAAGACAAGAGGACTTCTCCTCTTGTCTTTTCTTACGCTTCTGTATAAATCGGATGCGCATCTGTCAATTCTTTTACACTTGCTCTTACTTCTGCTAATACCGCTTCGTCGTCACTATTACTTAACACTTTGGTGATCAGTTGCGACACTTGAGCTGCTTCTTTGGCATCAAAGCCACGGCTAGTGATGGCTGGTGTCCCCACGCGGATACCACTGGTTTTAAAAGGACTCAACGATTCATACGGGATCGAATTTTTATTGACGGTGATGTTGACGGAATCGAGCAACTTTTCAGCATCTTTGCCGGTCATATCATAGTCTCTGACATCGATCAAAAGCAAGTGATTGTCAGTTGCTCCCGACACGAGACGCGCTTTAGCGGCTTGATTAAAGACTTTAGCCATCGCTTGAGCGTTATCTACCACTTGTTGCATATAGTCTTTAAAACTGGGATCCAACGCTTCTTTAAAGGCCACTGCTTTAGCGGCTATGACATGTTCTAAAGGACCGCCTTGGATACCAGGGAAAACATTACTATTGATTTTTTTAGCTAGAGCTTCATCATTGGTCAAAATCATCCCGCCGCGGGGCCCGCGCAAGGTTTTGTGGGTCGTCGTCGTAGTGATATCGGCATAAGGAATCGGACTTGGGTGAAGACCCGTTGCGACAAGACCGGCAATATGGGCCATATCGACCATAAGCTTGGCTCCTACTTCATCAGCGATGGCCCGAAATTTAGCAAAGTCGATCGTTCGTGAATAGGCACTAGCACCGGCTACGATCAATTTAGGTTGATACTTACGTGCTAGGATACGGATCACTTCATAATCAAGGACTTCTGTAGATGGATCGACATTATAACCAACAAAATGATAGGTCTTCCCACTGAAATTCACTGGTGAACCATGCGTCAAATGTCCCCCAGCTGCTAGATCCATGCCCAATACGGTATCACCAGGTTCGATCAAAGAAAGGTAAGCGGCCGTATTGGCTTGTGAGCCAGAGTGTGGTTGAACATTGACAAACTTAGCCCCAAATAATTCCTTGGCTCGCTCGATCGCCAAGTTTTCGACGACATCGACAAACTCACAGCCACCATAATAGCGGTGTCCTGGGTAGCCTTCTGCATATTTATTGGTCAAGATGCTACCTTGTGCGGCCATGACGGCTTTTGAAACGATATTCTCAGAGGCGATTAGCTCCAAATTATTTTGTTGCCGCTCTGTTTCTTTCGCAATTGCTTCCCAAACTTCTGTATCTTTTTCCTTAAAATCCATCGTACTCCAACACCCCTTTACATTTCTGATTGCATTGTACCACAAAACCAAACAAAACTCGCCGCTTAACAAAAAATTGTTGCTATTAAATAAGAAAACGTTCGGTTCTCATGCTTTGTGTCAATTTTTTGAAAATTTTATCCAAAGAAACAATACGTACCATCTTGGTTCACATTTCATATTAGCGGTACGTGCACCAAACATTCGTTGAACCGTTGAGTTTGCAACCGATTTTATATATAGTGAAAGAGAAATAAAAACGTTTTTATCTTTTCGCTTTAACTACCTTAAAAAGTAGCTAAAAGTTCAGTCGTTAAGGAGGACCACTATGAAAAAAAGGCAAACACAAAATACTAGGTTAGGAGGCCAATCCCCAAAGAAACCATCTTTTTGGAAACGATTAAAAGCACAGAGCTTTTACCAAGCCATGGTTTGGCCAGGTGTGCTCTTGATGCTCATTTTCAACTTTTTACCACTTTTTGGGATCGTGATCGCCTTTAAAGACTACTCCGTTTTAGATACGATCAGTAATGCCGAATGGGTGGGACTGGAGTATTTCCAAGAGTTCTTTGGCGATTCGATGTTTTGGACAGTGATCCAGAACACGCTTGGGATTAGCTTTTTAAAACTATTGATCGGCTTTCCTGCGGCCATTATTTTAGCTGTACTGATCAATGAATTGATCCACACTAAATTTAAAAAGGTCGTTCAGACGATCTCCTACTTGCCACACTTTCTGTCTTGGGTCATTTTAGGTGGGATGTTCATTACTTGGTTATCTGACACAGGTCTTGTCAATAATATTTTGTTAGATTTAGGCATGATCGAAAAACCGATCCGTTTCTTGACGGATCCTGACAAATATTGGGGCATCGCCGTTTTGTCGGATATTTGGAAAGAAGTGGGTTGGAATACGATTCTCTACATTGCCGCTATGACAGGGATCAATCCCGCTTTATATGAAGCAGCGCGCATGGATGGCGCCAATAAATTTCAACAAGTCATCCATATCACGATCCCTTCGATCCGGCATATCATTGCTTTGAACTTTATCTTAAGTGTCGGTGGCCTTTTAGGATCCAATCTCGATCAAACGTTAGTCTTGCAAAACCCTGTGAACTATCAAAAGAGTGAAGTCATCAACTCCTTTGTTTATAAAATGGGGATCCAACAAGGCGATTTCTCTTACGCCACTGCCGTTGGTTTATTCGTGTCTGTCATTTCTCTGATATTAGTTGCCGGAAGTCACTTGATCACGAAGAAAATCAGCGATGAATCCGTATTTTAGACGAAAGGAGGAAAAAAATGAAGACTTATTCGAAAGATGAAAAAATATTCAACGTCGTTAATATCTTATTTATGATTTTCTTTGTGGCTATTATTGCCCTACCCTTGTGGAACATCATCGCCCTATCCTTTAACGACGCGGTCGATTCGACCCGAGGTGGTATCTATTTCTGGCCCAGAAAGTTTTCTTTAGAGAGTTATAAAACCGTTTTTGAAGATAAAGCCATTTATCGAGCGTTTCTCATCTCTATTTCTAAGACGGTGTTAGGCGTCATTTTGCATACTGCTTTGACCGCTATGGTCGCTTATGGTATCAGTCGCCGCGATTTGATCGGCCGTAAAATCTATATGAACATGGGCATTTTGACAATGTTCGTCTCAGGTGGCATGATCCCGACCTTCCTATTATTTAAGCAATTAGGCTTACTCAATAGCTTTTGGGTCTATATCATTCCTAGTTTATTTTCCTTTTATGACATGATCATTATGATGAATTTTTTCCGTAGTATTCCCTATTCCTTAGAAGAATCGGCTGAGATGGATGGTGCTAATCCCTTCACGATCTTCGTGAAGATCATCTTACCTTTATCATTACCCGTTTTAGCGACGATCGCCTTGTTCCACGGCGTTTTCCAATGGAATGACTATATGACGGCCAATATTTATGTCGATGATCGCACTCTTTATCCTTTACAAATGTTATTGTACCGGATCGTTTCCGAGAACCTTTCACCAGCTGTTGCCACAGGGACCAACGTGGTACGAAATACCACCTCACAATCCTTGCAACTGGCGACCATGGTCGTAACTACGATCCCGGTTGTGATCAGTTATCCTTTCCTACAAAAATATTTTGTTCAAGGGATGACACTTGGTTCTGTCAAAGAGTAGTAACCAACCATTTGGCACTAAAGTTTTTATTATATAGGAGGTTTTACAGATATGAAATTAAATACTGCATTAGCAAAATCCGGAGTCGTTTTGGTCAGTTTACTGACCTTAACAGCTTGTGGTGGTAGTAAAGATTCAAAAGATTCATCAAAAGGCAAGGAAGTCGAACTACCTGAAGCACGTTTTGAAGCTGCGGCCGACACACCAAGTTGGGAAAAAGATACCGATCATGAGGCTTCTTTAAAATGGTATGTCAACTTTGACTGGTATGCCCAACCAGGCTGGGGTGTCGATACCGTGACCAAAAAAATCAAGGAAGATATGAATATCGATGTCGAATTTATTTCTGGTAATGACGAAAAGCTCAATACCATGTTGGCTGGTGGGGACCTGCCCGATCTCATGACTTTTGATAAGAATCTGTCGGCTGCTAATGATGCCAATAAATTTGCCCTGCCTTTGAACCAATTGGCCGAAAAATATGATCCTTATTTTTTGGAACATGCCGCTAAGCCAGAAACCTTACAATGGTATACGCTTGATGACGGCAATGTCTACGGCTACCCTAGCTTTTCTTCGACTAAACAGGACTATGAAGATGGCAATGTCGTCGGTGACCAAGTCTTCATTGTTAGAAAAGACATCTATGAAGCCATTGGGAAACCAGATATGTCGACGCCAGAAGGCTTTTTAGACGCACTTAAAAAAGCTCATGAACAATTTCCTAAATCTGACGACGGTTCGGAACTCGTACCATTTGGTTCAACCGCCTTGGACATTGCTAATGGTGGCGATGGGGCTTATGGTGGGATCTTGCAAGATTTCTTGAATATTCCTGTGACAGTCGACGACAAATACAATGACCGTGATTCCAATGAAGAATACATCGACTGGATCGAAACCTTCCGTAAAGCTTATAACGAAGGGTATATCACCAACGATCAGTTTTCTGACAATGACAATACCATGAAAGAAAAACTAGGCCAAGGTCGTTATTTTGCTTATCTTCACACCAATACCAAAGGCTTGAATGAATTCATGTCAGACAACAATGCCAGAAATTCTGAACAAACCTACATCGCCGTTGATGGTCCTAAAAATGAAAAAGGCGAAGAGCCGACCTTTACTGGCGGCAATATCGGGGGCTGGACCCAAACCTTCATCACTACTTCGACCAAAGAACCTCAAAAAGCGATGGAGCTGTTGACTTATTTGGCTAGTGAATATGGGACCATGGTCGCAACTTTTGGGATCGAAGGCGAAACCTATAACTTAGTAGATGGGAAAGCAGAATACTCAGAAGAAACAGAAGCCTTGCGTAACGCTGATATCGCTCGTTTTGATAAAGAAGTAGGTCTTGGTTCTTACTGGTTTGTGGCAAACGATAACTATGCAATCCAAATGGGACAAAAACCAGCGACTTCGATCCGGCAAATGGTCGAATGGGCCCAAGATAAATTAGCCCCCCGCTTTGAGATTGAAGACATCGATCCTAAAGATGGCTCAGAACGCCGTAATTTGACTAAACTCAATACCGACCGCGTGCAAGCTTTAGTTGGCTTCATCCAAGCTGGTTCTGAAGAAGAAGGTCGCCAAATTTGGACCGATTATCTTCAAAACCGTGAAAATGGTGGCTGGGATAAGATCAATGATTATCGAAATGAACGCATCGCCGAAAACATTAAAAAACTGAAATAAAAGTCAACGACCTAAACTTAAAAAGACACAGATAGAAAGCCTCATGAGGCTACTATCTGTGTCTTTTTGGTAGCTATCGTTTCAAATACTTTTATTCTGGAAACTTCGCCAATTGAACGTTACCACCTAATTCTTCTTCGATCCGTAAGAATTGATTATACTTTTCGACCCGTTCACTTCGCGCCATCGAACCGGTCTTGATTTGCCCCGCATTCATGGCTACGGCAAAGTCAGCAATAAAGGTATCGCCGGTTTCGCCTGAACGGTGCGAGATCATGGTCGCATACCCATGGGCCCGGGCCAGTTTAATGGCAGCAATCGATTCAGAGACCGTCCCGATTTGATTCAATTTGATCAAAATTGCATTGGCTACTCCTTTTTGGATACCTTCCGTAAAAATCGCTGGATTGGTCACAAAGATATCATCACCCACTAATTGAACCGTATCACCCATGACCTCGGTTTGTTTTTTGAAACCATCCCAATCATGTTCGGAAAAGCCATCTTCGATCGAAACGATCGCCGGATATTTTTTCACCAACTCTTGATAATAGGCCAATAATTCATCAGACGATAATTCTTTGCCTTCGAAGTGATACGTGCTACTTTCAGTTGCATAAAATTCACTAGAGGCCGGATCTAGCGCAATCGCGATCTCTGTGCCAGGCACATAGCCCGCTTCCTTAATGGCCCGATAGAGCATTTCGATGGCCGCCTCGGTACTTTCTAGTTTAGGCGCAAAACCACCTTCGTCACCCACCGCTGTTTCAAAGCCTTCACTGGCGAGAACTTTTTTGAGGGTATGATACGTATTGGCTATCTTTTCAACACCGTCTCTAAAACTTGTCCGCCCAACTGGCGTGATCATGAATTCTTGCACATCGATCCCTGAATCGGCATGAGCGCCACCATTGATGACATTGAAGAACGGTTGCGGCAATTCGAGATCGACACCACCCAGATAGCGATATAAAGGGATCCCTAGACTGTCGGCGGCGGCTCGTGCCACGGCCATCGACACACCTAGGATCGCATTGGCACCCAGACGGCCTTTATTTTCTGTCCCATCTAAATCGATCATTTTTTGGTCGATCGTCGCTTGGTCAAAAGGGGAGGCCCCCTTTAAGGCGTCATTGATCTCGGTATTGACATTATCCACGGCTTTTTGGACACCTTTGCCTTGCAGCCGTTCGCCTCCATCGCGCAATTCGACAGCTTCTCGATCGCCTGTTGACGCCCCGCTAGGAACAGCAGCCCGACCTAACGTCCCATCGGAAAGTAAGACATCTGCTTCTACCGTAGGATTGCCGCGTGAGTCAAAAATTTCTCTTGCTTTGATACTTGCGATACTGATTACCATGATATTTCCTCCTTTGAAATACAAAAAAACCTGTTATAGACAAATATTCATTTTTTCATACGATTAGTTCGCACGACAAATAAATACTTGTATATAACAGGCGCCATCAGCCATTCTGGCAGTTATTGGGAGCACCATCCCTACGTGCTTTTAGTTTATCACGACTACTTGGAAAATACAAAGGAAAATACAAATTTCATGATATTTGGACTTTTGTTACAATTCACGACCAAATCAGTCGCTACACTACGAGATAGGCTTACTTAAGGTCAGCCGTGGAACCGCCGTGAGCCTAAAGTCTCACGACTTTCAAGCTTCAAACTCTACGTTACGCTAGTTTTAGCTAAAATTTGTTTAATCAGTTAAAAAATAAAATTTATGCCATTTAATTTCTCAAATGAATAATTTAACCCAATCGAATGAGTTGTTATTGCTAGCGAAACGAATGTGGCTGCGACGTCGCTGTGAAAGAGGAGCCAATGTGAATTGTTTTGAATCACTACGATTGGCTCACTTAGCGAGACAGAGTAGATGATGAAAAATACCTACTTGGTACGGGGACTAAACGCTTTAGCGTTTAGTCATGAAGCTTGGCAGGCCTGAGACCATGGCTCAGGTCGGTCCCACGCAAGACTCTAGCAGACACATTCGTGTAGTGCTCAAGTTTGTCCGTGAATTGTAACGAAAAAAGAAGTCAGCAAACAAATTTGATCCATAAAATGTTGAGAAAAAATCGCCAACTACTATTTTTATTCTAGTAGTTGGTGATTTTTTCTGTTGCTAGCCTTCAAAATACTTCTGCGCTGCTGATTTTTTCAAGCGATTCATATAAGCCACTCCTAAACCCGTTTCAGGAAAGGTTTGGGCAAACAAGATGTCTAAATGTAGTTTTTCATCGTCTAAAGCGCGCAAGCCAGCAAACAAACCCCTTGTAGCCGCCGTTATGCTGTCGTTAGCATACATATAAATCGCTCCCGTATCCTCGCGTACTGTTTCAGCAATCGTCGGGTCGCACAATACCCCCATCCGTAACCCTTTTGCTTGGCCCCAAGCCACGGCTTTTTGAAAATCAGCTGGATGGACCATCAAAACCGGGGTATTTGGCGCATAATGTTTATATTTCATGCCTGGTGATTTAGGGGCTTCCGATTCTTTTAATAAATGCTTGTCTACTAAAACCTCAATGCCCAGTTCAGCTTCCAACTGTTCCTTGGTAACCGCTCCAGGGCGTAGGATCATCGGCGGTTGATCGGTTTCACTCAAATCTAAGACCGTTGATTCAACGCCAATTTTAGTAGGACCACCATCTAAGATTCCGGCGATCTTGTCCTGCATGTCATGAAAAACATGAGCTGCGGTCGTGGGACTGGGTTTGCCGGAGGTATTGGCGCTAGGGCCGACGAGTGGCACTCCTGCCGCTTTGATCAAAGCTAGCGTGCTCGAATGATCTGGCATACGAAAGGACACCGTATCTAGGCCCGCTGAAACTTCTTTGGGAAAGGCTCCCGCTTTGGTCTTAAAGATCAAGGTCAACGGTCCTGGCCAAAAAGCTTTGACCAACTGCTCAGCTAAGGGATGAAGCTTTTCCACATACGCTTTGACCTGATTGAAACTAGCCACATGGACGATCAACGGATTATCACTAGGACGACCTTTGACGGCAAATACTTGTTTGACAGCCTGCGCATCTAAGGCATTGGCCCCTAAGCCATACACCGTTTCGGTCGGAAAAGCAATCAATCCCCCTTTTTGTAATCGTGCCGCCGCTACACCTATAGTTTCATCGGTAAATATTTTTGTTTCCATGTACTTATCCACACACTCTTTTCTGCTATTGTTAGAGTTATCAACAGTTTTATTAAAGTTGTCCACATTTTGTGGATAACTAGAATTTTAGGTAGGGATAACTCTGTTCATATCTACTATCGATCCATTTTCCATGAGAACATGGGATTTTTAGCTTATTTTTCCCACATTTATTAAACTTATCCACAAAGCTGTGCATAAGTCAATGCACAAAAACCATCCGATCCAAGCCTGCCATATCTTGAAATAGCTCGACTTTTTTTAAAGGGAAGGCGCTGTGGAAAATTTCTTGGACTTTTGGCCCTTGTTGAAAACCAATCTCTAAAAAAATTTGCCCCTCTGCTGCTAACTTTGCTTGCGCTTGCTGAGCGATTTTTTGATAGATGGCCAGCCCTTCATTTTCTGCAAACAAAGCCGTCTTGGGCTCATACTTTTTCACACTAGCATCCATGAGGGCCCATTCAGTCGAACTTATATAAGGCGGATTGGCAATGATCAGATCCACTTGATCCTTGATTGGCTCTAAGGTGTCCCCCTGATAAAAAACAAGTGCTGCCCCCAATTTTTGGGCATTTTTTTGCGCCTGTAACAAGGCTCCCTCTGAAATATCTACCGCCATCACTTGCCACAAGGGGCGTTCTAATTTTAAGGTCACTGCAATCACGCCGGTGCCCGTTCCGATGTCCACGACTTTCAACGTTTTCTTTTGCCTAGGATTTTGCTTTAAGCACAAAGCCACTAACTCTTCCGTCTCGGGACGTGGGATCAAAGTAGCTTTGTTGACAGCAAAATGGCGTCCGAAGAATTCTTCGAAACCTGTCAAATACTGTGGGGGAACATCTTGTAAAAGTTGATCTAGATCCGCTTTGATTTGTTCTTCATCGCGTGATGCGATCGGTTCATTCATATGCAAAAGCCAGTCCGTCAAGGTCCAATCCTTGCGCTTCAAAAAAACATAGCAAATAGCGTTCGCTTCTTTTCCTTGGCTTTCTAAAAAACAAGAAGCCCGGTCTAGGACTTCTCGATAGGTCTTAACCATGATTCATCTCTTCTAATTTTGAAGTTTGGTCATAGATGATCAACGCATCAATGATTTCGTCCAGTTCGCCGCCTAAAATTTTATCCAGCTTTTGGATCGTCAAGCCGATGCGATGATCCGTCACGCGATTCTGCGGAAAATTATAAGTTCGGATCCGTTCCGAACGATCCCCTGTGCCGACCGCCGATTTCCGATTGGCATCATACTCACTTTGCGCTTCTTGTTGGATTTTATCATAGACTCTGGCCCGTAAGATCTTCATGGCTTTTTCACGATTTTTAATTTGTGAGCGTTCATCTTGCATGGCCACAACGATCCCCGTCGGTAAGTGCGTCAAACGGACAGCCGAAGCAGTTTTATTGATATGTTGGCCCCCAGCTCCCGAAGCATGATAAATATCCGTCCGAATATCTTTGTCCTCGATTTCAAGCTCGACTTCTTCGGCTTCAGGCATCACGACCACCGTTGCGGTCGACGTATGGATGCGGCCTTGCGATTCGGTTGACGGCACCCGTTGGACCCGATGCGCGCCACTTTCATATTTCAATTTCGAATAGACATTATCGCCCGTGATCATCATGATAACTTCTTTGTAGCCACCAATGCCGGTCACATTGGCATCCATGACTTCGACTTTCCAGCCTTGGGACTCAGCATAATGTTGGTACATATTAAATAAGTCGCCGGCAAAAAGAGCCGCTTCATCGCCCCCGGCAGCACCACGGATCTCCATGATGATATTCTTGTCATCATTGGGGTCTTTGGGCAATAGTAAGATCTTGATTTTTTCTTCTAGTGCTACTTTTTCAGTTTTGAATTCAGCCAATTCTTCTTTAGCAAGTTCGGTCATTTCTTCCTCTAAATTTTCACTGAGTAACTCTTCATCATCAGAAATGCCTTGTTCCACTTCTTTATAGCGTTTATAAACGGCGACTGTTTCACGCAGATCGGCTTCTTCTTTCGATAATTTCATGAAACGATTGGTATCTGAAATCACCTCTGGATCGCTAAGCAGTTCATTTAATTCTTCATAGCGATCGGCAATTGCTTGTAACTGATCGTACATCTTCATTTCTCCTTATATCGTTTTCTCTGTGTTGATTTCCGGGTGAAAATAGTGGTGGCGGCACACTGGATAATAGGCTTCATTGCCACCGATCTGCACTTGATCACCCTCATAGACAGGCAGGCCATCGATATAGTGCAAATTCATGATCGCTTTTTTATGACAAAACCAACAAATCGTCTTCATTTCTTCGATTTTATCGGCATAAAGCAATAAATACTTCGAGCCTTCAAATAATTCATTGCGGAAATCATTTTTCAATCCAAAGGCCATCACCGGGATCCCCAGTTCATCCACGATTTTAGTCAATTCGAGCACATGTTGCTTTTTCAAGAACTGGGCTTCATCGATCAAGATACAAAATGGCTTGAAATCAAGTTTTTGGACTTCTGCAAAAATATCCGTCGTCGCAAAGATTGGTGTGGCCGCTTCTTTCAAACCGATCCGACTGGCGATTTGCCCGATCCCTTCTCTGGTATCTAAACCACTAGTCATCAAAACGACCGGTTTATTTTGTTCCTCATAATTATGGGCGACCTTTAAAATTTCGATCGATTTACCACTATTCATGGCCCCATATTTAAAAAATAACTGCGCCATTTGTTTATCCTCCATCGTCTCTACTTAGTTAGTATAATCGAAAATGCCCGATTTTTACAGTATGACTTACTAAAAATCCGTGTTTTTCCGCCAAGTAGTCTGGGACAAGATCATTTCGAAGCTATCGCGATTGTGATTTTTTTGATCGACCCAAGAATTCTCCAACCGTCGCAGTGTTTCAAAGCCGACTTTGTGATACAGATTGAGGGCCGGGCGATTGTCCGCGCTGACCTCAAGTTTGATCTGTTCCGGCTCGAATCGTTCAAAAATAAGCCCGAGCCCTTTTCTGACTGCCGCCTCACCATAACCCTGCCCTTGTTTCTCAAAGATACCGATTTTTATATCAAATTGAAACGTCGTCGCATCGATTTGCTCATAACAAAATTCGCCGATTACCTGCTCGTGTTCATCTAAGATCATTAAAAAAGCACGATCCGGTCGATCATAACTAGCAAACGTCGCTGCTATTTGCGCCTGCGTTTTTTTTAAGCCGTCTGGAAAGCCCACCGGCGTCATGACCCGTGGATCGGCCCAAAAGGCTTGGATAAAAACAGCATCTTGTTTTTGCGCCTTACGAAAATTAACTTTTGCCATTTTTTGTCACCTGCTTTTCCACCCAAATTTGGACTGCATGTCCCATCTCTTCTTGTGATAAATGGCTGACATCTAAAAAATCGACCTTGTCTTTTTGCGCAAACCAACGCCGTTTCAGTGGGTACAAATGGGTCAACTGATAGTCAAAGAAGCCACGCCTTCTGCTCGTATCCGCCACTTTTCGCTGTGTCAAAATAGCATCTGGAGCCTCTAAAAACAAGATCCGTTCGGGTTGGCAAGTACGTAACTTGGTTAGATTTTCAGCTAAAGGGCCAGCAATATCCCACTTTTTCCCCAGTGACAAAGGATAATTTAACGTATAAAATTCGATTTCTTCCGCTCCCAAATCTTGGACCACGATCGGGTATTTTTGGTTTTCCTGCCAACGTTTCACCGCTTGATCGATCCAGTAAGCTTGGATCTTGAGATAATCGTGATAATCTGTCTTGTCGAGCGACTCTTCCTGTACTTTTTTAAGCACCGCAGCATTATTTTCGCTACTGATAAAATAATCCGTCGTTTGCCTTAACTGGTCTAAAGCCGTCGTTTTGCCCACAGCCATCGATCCTTGCAATGAGAAAATATGTGTCATAGGGTCCTCCTGATTTTGTTTGCTCTAATTATAGCATACCTTGCAGTCATTCTATTTTTTGAATATTATCTTTTATGGTTGTTACTCGGACATTTCGACAACCATAGATTTTTTTATGGTTGTTACTTTTGTCTACTAACAACCATAGATTTCATTTTTCGCAATTTTGAGCATTAGTAAACTTTTTATCAAAAGTAAGGCACAAAAAAAGTCGAGAAACAAAGCGCTCGTTTCTCGGCTCGATAAAACGTATCAGTTGATAGTGATTCTCTTTTTTTCTTTATCTTCTTGGCTTGTCTTCGGCAATTCGAGATTCAATACACCATCTTTGAAACTAGCATCGATTTTATCTTCGTCGATGCCCTTCAACATGAATTGACGGCGATAAGATTGACTACTACGTTCACGACGTAAGAAGTTTCCTTCTTCATCTTTGTCTTCCACTTCGCTGTTCCGGTTTGCAGAAATCGTCAAGACACCATCGTCATAGTTGACATCCAAATCTTTCTTGTCAAAACCTGGTAAATCTGCTTTTACTTGATAACTGTTGTTTTTTTCTTTGATATCGACTTGAAAATTGTCATTTCCCATAAAGTTCGAGAAGAAACTGTCAAAAAATCTGTCTCCTGACATTAAATCATTACTTCTAGGTGTTATGTTTGCCATGGTAAATCCTTCCTTTCAAATTTTCCTTTGCTGCAAAGATATGGCAATTCTTTTGCGGTAAAGACTTTTTCAATCGATTTGTAAGGTCCTCATTTACCTTACACTTCTATTGTAGGTCGGATTTATTTTATTGTCAAAAAATTAGCACTCTAACATTGGGAGTGCTAATCGTGCTGATTTCTGAACCTTTCCATTGGCGGATACGAAAACTTAATTTTAGTAGCCATAAAAAATTTTGTGGATACAAAAAAGACAGCTTGGTATCCACAAATCGTTGGTTTCTACAAATTTTTATCAAAAAAGGCAAAGATTCGATCATAAACGGTTTGCGACCAAAAATCACCTTCATGATCAGCCCCTTCTACCAAGAGTAACTGGGTATCGATGCCGGCTTTGGTCAACTCATCAAAAAGGCGCTCGGATTGCTGATAAGGTACGACCTGATCGGCGGTGCCATGTAAAAGAAACATCGGGCAATCCGTTTTGCGACTAGCAACGATTGCTAACGGACTCATCGCTTTGATCAATTCTTGCTTTTCAGAAAGTGGGCCCCCAAGCATTTTTTCGACATTTTCCGCTAATTCTGCTTTGGGAAAACCTTCATATAAGTCATTCAAATCGGTCGGTCCAAAACAAGAAACGGCGCAAGCGACTTGATCAGAGGCATCTTGCCACTCGGCGGTTTGATAACGGGAATCATCGCCTGTCAAAGCCACGAGTTGGGCGGTATTGCCGCCAGAAGACGTGCCCCAAAAGCCGATGCGGTCAACGTCTACGCCAAATTCAGCGGCATGGGTCCGTAAGAAGCGGATCGCAGTCTTGCTGTCTTTTAGAAAAGCTGGCATAGGAAAACCATCGGCATAACTGCGATGGGTGATCGTTGCCACCACATAGCCGTGGCGAGCCAAAACAGCCAGTTGGGGTAATTCGTAGTTCACATCAGGAAAAGTCCAGCCGCTTCCTTGTAAAAAAACTACGGTCGGAAAACGCAGATTCGGATCTACCTCTAATGACCAAGGAACCAGCACTTGCATCTTTAATTCTTTACCAGCCACTTTTGCAAAAGTGACATCCGGCACCAAGCGCGCATTGCCTGCTTGGTGAGGATTATTAGCGATCGTTTCAACATTTTTCATTTTCTAACCTCCAAAATCGATTTTTTTAAGCAAAGCTTCCAAAATAAGCGCATAAATTTCTGGGTAAAGATGGATGCCATCCACGGTATAGTTGGCTTTCAATTGGCCAAATTCATCTATTAAGCATGCATTGACATCGACAAAGTCAAAAGCAAATTTTTGACACAAGGATGCGATGGCTTGATTGGCGGCCTTTAAATTATGATTATTCCGCGTGGTGCTAGCTTCTTTTAGCCAAGGCTCTTTTTCCCCAACGGCTAACATCTTTTTTTCATTGACAGGATACAGAGCTAGAAAAATCACCCGGCAAGAGGAAAGCTCGCGCTTAAGGGCTGTAAAAATTTCTGCCATTCGTTTTAACAAATTGGTTTGTTCATAGTGCGGGTCATTCAAATCATTGGTCCCGATATTTATGACCAATGTTTGTGGGGCCAAATCAAAGATCAGCGGATCCAGCACCTGCAAAAATTCTTGCGTCACAAAACCACTGACGCCACGATTATAGACCACACCAGCCAATTGTTTGTCGGCCCACAAGCGAACAATGGGGAATTGTTCCATTAAAGAAGAACCGGTAAAGACGATGGCCCCTTTTTGTACCTGTTGATTTTCTTTGCGATACCGTGCGACCGTTTCATTTTCCAAAAAATCAACCCCTTCCATACCTAGTATACCCATAATCAAAGCAAAAAAACAGCTCTAGTTTTATTTTTGCTAGAGCTGTTTTGCGTCATTCAGAGCATTTTAGCAATGTCCCAGCTGCCTTTGCCGGCAAGCTCACCGTAGCGAGTTTTTCTTTATTCAACGTGATTGCAAGCTTTTTTTCTTCTTGACTATCGTTAAATAAAACCACGACCAAGGAACCATCCTTATTTTCAAAAGCCACGTTCTTCACGGTCTCACTTTGCGAAGTGACCAGTCGTTGTGCCTGCGGTCTGACATATTTACTAAAATGCGCGAGACCATAATAATCCAAGCTATACGCATATTCCGAAGTCTGTTGGTCGATTTTGAGCAAGCCACGGCAGGTAGAGCGACCAAAACCGGGGACAGTTGGGCCATTGTTTTCATCTAAGGCCATGTTCCACAAGATAAAAGAACGCGAGCCATTACGTAGGATGTCGATCCCTTGCCGCATCAGATTAGAGAAAGCTGGCTCAAAAGCCAGGATCCACTCTCCGCCCGATCCTTCGGTAAAATGAATCTCTTTTTCTGGGAAGGCGGCCGCCACACGCGTTTGCGCTTTAGCCTGACCACCATACCAATGCCAAGCGATCCCATCAAACGTAGTGGGAGCGGCATCCAGTAAGTCAAACGCATAATCAAGACGATCCCAATTATGATCATAACCAAAAATCTTGGTGGCAAGTCCGGCTTTTAAAAACGCGGGCCGTAAGTAGTTGCCTACAAAAAGACTTTCTTCCGCGGCTGGCAAAAACATCCCCGGATAGTTTTTAGGCTCAAAAAGTGGTTCATTTTGCGGCGTCACCGCATAAATTTCGACCCCCGCCGCTTGATAGGCTTCGATAAATTTAACAAAATACTGGGCGTAAAGGGCATAATACTCTTTCTTCAAGCGCCCGGTGACCATTTTACGACTGTCTTTCATCCAACCCGGCGCACTCCAAGGCGAAGCAAAAACTTTCAATTCCGGGTTTAATTTCTGGGCCCATTTAGTGAGCGGCAGAATGCTTTCATAGTCATGGGCGATCGAAAAGTCAGCCAAGGAGTCATCTGTCGCCCCTTCCAACTGATCATCATAACTATAGATCGTCCGCGCATAATCAGAGGCGCCCATGGGATTACGTAAAAGCGACAGGCCGATCCCATTTTGGGGGTCAAAAAGCTGCGTCATCACTTTCTCTTTTTCGGATTCACTTAGTTTTTTATCGATCAAAAAAGCCGCAGAGTCAGTAAATGAAGCACCAAAACCGTCGATTCTCTGACCTTTTTTGCTGGGATCGATTGCGATTGTTTCGTTTATTTTTGATAGGTTTTCAATGATCGTTTCTTCTTGAAACATCTTTTCAGGATCGGTACTCGTAAAAAAATGAATAGTCATTTAAGCGGCTCCTTTCTCAATAGATAAACGTTCCTGCAAGCGTTCATCACAGAAAGCATATATTTTTTCTTGTAATAACATGGGCAGGCTGATACCTAGAAATAACCACAAAAACAGTAACTTCGGTAAAAATATCGGAATCAAAAACGTGCTTAAAAAGAGGGCCATACCAATGCAAAAATAGCCAGTATATTTAATCGTGATAAAAGTACTGTAAGAAAGCAAGGCGCGTCCTTTTGTTAACTTGTGATGAGCGACTGTCAGCAATAAGTTACTTGAAAAAAGTAGGACCGCAGCCAATAATAACAAGCTTAAAAAAAGCAGGGGCGTCTGATAGATCACAAAAGTCAGACTGGCACCAACTCCTAGTATGACAACGAGCAATCCTTCTATTTTGATACCACGCCAACAATTAGCTTGAAATTTTTCCCAAAAAGAACCGAGGATCGCCTTATTCTCACCTAACTTTTGTGTTGCCAAAAGTTCATAACCTGTGATCATCACACTAGCAATCGTCACCAGTGGCAGACTAGCTAATAAAATGAGAACGTTCAGGAGCAACAGTTCATAAAGCTGACTCAAGAAATGATAGAACCCCCCATTTAGATCGAATACTTTTTTCATCATGACCTCTACTTTCCAAGCATCTATTTTCTCATGAAGGCATTTGGTATGTCTTCATGAGAAAAAGGTGTCGCACTTATTCAATTCCTAATTTTTCTTTGTTTTCAGCCATTTTTTCGTCCCGGACTTTCACGATATCGTCCCAACCATTTTCATCTAAAAATGATTTATATTCATCTAAAACTTGATCGAACTCATCCTCGGAACCAGAACGGATCAAGCTGACTAAAGTCGTATACCATTCTGTGTTGATGGCCGATAGATTACGTGCTTCCTGGGTCCCGGTATCCGGATCGGTATTTTCCAAAATAAAGTGTGGATATAGCTTGCCTTCACCCCATTGCCGCGGTTGGATCAAAGCCGGTGTCTGGGTGCTATCACTAGCCATGGCTTGATATTTATCATGACCAAAGAAGATGAATTCACTTAAACGATATTCTTTTTTAAAGCGGTCAGATTCATTGTCCTTCATTTGTTGAACTTCTGGTAATAATTCGATCTTGCCATCAGCATCATATTGGAACGTTTCGCCTTCCACGCCAAACGTTGTTAAGAGGCCACCATATTCGCTTTGTAAGTAAGTAAAGATTTGCATCGCTTTAGCCGGTTCTTTACAGGTTTTACTAATGTAATTAATCATCCAACCCGTGATCCCACTTTGATTGAGTTTAGGCTCATTGCCTTGGCTACTTTGCGGACCATCGATACCGATATATTGACCATCAGGATTTTCTGTCAACCAACCTTGCATAAATCCGCTCATTTGGGCAGTCCCACTAGCCATGATCGTGGCGTATTGCCCTGATTTAACTTTTTCTTCAAAGGCCGTGCCATCATCTGAAAAACTATCATCAGAGATATTCCCATCTTCATGCGCTTGACGTAACGTTTTTAGCCAACTCAAATATTCTTCATCTAAGTTCCGATTATAAAATTTCCCATCAGTTGTTTCTAAATCGACACCCAAGAAGTCTTGGAAAACGTCGCCTAGAGAGCCCGCCCCATCACCAAACGCATTGAAACCAAACGGGATCAAATCAGGATATTTTTCTTTGATATCTTTCAAAGCTTGTAAAAACTGCTCTGGATCACCAAAATCAGGTTCGCCAATGGCTTCGTAGACATCTTTACGGATCAAAAAGTTGGTGTTAGCTGGGATCAGACCACTCTCGTAGTCGGCAGCTGTATTGGAGTAATCGGGATAGCCATAGGTTTTGCCATCGTCTAATTGAAACCAATTCATCGTATCTTCGGCGGCCACTTCATTCCAATAAGGATCATATTTTTCAGCGAGATCATCGAGTGCATAAGCCCAAGAATTCGCTTTTTGAGCCACTTGTGAGTTAGAATCAAAAATCGTCACAATGTCGGCCATATCATTACTTGAAAACATTGTATTTAAATTCGTATCGTCGCCTTTGATGAAGTTGATCTTGATGCTCAGATCTTTTTCCATTTGCTTGGTCACGATATCATTGCCCCATTCATCGTTCCACCAGTCGGCATTGACATACCAAGTGAGTTCTGTGACATCTTCTTTGGTATCCAATTGCCAGGCGGGTTTACTAGCATCTAATTCATAACGATCGGAAATATCGATGTCAACGGACTTCTCTTTTTTGCTACTTTCTTTACCACTATCATCACCACTACTACAAGCCCCCAACAGGATCGTAGCACCAAGCAGAGCGACACTACCAAAAAGCATTTTGTGTTTCATTTTGTTTTCCTCTTTTCTTTTTTATTCTTTCACAGCCCCAACCATCATGCCCGCAATGAAATGCTTTTGAAGCAGGGGATAAATCACTAAAATTGGGATCGTCGTGACAACGATCGTCGCTAACTGGACGCCCTTTGTTGTCGTTTGGGCGACCGCCGTACCGATATTTTGCATGCCTTGCGTTTGTGATTGAACAATGATTTCATAAAGTTTCATTTGCAAAGGATACAAGGTCTTATCCGTAATATATAATTTAGCTGTCATAAAATCGTTCCATTGGTTGACACCATTGAACAAAGCAATCGTCGCTAAGGCCGGTTTAGACAAGGGAAGATAAATCTGTAAAAAGATCCGCCATTGCCCCGCTCCATCCATCATAGCCGATTCTTCCAATGACGGCGGTACATCTCTAAAAAAGTTCATCAAGATGATCACATCGTAATAACTCAGTAAAGCAGGAATGATGTAGACCCAGAAACTATTGAGCATATCTAATTCCCGTAGTAACAAATACATCGGAATCATGCCGCCGGAAAAGAACATGGTGATGATGCCCATGGCTGAATATAATTTGCGTCCTTTTAGATTGGCCTTACTCATGGCATAAGCCATCATCGCGCAAAAGAAGACATGGGTGATAACGCCTATGACCGTCTTTGATATCGAGATGAAAAAAGCCCGATAAATCGAGTGATCTCTAAAAACGGCCCGATAATTTTCAAGCGAAAATTCCTTTGGCCAAAAGATAAAATCTCCCTTAGCTAAAGCTTGACCCGAGGCAAAAGACGATACCACGATATTCCATAAAGGAACCACGATCAGTAAGGTAAAAATCGATAAAATGATCACATTGACGACATCAAAGACCCGGCTGTCGGTATCTTTCTTCATTGTTTTTCGTTCCATTATTTTCCCTCCTTACAAGACCGACTGATTGTCGTTGATCCGCTTGGTAAATTGATTGGATAGAACCAACAAGATAACTGAAATGATCGAGACACCCAGACCGACTGCGGTGGCGTAGGAAAAGTCACCTTGGGCGATCCCCATACGATACACGTAGGAGTTGATGACTTCAGCCTTTTTTTGGTTCTGATTATTCATCAAAACCATCGTTTGATCCAAATTCGAGCCAAAGAGCCCACTGATGTTTAGGATCAAATTCAAGCTCACGATGCCTTTTAACATCGGCAAAGTGATTTTAGTGATTTGTTGAAAACGCGTGGCTCCATCGATCTTCGCTGCTTCATAATAAGTTGGATCAATCTTAGACATAGTCGCTAGATACAAGATCGTGCCCCAACCGGTATTTTTCCAAATATCAGAAATAACGGCGATCCACCAATATTTATCGGCTGAGAGCAAATAATTTTGGTGTTTGACCTGAAAACCCAGTCCAGCTAAGATCGTATTTAGTAAACCAGTCGTCGATAGCCAATTGATCAACATCCCACCTAAAACGATCCAGGATAAAAAGTAAGGCATATACGAAATCGTTTGAACGATCTTTTTAAAAGGCCCTTGACGCAATTCAAAGATCAAAATAGCGAGAATGATCGGTAAGACAAAACCAATCAAAAGTTTCAAAGAACTGATCCCCAAAGTGTTAACTACCGAATGCCAGAAAAACTTGTCATTTAAGATAATCCGAAAATTATCTAAGCCGACCCATGGTGCGGTATCCATGGTATCAATGACCGTGTATTGCTTAAAAGCGATCGTGAGCCCATAGATCGGGATGAAATTAAAGATGATCATAAAAATAACGGCTGGCCATACCATTGTTTGTAACTCCCACTGCTCAAAGAATTCTGTGAACCATTTCCACAGCTTATTCTGAGAAGCCTGTGGCCGTTTCTTGGTTGCTTCCACGTTGTTTCCCCCTCAAAAATTTTTTAATACCGTTTTCAAATCTAACAGGCAAAAATAAAAACGTTTTTATTTTGCCTGTTTATTCAGGCTTAGCATAGCTCTTCGTGACTTGTTCAGGGCTCAAAGTCAACTTCTCAGAAATTTAAGTAACCCTTAGCTAAGAGCATACCCTTTTAGGTAGTTGCTCCGCGCCTAGTACCTATCTCATCATTTTTCATTTCTTTTGACAGAGTCTCCCTCGATCAATTGGCCCTGGACTTCAAAGCCTCGACCGACCGTCTTGCCATGGATCAAATCGACCAAATGCCGGACCGCAAGCTTGCCTTGTTCTTCGATCGGATTTTTGATCGTCGTCAGGCGCGGTTCAAAGTATTCCAAGAGATCGATCCCATCAAAACCTACTACACTAAAGTCATTAGGCACCTGGTAATTTAATTCCTTTAAGCCTTTAATAACGCCGATCGCACTCAAATCGTTACCGGCTAAAATAGCGGTTGGCCAAATGCCCTGATACTCTTTTACAAACTGTTGAATTGCGCGATGTGCCGCCTCTTCTTCAAACTTTCCGTCTAAAATCAAGCTCTCATCAAGGGGAATAGCAGCTTCTTTAAGCGCTGCGCAATAACCCGCCAACCGCTCATCACTATCGTAAACACCGTTGAAGCCACTGACAAAGGCGATCCGTTCATGTCCTTGACCTAGCAAATATTCCGTCGCTTTTTTCCCCGTCTCAAAAGAATCAAAAACCACACTGCCAACAGTCGGTCGCGCCGTTTTCCGATCGATAAATACAGCACTGATCTCTTCATGAACGATGGCTTCAATATCTTGTTCAGCGATCAGATCTTCAAAGCCAATGATGCCATCAACGACATTGCCCATGATGCTATTTATAATGATCTGTTTATCAGTTGTAATAAAAACATTGATGCCATAGCCAAGGGCTTCTGCTTCCTTGGCAATTGCCTCTACCAGTGGGCTAAAATAAGGGCCGCTGATCGAATTAGTATAAAAACCCAACATTTTCGTCTGGCCAGACTTTAATTGTTTACCCATCATGTTGGGAACATAATGCAGACGTTTGGCAGCGTCGACCACGCGCTCTTTGGTTTGAGGTTTGACGACATCGACATCGTTTAGTGCTTTTGATACTGTTGCTATCGAAACTCCGGCTTCTTTAGCCACATCACGTATCGTTACTCTATTTTTCATTCTATCCTCGCATAAAAACGTTTTTATTTTGTAAATAAACAATATATCAAATCGTTTTCATTTGCAAGCTTTTCCTCTTTTAATGGTACCTGTGCCCTATCTATGGAACATATTCTCGTCATGGTACATACCGTGCCATTTTAATGCTAAATTGGCCTAAGTCTACCTATTTCTTTTGCATCACATCGATCTTGGTTAATTCATAGCGCGCGATCTTTAAATAAAAGAACAGTGGCGCACTAATACCCAGCAAAACCATTAAAATGGGAAATTTTTCATAGGTCAGCGTGTAAACGGCCATAAAAATCAAATACACCAAACATTCTTTCAGAAAGATAACAATCGAAAAAACAAAACTCTCGCGAAACAATAACCAGTACTGCTTGCCATAATGACCAATATCTTGTAAGACATACAGATTGATATTGTAAGTTACTAAAAACAAAGCAAAGATGAAGAAAATAAATTTTGCAAAAAGCGATTGACTCAACATCGGTAGGATGCCTAGACAAAATAAAAGCGAAAAAAGTGTGACCAAACCAAGTGGGACCGTAGTCTTAAAAGACTTTTTCAGGTGTTTAAAAAAGTCTGAAAAATTACTTTCACTTGCGTTGATCAAAATATGGACCAGACTTGAAAAAGCTGCTGGAATCGTTACAATAACTAAACTAACGATTGAAAATACCAGATTTGTCCAGATTATTTTGACCAGTTGAACAGTAAAACGATAAAATTTACTATCGAGGGAAAACATAGGAAATTCCTTTCTCTTGAGGTGCTTATTTGTGAAACGACTAGCCCACAGTCACTTGCTACGATTCACGACCGACTCATTTTCTCCACTACGAGATAGGCTTACTTAAGGTCAGCCGTGAGCCCAAAGTCTGTCCCACGGCTGACAAAAGTAGCAGGCACATTTGTGTAAGTGTAGCGTTCAAATTGGACCATGAAATGTAGCGCTGATTTAACTGTGATTTTCAGTCCTTTATCAAGCTTCTTGAAAGTAAAACCGATGGGTGAGCGGTAACTTTTCACTACTTGT
>JBFLGC010000026.1:0-37673 GCA_041859945.1 Tetragenococcus sp.
TGAATTGGTCCACTTGGTCAACTCTTTATGTTTTTGGTCATCGATATGCTTGATATCGAAAAGTAATAGATCGGTATATTCCAATAATTCATTAAATTTGCTGAAAAATGGTTCTTTTCGAGTAAAGGGATTTCCACACGTATCGAGCGTCGTATTAATGCCTATAGCTTTGGCTTTTTTAAATAAATCGAGCAAAAAGTCGAGTTGCAGAAGCGGTTCTCCGCCGCTGACAGTGATGCCACCTTTTTCACCCCAATAAGCACGATACTTAATAGCTTCATTCAAGACATCATCGGCCGATCGTAAAGAGGCATTAGGGTTTTTGATGGCCCAAGTATCTGGATTATGACAAAACTGACAACGCATCCGACAACCTTGCGCAAAAATAACGAAACGTAAGCCTGGTCCATCGACTGTCCCAAAACTTTCTGTCGAATGTATCCTCCCCATTACTGGTGTTTCTGTAACTGTAGTCATATAATTCTCCTTCTTTCATTCGAGAATAAATCTATCTGTCATTTAAAGTATAACATGATTAGGTGGCCTTTCCAACTTGGCTAGTCAGAATCGGCCGATAAAAAAGGGTGACAAGAAACTTGCCACCCTTAAAAGTACTTAGATCTTACATTCTGTCATGAGCTGTTCTTGAAATAACGTCGTCTTGTTGTTCTTTCGTTAAATCACGGAACTTAACAGCATAACCAGAAACACGGATCGTCAAGTTAGGATATTTTTCTGGATGAGCTTGTGCATCAAGTAAGAGATCATTTGAGAACACATTGACGTTCATATGGTAACCACCTTTGTCAAAGTAGCCATCCAACACGTTGCTCAAGTTTTTAACCCGAGTGGCATCATCTTTACCAAGTCCAGTTGGATTGATCGTTTGCGTATTTGAAATACCATCCATGGCATTTTCATAGTTCAAACGAGCAGTTGAGTTAAGCGAAGCCAACAAACCGTTCTTTTCACCCAAGTATTTACCATCTTGGTAGCTTGGGTTAGCACCTGGTGATAAAGGTTTCCCAGCACGACGGCCATCAGGAGTATTACCAGTTGCTTTTCCGTAAACGACATTAGACGTGATCGTCAGTAATGAAGTTGTTGGCGTTGAGTTACGGTAAGTATGTTGACGACGGATTTGTTTGATGAAGTATTCAACGATCCAGTTAGCCATCGCATCTGCTTCTTCATTATCATTACCATAAGTTGGGAATTCATTTTGTGGTACATAATCAACAGCTAAGCCATCTTCATCACGGATCACCTTCACGTTACCATATTTGATAGCCATCAAGCTGTCGACAGCGTGAGATAAACCAGCGATACCAGTTGCAAAGGTACGTTTCAAATTGGTATCCATCAAAGCTAATTGAACAGCTTCGTAAGAATATTTATCATGCATATAATGAATGATATTCAAAGTATTGACATAAAGTTCAGCCAACCAGTCCATCATGGCTTTGTACTTGTCCATAACTTCATCAAAGTCAAGAACGTCACTTGTGATTGGACGATATTTAGGACCAACTTGTGCTTTTGTCTTTTCATCGACCCCACCATTGATAGCGTAAAGAAGAGCTTTACAAAGATTGGCACGGGCGCCAAAGAATTGCATATCTTTCCCAGTAACTGTTGCGGATACACAACAAGCGATCGATACATCATCTGAACCCCAATTTGTACGAAGTAAATCATCGTTTTCAAATTGGATCGAAGAACTATTTTTCGCAATTTTAGCCGCAAATGTCTTGAAACCTTCTGGCAAACGAGAAGAATACAAAACAGTCATGTTTGGTTCTGGAGCAGGGCCCATATTGACTAAAGTATTCAAGATCCGGAAATCATTCTTCGTAACTAAAGAACGACCATCGATACCCATACCAGCTAAGGACAAAGTAGCCCAAATCGGGAAACCTGAGAACAAAGAGTTGTATTCAGGCGTACGAGCAAATTTGACCATACGTAATTTCAATACCATTTGGTCGATCAATTCTTGCGCTTGAGCTTCATTGATCACACCACGTTCCAAGTCACGTTGGATATAAATATCCAAGAAGGCTGAAACACGACCAAAGGACATAGCGGCACCATTTTGAGACTTGATAGCACCAAGATAACCGAAGTATAACCATTGGATCGCTTCTTGAGCATTTTGAGCGGGACGAGAAATATCACAGCCATAAGAAGCAGCCATTGTCTTCAAGTCTTTTAAAGCACGATATTGTTCAGAAACTTCTTCACGAAGACGGATGACATCATCAGTCATTGTCTTGACGCCGATACGGGAAAAATCATCACTCTTTTGTTCCATCAAATAATCGATCCCATATAAAGCGATACGACGGTAGTCGCCAATGATACGACCACGACCATAAGCATCTGGCAACCCAGTGATGATCTTGTTGTGACGTGCCGCACGCATTTCAGGAGTGTAAGCATCGAATACACCTTGGTTGTGTGTCTTTCTCCAGTCTGTGAAAATCTTATGCATGTCTTCATCGACTTCATAACCATTTGTACGCAACGCATCTTCAGCCATTTTAATACCACCAAATGGTTGGAAAGCTTGTTTCAAAGGCACATCTGTTTGAAGACCAACGATTTTTTCTTCTTCTTTGATTAAATAGCCAGGTCCATAAGAAGTTATTGTCGAAGGAATGTTGTTATCCATGTCATAAACGCCATTGTGTTCATGTTCAATTTCTGATAGTTCTTGAAGCTTTGCCCATAGTTTTTCAGTACTAGGTGCAATTCCTTCTAAGAAACTGTCATCGCCACGATATTCTGTGTAGTTCTTTTGGATGAAATCACGTGTATTGATTTCTTTTTTCCAAAGTCCGTCTTTAAATCCATCCCAAGCAGTTTCAAAGTTTTCTACTTTGTTTGATACAGTTGCCATTTTAGGATCCTCCTTAAAATTCTGTTTACTTAGTGTAACAGTTCTACGTGAATAGTATAACACAGATAAAATAAAAATCAAACCTTTACATGTATTTTTTTAACATTTTTGCGAACTTTTTTTGATTCACGACAAAATTCATTGATATAGCAGCCTTATTAGATGTGATTTACTTCTCAAGATAAGAAAAACTTAAGAATTTATTTCTCACGAACTTAAAAAAATAGCGTTATCTGTATCAATACAGAAAACGCTATTTCATCTTATTTATACAACAGATTATTCTTCTTCGATCGTTGGATCTAAGACTGCGTTGACCTCTAATACGCCACCTGACTCTTTTTCATTATAAATAAAAGAGCCATTTGAACTGCGGTCACCGATTGGCACAGATAAAGTATCGACTTCATACTCTTGACCTTTTTGATCTGTTACCAGCATTTTTTCTCCTTCGCCTTTGCCCATGTAGACGATGCGATGCGGATTTTTCTTTAATTCGCGTAAAACCATCAATCCCCGTTTAGCTCGACTCATTTGATTCAGTTCTTGAGCTAGCATTCGTTTGACAGCACCGCGTTGCGTCACGATCACGACTGGCGTATCCCCTTCTGAATAAACCAACAGACCATTTACCACATAGTCAGCTGTCTTTAGATTCATCGACTTCACGCCCGCCGCTTTGGCTCCGGTAACTGGTACTTCGGTCAATGGAAAACGTAGCCCAAATGCTTGATTTGTAACTAAGAAAATATCCATCTTTTTTTCTTGATCACATAACTGAACATTGACGACTTCATCGGTTTCAGTTTTTAATTTGATACAGCTCAATGGTTTTGATTTATAGGTCCGCCACGGCGCAAATTCACCTAGACTCGTTTGCTTTACGAGACCTTCTTTAGTGATGACGACAAAATTCTTTTCAGCTGAAAGCTCAGTATAGCTAAAGGCAGCTAAAATCGTTTCATCCATGGCCAGGTTCGTGATCGATTGCGACAGATGCTCACCCATATCTTTCCATTTCACATCAGGCAACTCATGGACCGGACGATAGATCACATTGCCTTTATTGGTTATCATCACCAAGTGATCAAGTGTATTGAGCTTCTCACTAAAAATGAGCACATCGTCTTCTTTCATGCCGATTTCTTCTGGCTTAGAAGCGGCATACGAACGTAAACTGCTCCGCTTGAAGTAGCCTTGTTTGGTCACAACGACCGCTACATCTTCTTGAGCCACCAGTACTTCCGTATCGATCTTGATTTCTGTTATCTCTTCTTCGATCGTAGTTAAGCGCGGATGGATATATTTTTTCTTGATCTCACGTAACTCTTTTTTCATGACTTTAAACAGCTCACTGGCGTCACTAATGATCTTTTGCAATTCAGCGATCCGATCTGCCAGCTCGTTTGCTTCTTGGTTGAGTTGCGTGATATCAGTATTAGTCAAGCGATATAATTGCAAGGTCACGATCGCCTCAGCTTGTTCTTCGGTAAATTGATGCTGCAAAACTAAATTATTCTTGGCATCTTTTTTGTCTTTACTGGCTCGGATAGTAGCGATCACTTCATCTAAGATCGACAAAGCTTTGATCAAACCTGCCACGATATGCTGCCGTTGCAACGCTTTATCTAAATCAAAGCGACTCCGCTTTAAGATCACACTTTGGCGATGATTTATATAACTCATCAGGATATGTTTAAGACCGACTTGTTGTGGTCGCATATCATCAATTGCAACCATGTTGAAGTTATAGTTAATCTGCAGATCGGTGTTTTTGAACAAATAATTCAAGATACCTTCTGCATTGGCATCTTTCTTCAATTCAACAACGATCCGTAAACCAGTCCGGTCGCTTTCATCACGGACTTCAGCGATACCATCGATTTTTTTATTCAAGCGGATCTCGTCCATTTTCTTGACCAAAGTCGCTTTATTGACTTCATACGGGATCTCTGAAATCACGATCTGTTGCTTATTACCGCGCAGATCTTCCACAGCTGTTTTAGACCGCAAAATAACTTTGCCCTTGCCAGTTTCATAAGCTTTTCTGATCTCTTCTTTCCCCTGTAAAATGCCCCCAGTCGGAAAATCTGGGCCCGGTATATAGTTCATCAATTGCTCCAGTGAAGCATCGGGATGATCGACTAAATAAATGGTCCCATCGATCACTTCACCCAAATTATGCGTCGGTATCTCTGTCGCATAACCGGCTGATATCCCCGTCGAACCATTGACCAAGAGATTAGGAAAACGAGCCGGTAAAACAGTGGGTTCTTTTTCAGTATCATCAAAATTCCAAACCATATCGACAGTGTCTTTATCGATATCAACCAACATTTCACCACTTAATTCAGAAAGCCTAGCTTCGGTATACCGCATGGCCGCTGGCGGATCCCCATCCATGCTCCCGTTATTCCCATGCATTTCCACCAAAGTCTCGCGTAATTTCCAATCTTGACTCATCCGCACCATGGCTTCATAAATACTACTATCGCCATGCGGATGATAATTCCCCATGATATTTCCCACTGACTTGGCCGATTTGCGGAAAGCTTTTTCATGCGTATTCCCATCTTTATTCATGGCAAATAAGATACGTCTTTGGACTGGTTTTAATCCATCACGAATATCCGGCAAAGCACGTTCTTGAATGATATATTTTGAGTAGCGACCAAAACGATCACCGATGACTTCTTCTAATGGCAGCTCTTGAATGCTTTTATGATGTTCCAAAGTGATCCTCCTTTATCTATTCATTAAGCGAATCGAATAAACTCAGCTCCTGTGCTGATACTTCCTGCTCTTCGGAAACGATTTTCTTAGCAGAATCGGTCGTATCTAAAATACTCCCCTCTTCTTCAAGGGTAAATTTCACATGACTTTCGATCCATTTGCGGCGTGGCGGAACCTTATCTCCCATTAAAGTCGTCACGCGACGTTCCGCTTGAGCGGCGTCATCGATCCTGACCCTGATTAACGTCCGTGATTCAGGATCCATGGTCGTCTCCCACAATTGGTCAGCATTCATTTCACCTAATCCTTTATAGCGTTGTAACATATACCCGCGACCCACTTTTTGGATCACTTGCTCCAGTTCTTCATCGGTCCAGGCATACTCGACTTGCTCCTTTTTACCAGTCCCTTTTGAAACCTTGTACAGAGGCGGCAAAGCAATAAAAACTTTGCCAGCTTCGATCAGAGGCTTCATATACCGATAAAAAAAAGTCAATAGCAAGACTTGGATGTGGGCGCCATCAGTATCTGCATCGGTCATGATGATCACTTTATCGTAATTGCAATCCGCAATAGCAAATTCTGGACCAACACCGGCTCCGATCGTATAGATCATCGTATTGATTTCTTCATTTTTCAAAATATCTTGCATCTTGGCTTTTTCGGTATTGATGACCTTGCCACGCAATGGTAAGATCGCTTGGAATTTACGATCGCGGCCTTGCTTAGCTGAACCGCCGGCCGAATCTCCTTCGACCAAAAACAGCTCATTTTTTTTAGGATTACGCGATTGGGCAGGCGTCAATTTTCCTGAAAGTAAGGATTCCCCTTTTTTACGCTTTTTCCCATTGCGACTTTCATCACGAGCTTTACGAGCGGCTTCACGGGCTTCACGGGCCTTTAATGCTTTACGCACCAACATTTGCCCCATTTCGCTATTTTCTAACAAATAAAAGCCTAACTGTTCCCCAATGACATTATCCACAACAGTCCGAGCGATCGGCGTCCCTAATTTTTCTTTCGTTTGTCCTTCAAATTGGAGCAAATTTTCCGGGATCCGTACCGATAGCACACCCGTCATCCCTTCACGAAAGTCACTGCCTTCCAAATTCTTGTCCTTGTCTTTTAAAAGGTTGACTTTGCGAGCATATTCATTGAAAGCTTTTGTGATCGAGGTCCGCATACCGGCTTCATGGGTTCCGCCATCTTTGGTCCGCACATTATTGACAAAAGATAAAATATTTTCGGAATAGCCATCATTGTATTGGAAAGAAAATTCGACTTCGATCCCTTCTTTGGTGCCATCAAAATAAGCGATTGGCGTCAAACTATCCTTTTCTTCATTTAAATATTCGACAAATTCCTTGATTCCCTCTTCATAATGGAAGGTTTCTTCTACTTTCTCTTCACCACGTAGATCGATTAAAGAAACTTTGACATCTTGCAATAAAAAAGCCGATTCTCGTAAACGTTCGGCTAAGATTTCAAAGGAAAAGGTTGTGGTCGAAAAAATCGTCGGATCCGGCATAAATTGTACGCAAGTCCCATTTTTTTCTTTGGTCTTACCAACTTTTTTCAATGTGCCCACAGGTTTTCCACCGTTTTTGAAGGATTCTTTGTATTTATAGCCATCGCGAACGATCGTAACGTCTAACCAACTCGATAAGGCATTGACCACACTAGCGCCGACCCCATGTAAACCACCAGATGTCTTATAGCCACCCTGACCAAATTTTCCACCAGCATGTAAAACTGTAAAAATGACTTCTACAGTTGGTATCCCAGAAGCGTGGATCCCCACTGGCATGCCACGACCATTATCTTTGACACTGATGCTCTCATCTTTATGGATCGTCACCGTGATTTCTTTGCCATAGCCTGACAAAGCTTCGTCGACCGAATTATCAAAAATTTCATAGACTAAATGATGTAACCCGCGACCATCCGTCGAACCAATGTACATCCCGGGACGTTTTCTTACAGCTTCCAATCCTTGTAACACCTGGATCGAAGCATCATTATATTCAGTGTTTTTTTTTACCAACGTCAACTCTCCTTGCTGATTTAAATCTTAACTATACTAGTATACACCAAAATGACTGATAGAGTAAGACCTTCGCTGTGTTCAAACAAGCCGACCACGCAAGAATGGCGTCATCTTTCAAACTATATCATATTTTACCAGAAGTTTCGCATTTTTTTCTAATATCAATGAAAGATTTGTCTCAAAGTGTTGCTTGAGTAAATCTAGAACATACGGATCACTGTGGAGCGCAAACTCAATTTCTTACCTCACAAATGGGCGAACGGCTACCATTTCTCACTCGTCAACAGAAAAAGGATACTTGATGGCGTGAAGTGACCCAAGTCAACAAAACTTCATATTGTTCATCCTTCTGTTTCGTGCTAAAATATTTTTGACGTTTCAATTCTAAGAAAGTTGGTACCTAACATGTTGAAAATCGTGGCATTATTTGTGTTGGCCTATTTATTAGGGTCGATTCCTTCTGGCGTCTGGGTGGGAAAACTCTTTTTCCATAAAGACATCCGTCAGTATGGGAGTGGAAATTCTGGAACGACCAATACCTTTCGTGTCTTAGGTAAAGGTGCTGGAACTTTGGTCTTTGTAATGGATCTATTGAAAGGAACATTAGCAACAAGTCTACCATATATTTTCCACATCACAACAATCAACCCACTATGGTTCGGTGTTGGTGCGATCATTGGACATACTTTTCCGATTTTTGCCCATTTCAAAGGCGGTAAAGCTGTGGCAACAAGTGCCGGAATGCTCCTGGGTTACCATCCCTTATTTTTTCTTTACTCGGCGGCTATTTTTCTCATTGTTCTTTTTTTTACGAGTACCGTCAGTTTGACTAGCATGATCGCAGCTGTTTTAGTCACCCTATCAACGCTCCTTATCCCTTACATCGCACCGATCCTTTTACCAGAGCCAGATATGCTTTTGACTGGGATCGCCTTAGGAGTGACGATCTTCATTTTCATTCGTCATAAAGACAACATCAAGCGTATCAAAGCGGGCAATGAAAGTACGGTTTCATTTGGTTTAAAAAGCAAGCAAAAGAAATAAGCTGGGGGATCCCAGCTTATTTTTATTCCACATTTATCTGATAAGACGCATTAAAGCTTTCTCCAGCGGGCAACTTTTGAACACCTAACTTTTCCGTTAATTCGCCACTTGTTTCCAACGTGTCTGCGATGCCATACCAAGGTTCGATACAAACAAACGATGACTCTACCGGATAAGTCGACCAGATCCCCACATAAGGGAAATTGTTATACGACAAGGTCACACTATGTCGTGATTTTTCACTCTTGATACTAAATGAATTCGTCCCTTTTGTTTCAAAAATCAACGCATCATTAGCAAACATTTCATGTGACAAAGCCAGTGGCGCATTGGTCTGACCTAGCGTTCGATGATCGAGATCGATCTGACCTTCTTTTAGCGGAACGATGATCCGTGATTTCATAGGTGTTGGTTCCAAGTAATAATCGGAAAATCCTAATTCACCATCAAGTGGCACATTGAAGGCAGGATGTCCACCGATCGAAAAGTACAAGTCATTATTATTAGGAGCAACTACTTTATAACCCACTGTCACGCCCACATCACTTAATTCGTAAGAAACATAGAGCTGAAAATCAAACGGATAGATTTCTTTCGTTGCTACCGAACTTTCCAATAAAAAACTTGCTGAACTCGGCGTGGTTTCGGCTACTGTGAACAAATTATCACGAGCAAAACCATGTTGGGACATACGATAGTTTTTTCCTTGATAACGATAGGACCCGTTTTTTAAAGCACCCACGATGGGAAATAGTACGGGCGCATGTCTGGCCCAGTGTTTCGGATCAGCCTGCCAGATATATTCGATACCGTGTTCTTTATGTTTCAAACTAACCAATTCAGCACCACATTCAGAGATTTCTGCTTTTAAATGTTCTGTTTCAATGATCACACCCATATATTCTTATCTCCTTTGGCCTACCAGCTCACTGGCTTTTTTATGCTTTAGCAAGTTCTTCTTTAAAACGAGGATTCAATACTTTCAAGTAAGTCCCTTTCATTCCCAAAGAACGAGATTCGATCACGCCTGCTGATTCTAACTTTCGCAAAGCATTGACGATGACCGAGCGCGTGATCCCAATCTCATCAGCGATGCTTGAAGCAGTCAAACGACCTTCATCCCCATCTAACGCCTTAAAAATGGCTTGGACCGCGATCAATTCACTATATGATAAGGTGTTGATCGCCATTTGTACTGCTGTCGTACTGCGAATATTTGCTTCGATATCGCGCGAGTTTTGGTACAAGATCTGCATCCCAACAACTGTCGCACTATATTCAGATAGCACTAGATCATCTTCATCAAATCGTTGATCATTTCTTGACAAAATGATCGTTCCCAAACGTTCCCCAGCGCCAAAGATCGGCACCACTGTCGTCAAGCCATTCGGATATAAATCGCGCCATTCGATCGGAAAAGCAGTCATATCATTATCGATTCCGATATTGGCTTTTGTAGCAGAAAGCATGCCGACCATATCAGTGTAAGTTTCAGGAAATTGTTTGCTGACAAACATGTTTTTAATCCGTTCATTGTTGACATCATGCTTTTCGGTAAAGCCTAAGACATGGCCGACGTTGCTGATGATGTAACAATTACTATCTAAAATATCTCCTAAAATTTTAGCCATTTGCGCATAAGGTAGATCCGATTCTGTACTAAAGGTATTTTTTTGTTGCAATAACTGGTTGATCTTTCTGGTTTGTTCTAAAAGAGTTGCCATTTTTTCCCCTTCCCTATTCTTCATTTTTTACATTTTTTATAAAATATAGCGGCTCAAATCAGCATCTTCGGCGATATCGCTCAATTTTTCTTCCACATAAGCTTCGGTGATCGTGATCTCGCCCATTTGCATTTCTGAAGCTTCAAACAACAGATCTTCCAACAATTTTTCTAAAATCGTATGCAAACGCCGCGCCCCGATATTTTCCGTATCACGATTGACTCGAAAAGCGATCTCAGCGATTTTTTCAATAGCTTCTAAAGTAAAGGTCACAGTCACATTCTCGGTGCCCAATAAAGCCACATATTGTTTGACCAAAGCATTGTTGGGTTCTTTTAAGATACGCACAAAATCTTCTGCAGTCAAATCATCCAATTCCACTCGGATCGGAAATCTTCCTTGTAATTCAGGGATCAAATCACTCGGTTTAGACACATGGAACGCTCCTGAGGCAATAAACAAAACATGATCCGTTTGAAGCACACCATATTTGGTGTTGACTTGTGAACCTTCAACGATCGGTAAGATATCCCGTTGCACACCTTCACGAGAAACTTCACCAGATTGTTGCGATTTGGAAGTGATCTTATCGATTTCATCAATAAAAATGATGCCACTTGATTCCGCTAATTTCAAGGCGGCATTATGGATATCCGCATCATTGACCAATTTGGAAGATTCTTCTTGGATCAACAATTCGCGGGCTTCTTTGACGGAAACTGTCCGTTCGATCTTTTTCTGAGGCTTCAAGGCATCTAAAGTGTCACCTAAATCGATGCCCATTTGTTCTAACCCCGGATTTATCATCGACGTTGAGGTTTTCGGTTCATTCATTTCGATCGTTACTTCACGATTATCTAAGATTCCTTTTTGCAACTGTTCATAGATCGTTTGTCGATTGATGCGGATTTCATCAGTCAATTCCTCTTGTGGTTCTTCTTCTTGCGTTTGATTGAACATATTCATCATTTGCTCGTAAGGATTATTATTCTTGCGTTTTTCCTTTTTGATGCCCGGCGCAAGGATTTTAGCTAGACGACGATTGGCTTTTTTCTCTGCTTGCATGTACACATTACTATATTGCTCTTTACGTACGATCTGAATGGCATTTTCTACCAAATCACGGACCATCGATTCGACATCGCGACCAACATAACCTACCTCTGTGAATTTTGTTGCTTCTACTTTGACAAATGGGGCGTTTACGATCCGAGCCAAACGACGCGCGATCTCAGTTTTGCCGACCCCCGTTGGTCCGATCATCAAAATATTTTTAGGTGTGACTTCTTCTTGCATCTTTTCATCGAGTTGTAAACGTCGGTAGCGATTACGCAAGGCAACGGCTACTGATTTTTTCGCAGCCTCTTGACCGACGATATATTGATCAAGTTCTTCTACGATTTTTCTAGGTGAAATATTTTGATCCATCATTTTTTAGCATTCCTCCACAATAATATTATGGTTGGTAAAGATACAAATATCGGCGGCTATATTGAGCGAATTTTCAGCGATTTCTTTGGCTGACATCGTTCCTTTCCCATATTTTTTCATTGAACGCGCCGCAGCTAAAGCGTAATTCCCACCAGAACCGATTGCTAAGATCCCATCATCCGGTGTGATTACTTCGCCTGTTCCTGAAACAAGTAACATTTCTTTTTTGTTCATTACGATCAACATCGCTTCTAGCTTTTGCATGGCTTGTTGTGAGCGCCATTCTTGGGCCAGTTCAACAGCTGCTCGCTGAAGATTACCATTGAATTCATTTAATTTTTCTTCAAATTTTTCTTCGAGGGTAAAAGCATCTGCTACCCCGCCAGCAAAGCCGACCACGACTTCATCATTATAGATCCGGCGGACCTTTCTAGCCGTTCCCTTCATCACGATCTGTTCACCCATCGTGACTTGACCGTCACCAGCCATAGCAAAATGACCATCTTGTTCAACAGCACAGATGGTCGTTGAATGAAATTGTGATTCCATAAATTTTTTTCCTCCTAAATAATCAAATCGATCATGCCCTAGGATGAAATTTACGATAATTCGCTTGTAAACTTTCCTTGGTAACATGTGCATAGATCTGGGTCGTTGACAAATTAGCATGCCCTAACAATTCTTGTACCGTTCGCATATCCGCTCCGTTGTTCAATAAATGGGTCGCAAAGGTATGTCGCAACATATGCGGATGGATCTGACTGTCTAAACTACTGCGCTTGATCAGTTGATTCAGCGCATATTCGATACCAGTCGGCGTGATCGGATCACCCAAGCGATTGATAAATAAAAAATCATGTTCCTTATGAAAATGATCCATTAATTCTTTACGCCCAGAAGCCAAATAATCTTGGACTGCTTCCTGAGCATAAATGCCAAAGGGTACATAGCGATCTTTGTTTCCTTTGCCGTGGATCAAAAGGACTTCATTAGGCCAATCGATGGCCGACAATTGCAATTTGGCACACTCTGAAACCCGCAACCCAGCGCCATACAAAACTTCTAATAGCGCGCGGTCACGTTGTCGTAAAGGTTCTTTTCCCTGGACACTATCAAAAAGCGCATCCATTTCTTCCTCGTAAAAAAAACGCGGTAACTTGGCATTTTTCTTTTTCAAATGAATGTAAGAAAAAGGATTCTCCGCAATCACTTCTTGTTTCAACAAATACTGATAGAAAGACCGCAAACTTGCGATTTTGCGACTGATCGTGTTGCGACTATATTGCTTTTCGGTCAAAAAACCCAGATAGACCCGGACGTCTCTGTGATCGATCTTTAAAAAATCAGCATCACCAGAAGTTTCCAAAAAATCTAAGAAATCGGTCAGGTCTTCTTCATAGGCAAATTTGGTCTTTTCCGAATACCCTCGTTCCACGATTAAATAACGAAAAAACTCTTCCGGCCAATTCGTTTCAGACAACGTTTTTCCCCCATTTCAAAATGTAATTTCACTTTATCACAGTCATTAAAAAAAAACAATTTAATTGTCAGAATTTAAGCAATCTTTCAAAATTCATTCACAATTTAACAATAAAAAAGTCATTGACTTATTTTGTAGTCTATGGTTTAGAAAAAAGCGACGTTTTCTTACTTGGCTTTGCAAACATTTGACTCTATTGGACACAACTATTTTTTAGTCTTTCAGCCTTGGTCTTAAAAATATTTAAAAAGTTCACCGGAATGAACCAGTGAACTTTCTTGATTTTTATTCAGTTTCAGTGGACGCTTCAGTTGCCGTCTCAGGACCTTTATTGTCAATGGCTGCGACTAGCTCTTTATTTCCTTGTTTGGTGGACATCGTATCATTGATCAAGGAAACCAAGTCAAGGCCCGTCGTTTCTTTGATCGTATCAAATGTCCGCGCCAATCCTGCTTCGCCCAAGTCATGGACCCCATCACCACCACCGAAACTAACGATTTTATCGATGTTACTGATCGGTTCATTAACTGCCTTCGCAATTTCCGGCAAGACTTTGATAAATTCCATCAAGATACCTGCTTCATTGAGTTTTTGCAAAGCCAAGGCCATCTTTTCTTTACTTTCGGCTTCCGCTTGACCGACTTTAGTAATTTTATCCGCTTCCGCATTCCCCAATTTAGAGATCCGTTGCGATTCAGCATCAGCCGCCAAACGAACTTTTTCGGCTTCCGCTTCCGCTTTAGCGATTTCTTTCGATTTCTCAGCTAAGGCATTTTGTTCGATCACGTATTTATCGGCTTCCGCTTTTTTACGAACCGTAGCATTCAATTCTTTTTCCGTCAATTCGGCTTGTTTATCTTGAATTTCGATATTTTTATCTTGTTCGATCAGGCGAACTTTCATTTTTTCTCCGATGGCTATTTGTTCTGCTTTGGCATCGGCTACTTCTTGTTCTTGCTTATATTGTGCTTGTTTCAAGCCCATTTCCTTAGTGGCCTCGGCAATTTCAGTGCGGCGACGGATTTCTTCGTGTTGCGCCAATTGTTCATTTTCAGCTTGTTTGATCCGCGTTTCGCGTAAAGCATTCGATTCAGCTACTTCGGCATTTTTCTTGACTTCTGCGATTTGGGGACGGCCTAAAGCATCCAAATACCCATTAGGATCGGTCACGTCTTTGATCGTGAAAGAGACGATTTCCAAACCCATTTTGCGTAAATCGGTCGATGCTACTTGTTGGACTTGTTCCGCAAAGTCATCACGGTTTTTATAGATGGCTTCAACTGTCATCGCCCCTAAAATAGCCCGTAAGTGACCTTCCAAAACTTCTTGGGCTTCATCTTCAAGTTCTTTGGTCGATTTGCCTAGGTATTGTTCCGCCGCAGTCTTGATCGATTCGACACTGTTGCCAACTTTGACAAGGACTGTTGCACTAGCTAAAATGGGAACCCCTTGTTCGGTATACACTTCTGGCGTCCCGATTTCTAACTTATGCGTAAGTAAACTCAAGGTATGCGCCTTTTGAACAATGGGGATCACAAAAGTCCCACTGTTCTTCAAGATCTTGATACCTTCTTTTCCCAACAACGAACCTGTGACGATCAAAGCTTCATCCGGTTTGCCGATCCGATAACGGATCATCAAAAAAAACACTAATAAAATGACGACTAAAATGATCCAAAAAACAGTACCACCTAAAAATTCAAACATTTTATCACTCCTTTTTATTCTCCTAATTGATTGCTTTTGATGACAAGCGCACAACCTTTTTCATCGAAATCAATGATCAAGACTTTAGTTCCGATCGCAAGCAATAATCCTTCCTCACGATCTTTTGTCCGATAAAACTTGGCTGGATACACAGTCCGTGCCGCATGACTACCAATTTCCATCACTTCACCGATCGAATCTCCTTGGATTTTTTCTGTCAATTCTCCAATCAAATACTCATTTTGCGCCATGACATTTGTCTTATTTTTGTCCGTCAAACGATTGTACAAAGTCATCAACGGAAAAAATAATAAAGAAAAAATCACATAGACCACCAAAACAAGTAACGCCAAAAGAATAATCCAAACGAATCCTTTAACAAAAGTCGACTGATCCACGAGTAATCGTTTGAGCTGCATGATCCACTGGTCAATCATCATCTTCAACCCCTTACATGAGATGATACTATCATATGACAACGAGTGTCATTGGTCAAATAAAAACACAATCAATTCGCTTAAATTTTCATTCATCGAATTAAAATAATCGTATCCATCCTTACTTCCTAATTTCTAGCGTTTCACAGCCAAATAACCACCTACTTGCTTGGTCGCGAGATGAAAGGTACCTGCTTTTACGATTCGGGTGCCTTTCATGGTGCAAAAAAGTTGCATCCGTATACATGTAAAAAGCTTCCTTGCCACAATAACAGCAAGGAAGCACTATTTTCAATTCAGATATTTTTCTTAGCTTCTTCCAGACGAGCCAAGGCTCGGTTAGCAATCGTTTCATAGCGGACTTTTTTATCACGGATCCGTTCTGGTAATTCGGGAAAAATACCAAAGTTAGCATTCATTGGTTGAAAATTTTTCCCAGAAGCATGAGTAATGTAATAAGCCATACTGCCGATCGCGGTTTCTTGTGGCATTTCGATCGGTGATTCGTCCTTAGCCAAACGAGCGGCATTGACGCCCGCTAACAAACCACTAGCGGCACTTTCTACGTAGCCTTCCACACCAGTCATTTGTCCGGCAAAAAAGAGATCTTCGCGTTTACGTGATTGATAGGTCGGCTTTAATAATTCAGGTGAGTTCATGAAGCTATTGCGATGCATGACACCATAACGGACGATTTCCGCCTTTTCCAAACCAGGAATCATTTGAAAGACACGTTTTTGTTCGCCCCATTTCAAATGGGTTTGGAAACCAACGATATTATACAAAGAAGCTACCGCATTGTCTTGTCGCAACTGGATCACGGCATATGGACGCACCCCTGTCTTAGGATCTTCTAGGCCTACTGGTTTCATCGGCCCAAATAGTAAGGTTTTAGCGCCACGTTTGGCCATGACTTCGATCGGCATACAGCCTTCAAAAAATTTCTCTTTTTCAAACTCCTTTTGTGGGGCCACTTCCGCGTGAATCAAGGCTTCATAAAAAGCCTCGAACTCTTCTTTACTCATGGGACAGTTCAAATAAGCCGCTTCGCCTTTGTCATAGCGCGATTTCAAGTAAACTTTATCCCTATCGATCGAAGCTTTGTCGATGATCGGAGCTGCGGCATCATAAAAATAGAAGCCATCCGAGCCATTAAAATCTTTGATCGCTTGTGCTAACGGTGCCGAGGTCAATGGTCCGGTTGCAATAACCGTAATACCGCTGGGGATTTCTGTGATTTCTTCAGCGATCACCGTTACCAAGGGATGTTCTTTGACTTTTTGAGTGACTAATTCAGCAAACGAATCTCGATCGACGGCCAAAGCACCACCAGCCGGGACCGCGGTCGCATCAGCGCAAGTAATAATGACCGAATTTAGCCGACGCATTTCTTCTTTCAAGACACCGACAGCATTGGTCAGACTATTGCCACGCAAAGAATTGGTACAGACTAATTCAGCGAAATTTCCGGTATGATGGGCCTCCGTTGACTTCACTGGTCTCATTTCATACAAATGAACGGGGACACCCGCTTGAGCGATTTGCCAAGCGGCTTCACTGCCGGCCAGTCCGGCACCTATCACATTGACTGCTTTCATCTATTTCCTCCTTGACCCTATTTTTGGGCTTGTTCCTTGTAATCCCCATTTGGACAAAGAATCTGTTTACCACCTTTGATTTTCTTCTCAACGAGATAATGATCACATTTTGGACAATTGCGAGCGATCGGCTTGTCCCAAGAAGTAAAATCACATTCTGGATAACGGTCACAGCCATAAAAGACCCGATTTTTCTTCGATTTACGTTCGACGACTTGGCCTTTATGGCAAAGTGGGCAAGTGACCCCGATCTCTTTCACGATTGGTTTGGTATTGCGGCATTCTGGGAAGTTGCTACAAGCATAAAATTTTCCATAACGTCCCATCTTGATGACCATAGGATGACCGCAAAGCTCACAATCAAAACCAGCTGGCTCATCTTTTATCTGGATTTTCTCCATTTTTTCTTCTGCCGTACCTAATTCCTTTTCAAAGGGACGGTAGAATTGATCGACCACTTGGATCCAGTTGCGTTTGCCCGCTTCGACTTCGTCCAAATTACCTTCCATTTCCGCCGTAAAATGCACATCGACGATTTGTGGGAAAAATTCTTCGATCAGAGAATTGACGATTTCACCTAATTCAGTTGGTTCAAAGCGCCGTTGAGCCAACTTCACATAATAACGTTTTTGGATGGTTTCCAAAGTCGGCGCATAGGTCGATGGTCGGCCGACACCATTTTCTTCCAACGTCCGGATCAAGGTAGCTTCACTAAAACGTGCTGGTGGCTGGGTGAAATGTTGCTTTGGTTCGATATCAAGAGATTGCACAGCATCGCCGACAGCTAAGTCTGGCAAGAGGTTATCTTTGTCTTCCTTACCATCATCGCGGCCTTCAACATAGACTTTCATAAAGCCCGGAAACTTGATTTTCGAGCCATTGGCAATAAAGGTCACCCCTTTTTGATCCAAGGTCGCCTTAACGGTATCCATCACGGCTGGCGTCATTTGACTAGCCACAAAACGGGACCAAATCAAAGAATATAACTTCATTTGGTCTTTATTTAAATACTGTTCGATGTCATTGGGTGTCCGGATGGCACTCGTCGGACGAATGGCTTCATGGGCATCTTGGGCCCCTTGCGCATTCTGCAATTTCTTCCCACCATGAGCCGCATATTCCTTACCATACGTTGTTTCGATATAATCCGTGACTTCTACCTTGGCACTATCAGCGATCCGTTTCGAGTCGGTACGCATATAAGTGATCAAACCAACTGTGCCTTGTTTGCCAAGCGGGATTCCTTCATACAATTGTTGAGCGACCATCATGGTTTTTCGCGTCCGAAAATTCAACTTCCGCGCTGCTTCCTGTTGCAAACTACTCGTAGTAAAGGGGGCCGCCGGATTGCGCCGACGCTCCTTTTTCTCGACCTTCGTCACTTGATAATCTTTTCCCGAAATCCGGTCAGTGACAGCTTTCACATCAGCCTCGTTGGCCAGTTTTGCTTTCTTACCATCCAAGCCCCAAAAAGTAGCTTTGAATTTCTTACTGCCTTTTTTAAAATTACCATCGATACTCCAATATTCTTCTGGCTTAAAATTGCGGATCTCATTTTCACGGTCAATGATCAACTTCAAAGTCACGGATTGGACACGACCAGCACTTAAGCCTTTTTTCACTTTTTTCCATAAAATCGGACTGATCGAATAACCAACCAAACGATCAAGGACACGACGCGCTTGTTGGGCATCGACCAAATCTAAATCGATCGTCCGTGGATTTTTAAAAGCTGCTTTAACAGCTTCTTTCGTTATTTCATTAAAAACAACCCGATTCTTATCATTCAAATCTAAGCCTAATAAATAAGCTAAATGCCAAGCAATAGCTTCCCCTTCTCTATCCGGGTCACTGGCGAGATAGACTTTTTCAGCCTTTTTAGCTGCCGAACGTAGACTTTTAATAACATCGCCTTTACCACGGATCGAAATATAATGGGGTTCGTAATTATTTTCAACATCGATCCCCATCTTACTTTTCGGTAAATCGCGAATGTGGCCGACGCTTGCGACAACTTTGTAATTCCTACCCAGATATTTTTCGATCGTTTTTGCTTTGGCTGGTGATTCAACAATGACCAGATACTTATATGCCATAAATAAAATGGCTCCTTCCCAATTCTTTCTACTATATATACACTTAAAAGTTTAGGTGTAACAAATCGTAGCCTATCATATCGATTCAAAATAAGTTTGTCAAGGACGGCGATCAGTAAAGTTTGTCAAAATGATAAAAAATAGCGGCTGATGAGGACATTGACCAACCGCTATTAATCGCCATTTTATAAGCTTTTCTTATGAAAATAGCATTTAAACCCAAAGCACTAAAAAATTTATACGCGTATTTATTAAAATTCTGGTAATTCTTCTAAAATATCTTCTACCTGATAGACACATTTGGCCCCATCCTGGATCAAATGATGACAGCCGCTCGATTGCCCACTTAAAATCTCACCGGGGATCGCAAAAACCTCTTTGCCAAATTCTAGGGCCTGTTGAGCCGTAATCAAAGAACCACTTTTTTCTTTAGCCTCGATCACAATCGTTCCCTGACCAAGACCGGCAATGATCCGATTGCGCATTGGAAAATGATCGCGACGTACCCCAGTTCCTTGTGGATATTCGCTTAAAACCAAGTGTTCTTGCTTCATCTTGGCAAACAGATCTTTCGCTTCACGCGGATAACAAGTATCTAGACCACAGCCGATCACACCAATCGTCTTGCCCATTGCTGAAATGGCCGCCGCATGACTAGCGCAATCGACACCTTTGGCTAGGCCACTAGCGATCACAAATTTCCGCTCAACTAACTTAGGCACAAAATGCCAAACCACTTGTTTAGCATAAGTCGTCGCTTGCCTAGCACCGACAAAAGATAAAATCGGTTGTTCGACTAACTGCAGATTGCCTTGATAGAAAAGGACCAAGGGCGGATAAGGTAAAGGTTTCAGTGTACTCGGATACGCTTTTGAAAAAAAGGTGACAAACTGCTGTCCTTGCAAACGGGCGGTCACTGCTTCTGCCGTCAACTGTTGCCAACTTTTGCGGAACAGCCCCTGATACTGATAAATATTAGCGATACGGATCATCTCATCGATTTTTACATTCGTCGTTTCAAAACGTTGGCAAAATTGTACGATGCGCCAACGACCCACGACACCGATCCCTTCACAATAAACTAACTTTAGTATCAATTTCTCAAGTTCTGTCAATTCTGTTTCATTCAAAAAAATCGCCTCTTTCTGTCCTCCTTATAAAGTACGACAAAAAGCGGCTTTAGCTTTTTATAAAATGAAATTTTTTATCGGTGCAAACGTTTTGCGATGGATTGGCGTGATTCCATGGGCTTTGATGCCCTCAAGGTGAGCCCGGGTACCATAGCCCGCATTTTTATCAAATTCATAATAAGGATACTGTTTATGGTAGTCGGCCATCAAATGGTCCCGATACACTTTGGCTATAATACTGGCAGCTGCGATCGAAACCGAGCGTGCATCGCCTTTGATGATTTTTTCTTGGGCAATAGGTAAATCTAGCGTCATGGCATCTATCAGCAAATGATCGGCTGTGACCTTTAAATTGGTAACGGCCTGCGTCATTGCTACTCGACTCGCTTGATAAATGTTGATTCGATCGATTTCTGCCGGTTCCACACGACCGATCCCGATAGCTAGGGCTTGCTCTTTAATAGCTGCGGCTAATGTCTCTCTTTTTTTAGCGCTCAATTGTTTCGAATCATTCAAACCTAAGATCTTATGATCACGTGGTAAAATAACAGCGGCCGCCACGACCGGTCCGGCTAACGGGCCGCGCCCGACCTCATCGATGCCAGCAACAAGGGAATCTCCTTGAGCCCAACAAGCTTCTTCAAAAATCTGCATGGTCTGATATTGCTCTTCCAATTGTTTTTGTACTTGCTGTTTTTTTTCCCACTGAGCCAAGCATTTTTGCACACCTGAGCGTTCATCAGCTCTTAAATTTTGCAAATAAGGATCGTTCACATCCCAGATCAGTTGCAAGTGTTCTTTGATCGCGGCAATTGATTCCCGTTTAGTCATCAAGAGCACCCGTTTCTTCATAACGATCCAAGGTAAAACGCCCTAATTTTCCTTGGCGAATATCGAAAATGATCCGTTCACTACCACGCTCATAATCCTCACGGAAGCCCTGTTTCTCGGTTATTTTCATCAATAACTCAGCAGTCGGCAGGGTCCTTTCTGCATCCGTCAAACGATATTTTTCTTGTAGAGCTACTGGATAATGATGAGCAAAAAAATCCAAGCCATACAGGGCAATATCATCTAATGCTAATAATTGATCCTTGATGGCCCCGGTCAAAGCCAATTTCAAACCGATTTCTTGGTCTTCAAATTTGGGCCATAAGATCCCTGGTGTATCTAAAAGCTCTAATTCACGACCAAAGCGGATCCATTGTTGCCCCTTGGTCACGCCAGGTTTGTTGCCAGTTTGAGCCACTTTTTTCCCTGCCAAACGATTGAGTAGAGTCGACTTTCCGACGTTAGGGATGCCGATCACCATCGCTCTGATCGGTCGTGGCTTGATGCCTCGTCTGGTGTCACGAGCAAGCTTTTCTTGCAAGGCAACTTTGGCGCTAGCGACGATCTTATTCACGCCCTTGTTTTCTTGAGCATTGATCGCAAGTACCGCAAATCCTTGTTCTTGAAAATAAAGTTCCCATTTTTGGGTTTGTACTGGATCAGCTAAATCAGCCTTATTGATTAAGACCAACCGTGGTTTTTGCTGTAAAATTTGATCCAACATTGGATTTCGTGACGACAGTGGCAAGCGTCCATCGACTAATTCAAAAACAATATCTACAAACTTCAACTGTTCGCTGACTTGTTTTTTAGCTTTGGCCATATGTCCCGGAAACCATTGAATAGTAGCCATGTTTAAGGCTCCTTTCTAACTTAAGTCCTTTTTAGTATACCAGTTTTCAAAGATTTTTTCTAACTTTTCTTAAAGTACAATGGTTTCGTAGAGAAGAAACTCATGGTTCAACAAAAAAAGAGGTAGATGTGACTAACGATCTACCTCTCTACTTTCATTTTTTGCTATCACTGAGACTCAATAGTATCTCAAAAGAAGTTGAAGATGAATTTCACGTGCAAGCATTAAGTTATTTTATCTTTATTTTTTTATATCGGTAAAAGATTACTATCGACATAAGGCCAAGTATTAAAAGTCCTACAAAACTAGTGGTGTTTGTATTTATACTTCCTGTTTTGGGCAATTGTTTAGTTTCTACTTTTGAAATAATTTGCGGGGAATTTTTTTGAGAGTTTTTTTCTTTTTTCATGTCATTTCTACTTTGATCATTTTCCTTTGAAAGTAACTCTTCCTCCCATTGGGCTACTAATGTGATATCGGAGGTTACCACTTCATTTACAAAATCAAAAGCTTGTTGCGACCCTTCCTTGTTCCAGCCTTTAAAAGTATAGCCGGGGCGCGTTGGCGCCTCTGGTTCTGCCACACGATAGGCATGTTCTACTTTCACGGGCGCTACTTCGCTTCCGCCATTTGAATCAAAGGTCACTGTCCGATAGATCGTTGGATTTTCTTCAGCACTTGTTTGTATTTGATTGTCATCTTGTGCGTATACAGTTGCAACTGGATCAAAGTTCGAAATCATCATTCCAACAAAAAAATAACCAACTACCCAAGAAACAAATTTCATTTTTTTCATTCTTATAATCCCTCCAAATGTAAGGTTTTAATCATCTTATCAATAACTTCATAGTCTTCATCTTTCATTTCAATAAATTAAATATCTGACAAACTCCATATAGCTTCATTCATCAGTCTTAGTAGCTTCAATTTCTATGGCATCATCCACATCTTGACAGAATAAGACATTTTCAAAACCGCTAATTTTTCAATTTTTTGCCTTATTTTCATTTTTTGAGCACTTTTGCAATCTCCTAATAGGAAAAAGGTCTACAAGAATCTCAGTCGGGCACTTTTCCACTTGTTTTTCTCCTCCTTCTTTTTAAAATGAAGTCTCTTTCCTATTTAAATATATAATTTTAATTTAAATTTTTCCTAAATCTTCTCTCACTTTCTTGTAAAGGAATGTATAGAATTTGTAAATAGCAATCAGATCCACGTTTCGAAATTATAAAAAAGCTTAAAATGATGGGCTGGACCAAACCATCACTGACTAGAAACTTTAACAGAAAAAAGCACAACACCCCCGAATTAATTGGAAATGCTGTGCTTTCATATTTGGTTAGGTAGCCCAAAACCTATTAAAAAAATCGTCGTTTTCTTGCTTGCTTGAATGAAAGACTCCCGCTGTCCTTGCCAAGTTACCCTTTCTTGTATTGGCAACCACCGTTTTCCTTGCCAAGTTTGCCTTTCTTGTATTGGAAACAAACATTTGTCTCTCTTTTACCCAAATATCTTCCATAGGATTTTAAAGCTCCGTCTCAAAAATAGTTTAAATTGGGATAAATAGTCCCTATAACATAGTTCTCTCTTTATTTTTAAAGAGGAAGAACTTCATTTTCCCCCTAGTGATTGTGGAGCAAGCTTTGAATACTGCCGAAATGATATAACTTTCTTAACGCTTAAAAATTTTTCAGTTTTTAAGCGTTGGTTTCAATCCTTTTTTAGATGTTCAAAATGATGCTTTGGGTTACCAAGCGTATTTTATTTTTTTCGATTTCTGACATTTTGTCTGTTATCAAATCACGGTTTTATAGATTTCTTTTTACTGGTTCTTTGAGGAAAAAGCATCGGACTCGTCGAGAAGGCATCCATCCAAACAAAAACTCCACAAAACGCTAAACTTTGCGCCTTGTGGAATTTTTTTAAATAAACCGCCAATGTTTTAAAGGATAATAAACAAAGCGAGCTTTGCCCAGGATATTCTCTGAGGAAATGGCCCCAAATGAACGACTATCTTTTGACACACGACGATTATCACCCATGACAAAATAACTGTCTTTGCCTAGCTTTTTGACGCCCATCAATTCTTCAAAATCAAAATCGTAAGTATAGGGGATCATCTCGTCGACATCAGTCTTGTGATTATTTTCTAAGAAAGGTTCGGCTAGCTTTTTCCCATTTATATAAAGTTGATCATCCTTATAACTGACCGATTCTCCAGGTAGACCGATGACCCGCTTGACATAAATCGTACCATCTGTTGCTTTAAAAACAACCACATCGAAACGATCGATCTTTGACAGTTTTTCCATGACCACCATATCATTTTGCTGTAAGGTACCTTCCATCGAATTGCCTTCGACAGGGACCGGTATCAGCAAGAAGCCACGGATGATCAAGGCCAAGCCACCTGCTAAAAATGTATATTTGAGGACCAACCAGATGATCGCAAAAACTCGCTCTTTATTCATTCGGATCTCACCCTTTAATTAGTAGTTACTAGCGTGTCGACGGCTTTATCATAAATCGGATCAGTAGCTTGGATCTGTTCGAATAGAGCTTTATTGATAGCCGTGGCTGTGCTGCTATCCATAGCACCGGTCACTTCTAAGTCATGCTCTTTTTGGAAACTTTCTACTGCTTTTTGCGTGTCCTCATTAAAACTGTTGCCATTTGTCGTATACCCTAAAGCTTTTAAGAAAGTATTCAAATTTTGAACATTTTTCGATTCATCACCGGCCTTTAACACTTGCTCACTGGATAAAGGCGGTAAATAGGCGTAATCGGGTAAATCCACTGTAGTCGTTGGCTTCAAACCAGTTTCATTGAGCCACTCCCCATTTGGTGTCAACCATTTCTGCACGGTCATCTTCAGTTCGCTTTGATCACCAAATTCGCTGACATTTTGAACGGTTCCTTTGCCATAAGTTGTGGTCCCAATGATCGGGATATTTGCCGATTCTTTTAAAGCCGCTGCAAAAATCTCAGCCGCAGAAGCACTACCACTATCCACTAGGACCACAGTCGGTTCCGTCACTTTAAAGCCATCATCCAAATTTTTAGAAGCCACGGTTTTATCGATGATTTCATCCCCCGTCGCAAATTGCACGATCGTTTGGCCATCTTTTAAAAACATACTACTCATGATCTCTACTTGATCCAAATAACCGCCCGGGTTTTGGCGAACATCGATCACAAAGGACAAAGCTCCTTCTTTGCGTAATTTCTCAATTGTTTCTTTTAATTCTTTCGCTGTGCTTTCACTAAAACTGACAATTTCGATACGGCCGATCGTCGCATTTTTTTCATCCAATTCACTTTCGATCGAAGCAACAGCGATCTTATCACGAGTGATCGTCACATCAAATGTCGTGTCACCACGTTGTAGGACCAAAGTAACAGCGGTCCCTTTTTCTCCGCGGATCAAGGCAACTACTTCGTTTAAGGTCTTACCTTGCGTTTTTTCACCGTCTACTTCAAGGATCTTATCATCCACTTTCAACCCTGCCTTTTCAGCTGGACTCCCCTTGACCGGCGCTTGCACCACAACGGGCCACTCTTCAATCATGGAAAGTGTAGCTCCGATGCCTTCAAAACTATCTGACAATGATTGTGTAAACGAGTTGGCATCTTCTTTTCCCAAGTAGTTGGTGTAAGGATCATCCAAACTATCCGTCATCCCCGCCAAGGCACCTTCGATCAATGTATCCGGAGCAACTTTTTTATAATAATTATCTTGGATGGCATGAAAAAGCGCATGGACTTTCGCTAGTTCATCATCTTCACTCGCTGTTTCTTCTGTCAAAGTAGCTGGAGTCATATAAAGGTACATCCCACCAGCTGCCAAAATTGCCACACACAAAAGCGAAATCAAATAACGAAGAAACGAAATCTGCTTGCCTTGCATCATTTTCCTCCTATCATTTGCTTAATTGTTTTCTAAATATTTCTGCCAGATCGCATCAAAAATATCCATTGAAGTCACGTAGTCTACATGTAGTTCTAAGTAGTTGGCCAATGTCTCGTAATCTTCGGCTTGTTTAGGAAATTGAATATCTTTACCGACATTGACTGCAAAAATTTGCTCGTCATTGGCACGATCCGGCCCACGTAAGGTTAGCACATAATGATAAAAACTTCTCCGTTTACTCACTCACCAATTCTCCTTTAAAAAAGCCGCTCGTCTAGCATGATTTCTGGCAAAATTTTGTGGATGAGTTTTATAATACTCTTGATGGTAATTCTCGGCTGGATAGAAAGGTTGCGCTTTTTCGATTTGCGTCACGATCGGCCGGTCAAAACGACCACTAGCAGCTAAGTCGGCTTTGCTTTTTTCAGCTATTCGCTTTTGTTCTTCATTCAGATAAAAGATCACCGGACGATAATTATCCCCACGATCTTGAAATTGGCCAAACGCATCGGTCGGGTCGGTTTGTTGCCAATAAATTTGGACTAATTCGTCATAAGAAATAACAGTTGGATCAAAGATGATCTCGACAGCTTCAGTATGTCCGGTCATATGGCTACAAACTTGTTCATAGGTCGGATTTGGCACATGCCCACCCGTGTAGCCAGAAACCACTGAATAGATCCCCGGGTGTTCATCAAACGGTTGGACCATACACCAAAAACAGCCACCTGCAAAAATTGCTCGTTCCATTATTTTTCCTCCGTCTCTTTAGGTAAATAAAGATTTACCTGAATATCATCATCGACTAAATCGATTTTTTCAGCTCGAATGAACAAACCATTTTGCATTCGGAATTGATCGAAGCGGATCATGATCGTTCCATTATCGGGATCGACTTCGACCCAATCAGGGAACTTAAAATTATTTTGAACCATTTTCATGACTTGTTTAATCGGGATCGTTAAAGTGCCGACCGAAAGACTTGTAGCCTTAAGCTGCACATTCCCAGTATCCATCACATAAGGCTGGAAATAGAGATAAAAAGTCAAAGGAAAATTCAAAATTTCAAATTCGCCCGTAAGCAACGCTTGATTTTCCAAAGTGAACTGGTATTTCACATCAGAATCAGCTTGATAACGATCTAAAAAGAAAGTGATCAAAGAATTAATCTGCTCTTTATTGCTACTGACGGACAAGACTGGAGTGCCTTCTTTAGCGACGAGTTCAGGTATCTCTTGCGTCAAAACTTCCCGCTCTTCTGTCAAGCGTGAATAAAGAAAGATTCCACTACCGATCAAAGCGCCAACTAATAGGAGGAAAGCAACCTTCCACTTATTGATTTTTTGCCACCAAGTAGAAAATGATCCTTTATCTCCGGCATGTTTTTTATTTTTCATCGCTCGCATCCTCCACTAACCACTCATCCTTCGTTGAAATAAGTTCCTCTGTCACTTTTTTTGCGATCAACTGATAGCCATAGGTATTCGGATGAAAATTGTCGGCATCACTCAGTAATTCGTTTTTGAGCGTGTTCAAATTCTCTGATGAAGCAGCGGTCTCACTTTCACTAGTACCCACCGTCGGCTCTTCTTCGCCACCATTGGTCATCAACGCATCGATATCAACAAAGTAGACGTTACTAAGAGTGTCGACCACATCTTCAGTTGCCTGATTCCAATTTGAAACGACCGTCTCCATGTCTGTGATTTCAGGAAAATTAAAATAGAAAGGATTATAGAAACTCAAGACGTAAATTGGCGCCTCGGCATTTAGTTGCCGCATTGTCGCCAAAATCTCAGTTAAATTTTTAACATATTTTTTCTGTGGTTTTGTAAAACTTGTGACCTTCAAACCGAAAATATTATTTTTGATCACCTTCATCACATCATTCCCACCTACAGTAAGAGTGATGAAATCAGCTGTCCCAATATTTTTTTGCATATCTTCTTGTTCATTGATCCGTTTTAAAATTTGATCACTACGATTGCCTGAAACACCGTAATTGTCGATCTCAACACTAGTCAAGCCAAATTTGTCTTGTAAATCATCTGCTACATCCCAGACAAATCCACCGCGACCGGTATCATCGCCGATCCCTTCTGTCAACGAATCGCCCACAGCCACATAATGCAATTTTGCTTTATGACCATCTTCAGCCATAGCCACCGGTTTATCTAACATCGGTTGAGCTTTAGGCACATTTCTAAAAAGGATCCAACAAGTGAAAAACGAAACACAAGCCACGCCAATCAATGCTGGTAAAATTTTCAAAGCTTTCAAAGCCTAATTGGCCTCCTTCTTGCATACTGTCTTCTATTTTACCAAAAATAAGACAAATCTTCACGAATTTTTACACATTCTATCAAAAAATTAAGTTTCAAACCACTAAGCATCACTTGTCTTGGACCTGGCTTTGTAGTTTTGAGGACCAAGCCTACCAAGTCGTTGCCTCTTCATCTTACAGATAGTTATGCAAATCGTCGTTTTCTTGTTTGGATTCAAGGTTCTCGCATGTCTTTCCTTTCAGTTTCTTGGATTTCTCACTGACATCAACTTATCGCTAAAGCCCTTTTTTGCAACAATAGAACTGATATGTCAAGCCTTAAACGACACCAATAAGATATCCTTCCTTAATAGTTAAAATAAGGGTTTAGCAACCAAACCATTTATTATTCTAACTCCATTCTTTTGTACTAAGCCTTTCTTAATCATCCTGTGTCTCTACTTACGCATTCTTGAGGGGGCCATCAAAGGCACTCCCTTTTTGATTTCGGATACCTTTCATCTTCTTAGAGGGTTATTCCCCGCGATAAGCTTACCGCTCAAGCGTTTTCCCTACTAAATAAAAACTGATACTTCAAGCCTTGAACGACACCCAAAAGATATCTTTTCTTAATAGCAAAAAAAAGACGCCCTCCGCTAAAGAGTGCATCTTTGATATTCTTTAATCCCAGTAATACATGATCGCAAAAGCTCCGCTACCAGTATGCGTGGCTACGATCGGAGTCGTATGAAGTAAAGTGATATCCAGACTGGGGAAAATTTCTTGTAATTCCCGTTTGAATTTTTCACATTGCTCTAGCCCGCCCGCATAAGAAATCCCGATTTTTTGAATCTTAGGATTGTTTTTAAGTTCTACCTTTAAACTTTCAAACCATTTATTAAACGTTTTGACACCACGACCTTTTATAATTGGCACTAGCTCCGCATTTTTTAATTCCATGATGACACGGATGTTCAAAATATTGGATAAGATCCCTGTGGCTCGGCTGATCCTGCCACCCCTAACTAAATTTTCCAAAGTCGAAAGCCCGATAAAAAGTTTGGAATGACTTAATAAATTTTCGATTTCAGGAACGACTTCATCTATACTATGCCCTGCTTGCGCCATCTCTGCTGCTCGGATCACTGCAAAAGAAAGGGATTGATCGATCATACCTGAGTCGATCACTTTCACTGTGGTTTTAGATAAGTTTGCCGCTTGTCGTGCCGCTTCAACCGTACCACTCAGAGATTTAGTCATATGGATAGACAAGACTTCGCTACCATCCTTGCCTAACTCATCATAAAGTTCAGCAAATTCGCCGATCGCAGGTTGACTTGTTTTCGGTAAATCATGCCCTGCCGCCATCATATCCATAAATTTTTCACCAGTCAAGTGATCATCATCACGATAAATCGTCCCATCTATCATAACAGATAAGGGAACCACGTGGATTTCCAATTCATCTCGCAAGCGTGGATCCATCGTACAAGAAGAATCAGTCACTATCTTAAGTTTTGCCATAATTATTCACTCTCTCTTTAAACCAGCTTCAAAATCGTGTAAAATGACATTGAGCCTTGATTAATTTCAGTATAACAGAGCACAGTTTTTTTTTCATCTAAATTATTTTGAAAAGAGGCAATTTCATGGAAACTTCAAAATTCACTCACAAATACTTGATCGTCAATGAAGTCTTGAATGCTGTCACTCACGGCATCGGTTTTGGACTTAGCGTGGCTGGTTTAGTCATCCTACTTGTAAAAGGCGCACGACTGGGTTCGCCTATCCATGTAGTGTCCTATGCCATCTATGGTGCGATGATGGTTTTATTGTTCCTATTTTCGACCTTATTTCACAGCCTGATTTTTACGCGAGCAAAAAAGGTTTTTCAGGTTTTTGACCATGCTTCGATCTACCTCTTGATCGCTGGTAGCTACACACCATTCTGCTTATTAAGCATCCGTGGTTGGCAGGGGTGGACCTTACTAGGTATCATTTGGACGCTTGCGATCGGTGGCATTGTTTACAAATCGTGCACGCTTCACAAAAAGGAAACTGTCTCAAAAGTTTCTACCATTATTTACATTTTAATGGGTTGGTCTTGCGTGTTGACATTTGGACCACTAACCCACTCTTTGGGCTTCACCGGAACAATGTTGCTATTTTTAGGTGGTCTTGCCTATACGATTGGCGCCATTTTTTACAGTATGAAAAACATCCGCTTCATGCATGTGGTCTGGCATCTTTTCGTTCTCCTAGGCGCGATTTTGATTTTCTTCTCCGTCTTATGGTATACCTAAAAAAAGAGTACCGCCAAGTACTCTTTTTTTGTTACCTTTTTGTAGAGCAAGGATTACGTTTCTTCCTTCTTATCCCAACCATTCATTCACCAGATCCAAAAAAACTATTTCCTGTGATACACTTCAAACCGATGCGGATAACGATTTTTCTCATCGATAGTTCCGTCAGTTTCCTTGACCAATTGCCATTGGGACCAATCTACCTTGGGAAAATAAGTATCTCCACTAAAACTAGCCTCGATCACCGTCCGATATAAAACATCACAATAAGGTAGAAAAGTCTGATAAAGCATTGCCCCACCAGCAATAAAAACCGGCGTTGTTTGTTTATTTACAAAATGCAAAACTTCTTCGACCGAATGGAGAACTGTGACGCCAGCCGGATTATATTCTTCATTGCGCGACAAGATGACCGTTTTCCGATTTGGTAACGGCCGGCTGCCCATTCCCACAAAAGTTTTTCTCCCCATGATCAATGTATTCCCACTCGTCAATTTTTTAAAATAAGCTAAATCACTGGGCAAGTGCCAAGGCATCTGATCGTCTTTCCCAATCAAACCATTTTGATCTTGTGCCCAAATTGCTTGTAGCATAAATTGGCCCTCCTTCTTAGACAGCAATCGGTGCTTTGATCGTGGGGTGCGGATCATAACCCTCTAATTTGATATCTTCCATATCAAAATCAAAAATCGAATGTTTGTCTGGATTTAAAATCAAGTGAGGCGCCGGGCGGACGTCCCGCGTCAGCTGTTCTTTCATCTGTTCGATATGATTTTTATATAAATGCGCATCGCCTAAAGTATGCACAAAATCGCCTGCTTCAAGGCCGGTTTCATGGGCAATCAAATGCGTCAACAAAGCGTAACTAGCAATATTAAACGGCACACCTAGAAAAACATCAGCGCTACGTTGATATAATTGACAACTCAATTTGCCATCGTTCACGTAAAATTGGAATAACGTGTGACATGGTGGTAGGGCCATGCTCGGAATGTCTTCTGGATTCCAAGCTGAAACGATCAAGCGTCGAGAGTCCGGTGTCGTTTTGATCATTTCGATCACGTTTTTGATTTGATCGATGGTATCACCGCTCGTGGTTTCCCAACGGCGCCATTGATAGCCATAAACTTTCCCAAGATCGCCGTACTTGCTCGCAAATTCAGGGTCATCTAAAATCATTTGACAAAATCTTTGTGATTCTTTTTTATAAGCTTCATTAAACGCTTCATCGACCAAACTGCGACGGCCAAAATCGGTCATATCTGGTCCCTTATAATCACTGGATTTGACATAGCGTTCAAAGGCCCATTCATCCCAAATATGGTTGTTATGTTGTAATAAATAACGGATATTGGTATCCCCTTTTAAAAACCACAGCAATTCGCTTTTGATCAAGCCAAAGGGCACGCGCTTGGTCGTAAGTAGCGGAAAGCCTTGACTTAAATCAAAACGCATTTGATAACCAAAGATACTTAAGGTCCCTGTACCCGTCCGATCATCTTTCTCATGCCCTTCTGTTAAAATTTTTTTGCCTAAATCTAAGTAAGCTTCTTCCATGATGCTTCCTCCTTTAGTTTTTACTGGCGTTAGCCCTACCAGAATGTCCGCGCCTTTTGTGGAGCTAAGCTTTTATATTTTTTCCCACTGTGAAACATTTTTTAAGAATTTCTCCCTGTTGTGAGAGTTTCAGACAAATTCGCTCAAATATTCCCAACGTGCCATTTTATCTTCTAATAACTGATCGACTGTCGATAATTCATCTTGCAATTCCTGTAGCTTAGTATAATCATCGCCCTGGCGATTCATGGCTTCGGTCAACTGCTCTGATTTAGTCTCCAGCTCATCGATTTCAGTCTCAATCGTCTCCCATTCTTTTTGTTCTTTATAAGTCAATTTAGTCTTGGCTTTTTCAGGACTAACTTTTGCCACAGGTTTTTCCTTAGTCTTTTCAAGAGACGGCGTTTTTTCTTGGGCCAAATAATCATTGATCGAGCCATAATAGCGATCGATCGCGGCATTCCCTTTAAAAATCAGTAATTTCTCGGCCACTTTATCTAAAAAATAACGATCATGAGATACTGTGATGACCGCGCCCGGAAAACTTTGCAAATAATCTTCTAACACGGTCAACGTATCGATATCCAAATCATTAGTCGGTTCATCCAGTAGCAAAACATTTGGCTGACTGATCAAAAGTTTCAGCAAGTACAAGCGGCGCCGTTCGCCACCAGAAAGCTTTCCGATCTTCGTGCCATGCATGAAACGCGGAAATAAAAATTGCTCCAACATTTCTGCCACACCGATTTGTGTGCCATCACTGCGGCGAACCTCTTCGGCTGTCTCTTGCAAGTAATTGATCATGCGCATCTCGGGGTCCATGGCTTCACTTTGTTGTTTATAATAAGCCAAGCGCACCGTTTCACCCACGATCAGCTGCCCTTGATCAAGTGGCAAGAGTCCTGCTAAAATATTAAGCAAAGTCGATTTGCCAGTGCCGTTCTCACCGGTGACACCCAAGCGCTCGCGTTTAGTGATCAGCAAATCAAAATCAGCTAATAACATTTTGCCGTCAATACTGTAAGCCCCATTTTTTACTTCTAAAACTTGCTTACCCAAGCGCTTTGTCGCAAAATCCAAGGCCACATTGCCATTTGTTTGTACCTGATGTAAATTTTTCTCCAAATCTTCGAAACGATCGATCCGTGCTTGTTGCTTCGTCGTTCGCGCCTTAGCTCCCGTCCGCATCCAAGCTAATTCTTGTTTATATAGCTGGAGACGTTTGTTTTCTTGCTCGAAGGCGTTCTTTTCTCGCTCGGCTCGTTGCTCCACATAAGCTTGATAATTGCCCTTATATTCGAATAATTTTCCAAACGACAATTCAAAGATCCGATTAGTCACCCGATCCAAGAAATACCGATCATGGGTGACTAACAAAACCGCTCCCCGATAATGATTCAAGTAATCTTCAAGCCACTCGATCGCCGCATAATCCAAATGGTTGGTCGGTTCATCCAATAGCAAAAGATCTGGTTCGTCGATCAAAATTTGGGCAAGACCCACCCGCTTTTTTTGACCGCCAGAAAGGGTCGCTATTTTCTGATTCAGTTGTCCGATGCCTAATTTTTGTAAAATGATTTTCGCATTGGTATCTGTATTCCAAGCATCTTTTTCAGTCATCGCCGCTTCGGCTTTCGCATATGCCTTTTGTATTAGTGGGTCAGCGCCATTAGCCGCAAGCTGCAACAAAGCTTTTTCATACTGCTTGACCGTTTGCAGTTGCTCACTTTCGCCTTGAAAAATAGTTTCCAAAACTGTCTGACTAGGATCAAATTCAGTTGTTTGTGACAAATAGCCGATCCGATAGTCACTCGGATAAGTCACCGTTTGCTTGTCGCCATCGCCTGACTGAAGGCCCGCAATGATCGCAAGTAATGTCGATTTCCCGGTCCCATTGACACCAATCAGTCCCACCCGATCTTGTTCGTGGATCAAAAATGTTATATCTTCAAAAAGTTTCTTTTCGCCGTAGGTCTTGGTCAGTCCATCTATCCGCAATTCTTTCAAAAGATCTTCCCCCATTTCTTGTTCAGTATATCAAAAAAGCCACTAAATAGGAATAGCCAGTCAAATGCGTTATACTTAGCTCAAATAACAGAAAGGAGATTAGGCTTCATGAAAAAAAGCGGCTTTTCAGCTATCGTTACTAAAAATACCCAAGTTTTAATCGTGGGATCGCTACCTGGTGATGTCTCCATAAAAGCACAAGAATATTATGCCAATAAAAATAACAAGTTCTGGGAAATCGTCTTATCCTATTTGGATCCAAGCTTATCCGCTTTAGCTATCAAAGAAATGTCCTATCAGAAAAAATGTCAACTCTTATTAGAGCATAAAATCGGTCTTTGGGATGTTTATGCGGCAGCCGATCGCATCGCAAGTTTAGACACGAATATCAAAAATGCGGAGCTCAATAAATTTGACACCCTTTTTCAAACCACCCAAATAAAAGCAATCATCGCCAATGGCAGAAAAGCCGAACAAGGATTACGAAAAATTGGCCTGCCTGATAAAATACTTATCATCGGCTGTAACAGCACAAGTCCGACCAACACCTACTACAATTACGAACAAAAAAGAGCAGAATGGCATCGAGCATTAGCACAGGCTTTGGAAAACTAAAAAAAGTGCAAGGCATGGACAGATCAACAAACGAACAGACGTATTACGCTAATTCCAGCCATCAATTTTTGTTGTTCTTCATGACGTCAATGGTATTCGCTTTTGGTCATACGATCCTACACTTATGGATCGATCCTTGATATCTTTCACGCTATCATAGGCACTCACTTTTCCAATTTGGGTGCCTTTCATGCCGTCATAGGCACTCGCCTTTCCAATTTGGGTGCCTTTCATGCCGTCAAAAAACATCCTTTCCAGCCTTTGTGAGTTTCTATTTTCATCTTCTTAAATTCTTTTTTGCCATAAACTTACTTTCCGAGCTCTTTTTGGCACCAAGATATCCTTTCTCAATGGCAAAAAAGCCCCACCGCATCGGCAGGACCATTTCTGATTATTTTTTGTATAAGTCATAATAAGCATCCATGACTTGCTTGATGATATCTAAATTGGGCGTGCCGCGGTTTTTCCCTTGTAATTGTGGGATCATGACCGCCACCGCGATTTCAGGGTCAGCATAAGGACCATAAGCCACTGCGTTCAAATTGTCGACATCAATCAGTTTGCCATCGACCGTGACGGTTGATTCAGCCGTCCCAGTTTTGGCCGCCAGATCCATTTGTGCACTTTGCAAAGCTGTCGCCGTTGTAAAAGCATTGGAACCATGGACTGCGTCATAGAAACCATTTTGGAGGATTTTCATATTCGCTTCAGAAATATCGACCTCATCTAGGACCGTTGGCTCGATTTCTTTTACTAAATCACCCAGACCGCCCGTTTCATCATTCCCATAAATACCGGCTACAAGATGTGGCTGCATTCTTTTCCCGCCATTAGCAACCGTCGATACATATTGGGCCAGTTGGATCGGCGTATACGTATCAAATTGCCCAAAAGACAGGTCCAAAATTTTCCCACCATCATAATTAGCGTCGGATAGATCATCGACAGACGTATGGATCCCCGTTTCTTCATCAGGTAAATCGATCCCCGTTTCAGTTCCCAAGCCAAAAGCATTCATGGCTTTACGCAATACGGCAAAGGCATCTTTTTGATTAGCTACATAAGGCATGGAAATTTTCCCACCATCATAATTGATTCCCAACATCTTGAGCACGATCTGCATCATATAGGAGTTAGAAGAAACTTCCAGGGCTTGTTCAGCCGACAAATTTTGATTGTTGCTGCCGGTCGGATTAAAAATAGATGCCTTGGCCGCAGAGCCTTCTAAATAAATCGGTTGGTCATAAAGGACTTGATTGCCACTGATCACACCGGTTTCCCAACCAGCTGTCAAGGTCGCCGCCTTCACGACTGACCCAGGTACAAAAGAATTCTTGTATACGCCGATCGTATTTTCCTCGATCTGATCAGAGTCAGTTTCATGATAATAACCTGACATTGCTAAGATCGCGCCTGTATTGGGATTCATAGCTACGACATAGACTCCTGGTGAATAGGTCGCATAATTATTAGTGAGCAAGTTTTGGAAAACACTTTTAGCAATGCTATCGACTTTGTTTTGAAATTCAGTGTCAATGGTTAAAACTAAATTTTCACCCTTTGAACCCGCATCGACTTCGACTTGCGACTCAATGTCACCTTCATAATTGATTTTGATTTGTTGCTCCGATTTCTTACCTTGAAGGACTTCCTCATATTGCTTTTCCAAAAAGCTCGTCCCGATCCGATCATCCAAAGCATACCCCTTAGCCAAAAATTCATCCGCGTTTTCCGCACGCAGACCATTTTGCACCGTTCCAAGTACACTTTTCAAAGATGCACTATCGGTTACCACTTTACGCGTCCAATCCATATCCGTCGAAATTCCCGGCAACTCTTTAGCATGTTCAGCGATCACCGCGATCTCCCTGTCAGTGACACCCTCATTTTTTACAAAAACGGTCGACAACTGTTGCGCTTTATTCAACCGTGTAAAAATCGTTGCGACTAGCATTTGTTCCGCATCAAAGTCGATATCAGCTTCTGTCACTTTACTTACGATCGCCTGATATTGATCTGAAGAACCCAACTGTTTTTCCGCCGTCGTCAATTGGTCAGTAGCGGCCTGTAAATGGTCTGGATCAGCCAGCCAAAAATCTTGCAGATCGCGTTCTGTCAAAGAATCGTCTGCATCGACTGCGATCATCTCATTCAGCTTTGTTGCGATATTCAACAAATCACTTGCTTGCATATCCAAACCACGCGTAAATGAAATCGCCGCAGTCGGTTGATTTTCTACTAACGCATTTTTAGAAGCATCATAAATCATCCCACGAGGTGTACTTTCTTTAATGGACCGCGTTGAAGAAGCTTTGATTTTTTGCTCATAAGTATCACTATTGACGATCTGCAAATTCGCCAAACGAACGATCAATAAAGTAAATAAAGCAAAAATCACAAAAAAGAGCAAGTTCAATCGAAAGGGAACATGTGATTTTCGATACGTTTTTTGATCAGGTTCTTTATTGCGTCGCTTAAACTTTTTCATTTAAAAGTGCCATTCCTTCCATTTGAACTACTGCCATCTATTTTACCAAAAAAATGAAATTAAAACAGACCTTTCTTCTCATAATTATGAGAAACTTTTAAAATCACTTTCCTATACCGAAAAAATGTTGTTTTGTTTCACGACACACTGATCCATTTTTAAACTTTCTTAAGAAAAGACGAAATCATGAGCTTTCATATTTTTTTCGCTGTGAAACAATTTTTAAGAATTTCTTCCTGTGGAAAAAACCAATTTCGATCCTATAAATTAGAATTTTGTGGTGCATGATTTCAATTACGTACTCCACATCGGTTACTTGTGTAGCATGAATTCCATTCCCTCATCCACACCATCTTTTAACTTAATTTAGGCAGAAGTCGCCCATCCTCTATAGGTGGGTGATGAATGCCGTTCAGTATGAGGGTTACCTTTGGCAACTTGAAAACCGACATAAAAAGCTTATTACCTTTTTATTTTGTTCTGTGTTATAATCAGTCTGTATGAGAAATGAGTGGAT
>JBFLGC010000027.1:0-37127 GCA_041859945.1 Tetragenococcus sp.
AAAAATAACAAAAGGTTCCTAAGGTTCTCCTCTACAAATCGGAAGATTAAAACCTTAAATATAATATACAAGGAAGAAAAATGGTACAGACACAAATACGTAATCCGATTTTACCAGGTTTCAATCCGGATCCTAACATTTTAAAGGTAGGAGAGATCTATTACTTAGCCGTTTCCTCGTTTGAGTGGTTACCAGGGATCCGTGTATATACCTCGAAAAATTTAGTCAACTGGGAGCATACGACAGATCTTTTGACAAATCAAGTCGATCTGCAAGGCAACCCCAACGATTGCAGTATCTGGGCGCCACAATTAAGTTTCTATGAGGGCTTGTTTTATTGCACCTATACTGATGTCAAAAATACGACGCGACCTTTTAAAGATTGTCATAATTTCTTGATGACTTCCCCGTCGATTGAGGGGCCATGGAGTAAACCAATATATATGACTTCAAGTGGCTTTGATCCTTCTTTATTTCATGATGAAGATGGTAGAAAATGGTATCTTAATGAAATTTGGGATTATCGAATGACGACCAGTAATAAATCAGCTGGGATCGTTTTACAAGAATACGATCCTAAAGTCCAAGAAATGATTGGACCGGTTTATAAAATCTTTGATGGAACTGAACTAGCGAAAACTGAAGCTTCACATCTGTATCATCATGGCGATTATTATTATCTGATCACGGCTGAAGGTGGCACTGGTTCGGGACATTCTGTCACCGTTTGTCGCTCCAAGGAAGTGACCGGGCCCTATGAATTAGATCCAGATTACCCGATGTTGACAGCGAGCGACAAGCCGGATTCGGTATTGAAAAATACGGGACACGGAAGTTTAGTTGAAGGTGTTGCAGGAAAATGGTATATGGCTTACTTAACGACGCGACCACTTTTAGACAAAGCAGCAATCTTAGGTCGTGAAACAGCGATTCAAGAAGTGGTTTGGACAGAAGATGGTTGGCTTCGTTTAGCAAATGGAACTAACGCCCCTGAAGAATTCACGATGATCGAAACCAATGAACCAGTGAAACAAGTGAGCGATACTCATTTTCATGATGATTTTGACAGCTCTTTAGAGAAAGAGTGGAACGCACGCCGACTCATGCCAGATCCTTCTTGGTGTGATTTGACTAGTCGCCCAGGTTTTCTGCGGATGATTTCAGGTGAATCACCTCAATCTAATTTTGAGCAACATATGTTGGCGATACGGCAAAAAGACTTTGCCTTTGAAGCCACGACTGCTTTTGAATTTGAACCACAGACGTTCAATCAAATGGCGGGATTGTTCTTATATCTCAACGAACAAAATTATCTGTATTGCTATGTGACTTGGGACGAAGAAAAAGGGAAGGTGTTGCGGTTGATGCAATGCCTTGAAGGGACGCACCAGTTATTTGATGAGATGAACGCCCTCTCAGATGGAGTGATCGATTTAAAAGTCAGTGTCGATCATGATAAAGGAACTTTTTACTTTAAAACTGCTGACGAAAATTGGATAGCGTTTGGGCCAACCTTTGATTTGCTCTTTTTAGCAGGTGGATTTACCGGGAATTTTATTGGGATCGGTGTAAATGATATGGATAAAAAACAAGGTTGTTATGCAGATTTTCACTTTTTTGACTACTCTGCCAGAAAAATGAAGAACTGTTTCATAATAGACAAACAAAAAGAAAGCGAGAGAAGAAGATGAAAAAAACGAATTGGAGTAAGCTAGCTGGAGTTATTTTATTATCGACATTAGTTCTAGCAGGTTGTGGCGGTAGTGATGGTGGCACAACGGATGGAAGTGCTTCAAAAGATGGTGACTCAAAAGGCTCAACGAAAGATACGATTTCATGGATGACCATGTTGCATACGCCTGCTCCACCATCAGGACCGATCGAAGAAAAATTAGAAGAATATACTGGCGTCGATATCGATTTTAGTTGGGTCCCAGATGCATCGAAAGACGAACGGATCAACGCCGCTTTGGCTTCAGACTCCTTAGCTGATGTAGTAAGTTTGACAGATATCAAAAATACTACCGTGCGAAATGCTTTAGCTTCAGGCATGTTCTGGGATGTTGAGCCGTATTTGAAAGATTATCCAAATTTGGCAAAAATTTCTGAAGATCGTTTAGAATCTTCTCGGATCGATGGTCATATCTATGGCGTTCCTTACCAAAAACCGATTGCGCGTTATGGCGTAGTCGTTCGTAAAGACTGGTTAGATAATTTGAACTTGGAAGTGCCTCATACGATCGATGATTTAGCCAAAGTGGCTCAAGCCTTTACCGAAGACGATCCTGATGGTAATGGCAAAGATGATACAGTAGGATTTGTAGAGCGGAATGAATCATTTAATGTGGGGATGCGTTCTTTGTCTGGTTACTTTGGAGCTGGTAACTGGTTCCAAGTGACAGACGATGACGAAGTAGTACCTTCCTTCACCCAGCCTGAGTATAAAGAAGCCATGGAATGGTTCCGTGATATTTATAAAAACGGTTGGATGAACTCTGACTTTGCGGTCATGGCTAAGAATGAACAAAAGGACTATATCGTTCAAGGCAAAGGCGGTATCGTGATCACTGGTTTACAAGAAGCGAAAAACTATGTAGATGGTGCTGCTGGTACGGACCAAGAAGATGTTATGGAATGGGAATTGATCAACGACATTACCTATAAAGATGTTCCTCGTCGTATTCTTTCTGATACGAATGGTGGTATGGGCGGTTGGTTAGCAATTCCAAAAAATGAAGTGAAAACAGAAGAAGATTTAGCTGTTGTTTTGAAATTCATCAATGATTTGCAAGATGAAGAACCTTATACTTTGATGACTAAAGGAATCGAAGGAGAACATTATCAAATCAATGAGAATGGTGCTTATGAAACCATTGATACGAATAAATGGCAACAAGAAGTACAACCATACGCTTCTTCTCGCCCGTCAGAATTAGTGAAGACTTTCCAAGAAACCAATGAATTGGCCAATTTAGCCAACGAAAAAATTGCGGAAAACGAAGAATTTGCAGTGATCGATCCATCTCAATCTTTGACATCAAAGACTTATGATACAGAATGGTTAACTTTAGTAGAAGGCGTTCAAGATGCCTACTACAAATACATGACCGGTGATATCGAAATGGATGATTTTGATGCAGCCGTTGAAAAATTCATGTCTAGCGGTGGCCAAACGATCGTCGATGAATTCACAGAAAGTTACAAAGAAAACAATTAAGCAAACAAAATCAAGAAACAGTGCACCAGGCTGTTTCTTGATTTTTTAGAAAGAGGGAACACCATGATCAATATTACCGTGCGCGGTCATGACTTTGAAGAAGTCGATACGATCGAAACATTGGCTAAAAAAGCGCAGGCCAATAATATCCATAGCTTGCAACTGGCGCTGTCCAAATCATTTCCAGGTTTAGTTGATAAAAATACGCGACTGAGTCCGGGATTAGGGTACAAATTTAAAAATACGCTACAAGCTCATCAGGTGGATGTCGGGATCTTGAGTTGCTATAGCAATCTGATCCATCCTGATCCAGCTGAGCGACGCAAAATCATTGCTACTTTTTGTGATTATCTAAAGAATGCGCGCTATTTTGGCGCGCCCATGGTGGCCTCTGAGACAGGTTCTGTCTTGCCACAAATGGGCTTTACTGAGGAGAATTTTAAGGAAGAGGTTTTTCAAGAGCTGATCGAAGTCGTCAAAGAATTGGTTGCTTGTGGCGAGCACTATCAAACCATCGTCGGTATTGAGCCCGGTACCCACCATCCTTTGCATACTATTGAAAAGACCAAGCGTTTACTTGCGGCGGTCCCATCTGATTATTTAGGGATCATCTATGACTCGACCAATTTAATCACAGCGGATACCTACCAAAATCAAGTGGCAATGACCGAAGCCGTTTTAAAGGAGTTAGGCGATAAAATCGTAGCCTTTCATTTGAAGGATTATTTAGTGGAAGATCACAAGATCAAGCCTGTTCCACTAGGTGAGGGGATTATTGACTATAAAAATATTATCGCTATCGTTGAAAAATATTGCCCGGGTTGCTTTGTGGTTTTGGAGCAAACCAAAGAACCTTATATGAAACGAGCTGTGGAGTGGTTGGAAGGATAGGCAGAAGCCGATTTTATTCTTTCTAAAAAAAGAGTATACTTTTACTATACTTGGATTCAAGAAGGAGCACTTATGTCAAATTTAGTGAAAAAATTCCGAACACCTGCAGATCGTTACACACCATTTCCTTTTTGGTTTTGGAATGATCGACTGACAACAGGTGAAATCAAGCGGCAAATGGATGATTTTTATGCAAAAGGGATCCGCGGTTTTGTTTTGCATCCACGGATCGGTTTGCCGGATGACTTGGTCTATTTGGGCGATGAATTTTTTGAATACGTTCGTTTTGCGGTTGGGTATGCTGAGCAGCTTGGGATGAAGGTGATCCTATACGATGAGGGCATGTATCCATCGGGTTCGTGTAATGGCAAAGTCGTAGCGGATCATCCCGAATATGCCTCAAAAGGCCTTTATGTGGTCAAAGCTGCGGATTTTACGGAGCGTGTGGATCGTTATCAAAAAATAGTATTGGCCTTTGATTGGTCAGAAGGAAAAGTTCGTGTCACTCAAGCAGGTGACTATTTTCTAGTGCACGAAGATAGTATGGGCACGATCCGTGGTGTTCACTATGGCGAAGATGATGGTGAAATCGCTGCACCACGTTCGACAGATTTGCTTGATTCACAAGCAATCCGGTATTTTATTTCTTTGACGCATGAGCGTTACTACCAAGAGTTGGCCACTTATTTTGGCAAAACAGTTTTGGGCTTTTTTACCGATGAGCCTGATATTTTAGGTCGCAATCATCATGCGGAAATGTTGCCCTTTAATGATGAATTAGCAACACGATTGATGGAGCACGGTTGGCACTTGGAACAATTACCACTGCTTTTTTTGCCTAATGATCAAAAAGAAAGTTTAAATCAAGCTTTTCAACAATTGGTGACAGCCCAACTTGAGACGAGCTACTATGGACCGATCAGTCATTGGTGCCAAACTCATGGGATTTTTTTAACTGGTCATCCCCATGATGCCCATGATATCGGACTCTTGCATCATTTTCAAATTCCTGGTCAAGATGTGGTTTGGCGTTGGATCGCGCCCGAAAAGGATTTGGGAGTGAAAGGTTATGAAGCGGTGACAGCCAAATGTGCAGCCGATGCAGCACGTCATGCCGGAAGATCACGCAATTTAAATGAAGTATTTGGTTGTTGCGGACCAGCTGGCAATCAGTGGGCCTTTACTGTTAGTGACATGAAATGGTATTTGGACTGGCTTTTTATTCGGGGCTGTAATCTGATCGTACCGCATGCCTTCTTCTATTCGATTGCGGGCAAGCGCCAAGACGAACGGGCGCCCGATGTTGGTCCGCATAATTTGTGGTGGCCGTATTTTGGACAGCTCAGTGACTTTATCAAGCGGATGTCGTTTATGATGAGTGATCAAGTCAATACGACCAATATTGCCATTATCGTAGAAATTGCTCACTTGCCGTATGAGCAGGTGGAATTATTGTATCAAAATCAGATCGAATTTAATTATTTAGAAGATCGTTATTTGCTTGCCGATAAATTTTCTGCGGAAGATGGCAAGCTGGTGGTGGCGGACCAACATTATGATACGTTGATCGTTGAAGAGAATCATCCTAGATTGCCAGATTTATTGGCCCACTTGGCTAAATATAACGGTGAAATTGTGATATTAACGGCAGAAAAAGAATTGTCTGAGTGGTTGCCATATTTGCAAAGGCGGTATAATGGAAGCTTGCAAATAATAGGTCAGACGCGGAAGATACGCTATACGGAATTTACCAAGGAAAATCAGCGTTTTTTTGGACTTTGTAATGAAGGAAGTTGTGGTCAACAATTGAGGCTAGTTTTTCCGGATACTTTTGAGGCTATCTCACTCTGGGATCCTTGGCGTGGCTCTGTTGTTTCTTATCCTTTGACGGACCATTGCTTAGAATATTGTTTGGAAAATCGTGGCTTGGTTTTCTTTACTGAAGCGGTTACGGAGGTGGAAGAATTACCAACCTGTCGCAATCGGCGATCCGTTGCCATACAGAGCGAACCTAACGCTTGGCCAGATCTCGATTTTTCGGGCACAGTGACCTATGAGCTGAAATTTGGTGATTTATCTAAGCTGCCTGAAAAATTGTCGCTGGATCTGGGCAGAGTCGAAAATTTTGCGACTCTGCTGGTGAACGGACAAGAACGTGAAACGTGTTTTTGGGCACCGTATCGTTTTTGCATTTGTCGCAAAGAGCTACAAAAGGCTCGGATACAGGTGACGGTAACAAATACATTGAGCAATCGCTACAGTAAGATTCCATTGGCTTCGGGTTTATTTGGCCCGATTCAGTTAGAATGGTAAAAAGCAGCGCGACAGACGATTCAGTTCGTCTGTCACGCTTTTATTAAGATTTCCAATCATTGCGGACTTCCAGAGAGTTAAAATACGCCATTTTGTCTGCAAACCAATATTCAAAAATAAGCCCTTCGTTGACGTAACTAGCATGGATACCATTTGTTATTTTTGATTCAAAGTGTTTATCTAGAATGTATCTAAGATAACGTTTGTTGACTTCGGGACCTAAGAAAGCCAGCAAATTTTTCAATACCAAATCTTTTTCTCGAAATAGAACGCCATATTCACAAATGGCTCTTACATAAGCAGTTTCTTTGGGCTCACTTTCAAGGCAGTCTAAGCATTTAAAAGAATAGGTCGTCTTTTGAGGATGCTTGCCACAAGCACGACATAAGATCCCTTTTTGCAAGTAGTCGATTCGCTTAGGCGAAAGAATCTCTTTATATTTGAAAAAGTTGATTTTCTTCGCATCAATGATGTCACGCCAAGAATCATCCGGTTGATCGCTCAATAAAGTCATTTGCTCAATCAGCCAACCACCGATTTCACGTACATCTAATACTAAATCATTCACTGGGTCCTTGATAGCAATCGTAGCTTTTGGATTCATAAAAACAAGGACACCCTTCACTTCTAAATCAGATCCAGCTTGTAACAAAACTCTTTTGACTGCGCGCATGGCATTGTGAAGCTGTTCAAAAATATTTTCTTGTAACGGCAAATCATCGTGGATCCATTCATTTTCGACAAAGGTGTATTTCCCGCTGTAATTTTTCACGTCGATCACATAAGCAGTATTTTCGACGACGATCAATTTGTCGATTTGCACGCACGAATCATCGGTCCTCAAGTACAAATCATCGCTACAAGGCAATTTGTCTTTCGTTAAGAATTCTTGTAGATTATCTAGACTACACTCGGCCGAGTACCCTTTTTGTAACTTATCCAATTTTTTCTTTTCATCATCAAAAAGTCTCAAACGTTTTGATAATGTTTCCAAATATTGCTGTTCTTGAGTTTTTTTTCTCATGTATTTTCGCCTCCACTATAAAGTACGCGAAAAATGCCCGTTATCTTTTGAAAAATTAAGGAAATTTTCAAGTTTCAACTTTTTTTCTCAGTTTACAAATTTTTTTTAGATTAGGGGAAAGCGGCCAAAAGAAACGGAAAGTGTTGTCTGCAATCAAGGAAAGCAGCCAAAAGAAACGGAAAGTATTGTCTGCAATCAAGGAAAGCGGTCAAAAGAAACGGAAAGTGTTGTCCGCAATCAAGGAAAGCGGTCAAAAGAAAGCAAAAGTGTTGTCTGCAATCAAGGAAAGCAGCCAAAAGAAATGGAAAGTGTTGTCCGCAATCAAGGAAAGCGGTCAAAAGAAAGCAAAAGTGTTGTCCGCAAACAAGGAAAGCAGCCAAAAGAAATGGAAAGTGTTGTCCGCAATCAAGGAAAGCGATCAAAAGAAACGAAAAGTGTTGTTCGCAAACAAGGAAAGCGGTCAAAAGAAACGAAAAGTTAGGTCCGCGTGCAAAAAATTGACAGGATAGAAGAAAAACTTGGTGATCGAGCAAAAAAAAATCCGCCCTCAAGGTGTTGAGAACGGATCTTCTTTTAAAATGTCATCTTATGCGGAGCGAGTTTTTTCCAGTCGAACTCGACACCGATACCAGGCGTGTCGGGAGCAACAGCTAGTCCATCGCTTTGATCGATCACTAAAGGTCGAGTGGTGTATTGGTCGATCGGGAAACTATGCATTTCCAAATAACCGGCATTTGGCATGGCGGCTAAAAGACTGACGTGCAACTCTTGCATACCATGGGTCGAAACACAGAGATTGTGTACTTGGGCAAGGGCAGCCACTTTTAACCAACCGGTGATACCACCACAATTGGAGGCATCTGGTTGCGGAAAATCGACGTGTCCATAGTTGATCATGTGCATGAATTCGATCGGTGTGCGCAGATTTTCGCCACCTGCCACCGCAATGTGACCTTCTTCAGCGATGCGGGCATAACCTTCATAATCTTCTGGGATCGTTGGTTCTTCTAAGAAAAGAATATCATACGGCGCCATGAGTTTAGCTGCTTTGATGGCTTTTTCCACCGACCAGCTCATATTAGCATCGACCATGAATGTCACATCAGGTCCCACTAATTCGCGCACGGCTTTGATCCTTTCGATATCTTCAGCCAAAGTTTTTTGGCCGAGTTTGATTTTGACGGCTTTCAAGCCCATTGCCAAATACTTCCGATTGTTGTCCAGTAATTTTTCAAGCGGAAAATTCAAATCGATAGCGCCACCGTAACACTTGACTTTATTGCTGTGACCCCCAAGTAGTTTGTACAAAGGTTCGCCGGCTTTTTTCGCTCGCAAATCCCACAGTGCGATATCACAAGCAGCGATGGCAAAGCTAGCCAATCCACCGCGGGCCACGTAATGGATGCCCCAATTCATTTGGTCCCACAAATCTTCGACACACGCAGGATCTTTACCGATCAAAATGTGGCGTAATTCTTTATCGATCAGTTTGGCAATCGATTCACCGCCGAAACCACCTGTATACGTATAACCAACGCCAACTCGGCCATCATCAGTGCTGATCTTGACAATGGGCACTTCAAAATGCGTGTGCATGCCATGTTTGGCATCTTCCATCAGTTCTGGTAACGGGATCCGGTAATATTCTGTTGTTAAATCAATGATTGTTGACATAATTTATACCTCCAAAGGTTGTCTTTAGCAACAAAGTTAAAAATCAAAAGGGCGAACAGGAAAACTAGAGTAACGCGTTTTTTAAAGGTAAATCACTTTCGGAAATGGCTTGGGCAACTAGCCGGGCGATTTCGGTGGCGCCTTTTTCATTCAAATGAGTGTTGTCGGTCACACCAGCGGGATAATTAACTAGTTCGCCGGGTTTTCCTTGTAAGAAGAATTGTCGTGTTTCTTCGGGTTCAAATTGGGAGAGCCAGTTTTGTGAGGCGGTAAATAGATCCAAGAGCGGGAGCTCTTTTTCGGCCGCAAATTGGCGCACTGCTTCGGGATATTGACCTAAGCATGTTGCATTTAAGCTACCATCATCCAGATAATCGCGGCGTGAGATCGATGTCAGTAACACAGGTTTTGCCCCCACTTCACTAGCAGCTTTGACAAACAAGTCTAGGTTGGTCAAATAATCACCAAAAGGAGCGGTCCCGCGTGCGGGATCTTCTACTTTTTGGTCGTTGTGACCAAATTGGATCAAGAGGTAGTCGCCTTTTTTGATCGTTTTTTTAATTTTCTCAAGTCTTCATTCGGCTATAAAAGATTTGGTACTACGACCGTTGACAGCCCGATTTTCGAAATGGACCGTATCGTTAAAAAAGAGCGGTATTTTCTCACCCCAACCGGTTTCAGGTCGCTTTTCATCAAGTTTATGAGCCGCGGTCGAATCACCCGCAATATAAACAGTTTTCATTTTTCATTTCCTCTTTTCGTCATTTCTGTCAACCAACTTTCAGCCAAGCTTTGCCATTGTAAAGTATGGGGGATTTCATTCAGTAAAGCTAAGCCATGCCGCCCTTCTGGAAAAAGATGTAATTCACAGGAAATGTTTTGTTGATGCAAGGCATGAGCTAATAAGAGACTATTTTCAACCGGCACCGATTGATCGGCCATCGTATGCCAAATAAAACAAGGCGGCGTGTCGGAGCTCACATTTTGGTCGATCGAAAAGCTCTGGCGAGTTGTCTCATCTAGCGTTTTGCCTAAGAAATTTTGGGCCGAACCTTCATGACCATAGGGTGGACAAAAAGTGATGACGGGGTAACAAAGCAAAAGGCCATCTGGTTTAGTGGTTATCTTGGTTCCAGTCAGTCCGGCAACATGGGCTCCAGCGGAAAAACCCATGACAAAAAGTTGCGAAATCGCAGCCTGATCCCGTAGCTCAGTCGTAATGTTCTCTAAATCTTTTAGGAAAGTGTCAGCTACGATTTTTTGGACAGGATAAGCTAAGATCCCGACATGATAGCCAAGCTTTTTCAGCCAAGTAGCGATCGTCGTGCCCTCTTTTTCAAGAGCCAAATGATTGTAGCCACCGCCCGGACATATGAGAATGAAGGGGCGCGGGCAATCATCGATAAAATCAACAAAAAGGCGCATTTCACTGGGAAAATCCGACCAATTTTCAGTTTTTAAGGATAAAATCGTCATTTTAAAAACCAAAGTAATTGGCGGCATTGTTGTAGCTGATATCAGCTACTAACTGACCAAGCATCGCTTCATCTTCAGGTGCTTCGCCACGTTCGACGAGTTCGCCGATAAAGCCGCAAAGGACACGACGGAAATATTCGTGACGAGTATAGGATAAAAAGCTGCGTGAATCGGTCAACATGCCGACAAAGTTTGCCAACACGCTACCTTCTGCAAATTGGGTCAATTGATTGCGGATCCCAGCATAGGTGTCGTTGTACCACCAACCAGAACCAAGTTGCAATTTGCCTGCCGTATCTTTTTGGAAACAACCCAATAAAGCCATCAAACCTGGGAAGTCGTTGGGATTCAGGGAATAAAGGATCGTTTTTGGTAATTGATCGGTTTTTTCAGCTCGGTCCAATAAGGGTTGTAATTGCATGGTTAAGGATAGATCGTTCAAGCCATCATAACCCGTATCAGCTCCTAGTTGTTCAAACATTGCTGTATTGCAGTCGCGATAAGCGTGGATGTGTAATTGCATGGTCCAGTTTTTATCGTGGTAGAATTGGATCAAGCGACTCAAGGTTTCCGTACGATAAGCATCAATTTCTGCATCTGTCAAGGTTTCATTGTTAACCGCTTTTTGGAAGATAGTTTCTAATTCGTCTTCGCTTGCTTCGCGGTAACGCAAGACATCTAAAGCGTGGTCTGACAACCGTCCGCCGTGTTCATGGAAATAGTCGATGCGATCGCCCAAGGCTGCGATCAATTCAACGTAAGTGGAAACTTCATGACCACAAGCTTCAGATAGACGCTTGATCCAAGCACCAAAGTCTGGTTTGTTAAGGTTCAAAGCTTTGTCAGGACGAAAAGCTGGCAAGACTTTGAAATCTTTTTCTTCGTCTTTTAATAATTCATGAAAATGCAGATCGTCAGCCGGATCATCGGTCGTACAAACGACTTTGACATGGGAATTTTTAATGATATTGCGGCGCGTAAATTCGGGACTTGCTAGTTTTTCATTGACGGTGTTCCAAATTTCAGTGGCATTTTCTTCGTTGATCATTAAATCGACCCCAAAGAAACGCTTCAACTCTAAGTGCGTCCAGCTATAAAGCGGGTTACCGATGAGCTTAGGGACGGTCTGGCACCAAGCTATAAATTTATCGTAATCGGAAGCATCGCCGGTGATATGCGATTCGGGCACACCACAAGCACGAAGCAGGCGCCATTTATAGTGGTCGCCGCCGAGCCAAGCTTCAGTGATATTCTTGAAATTTTTATCGCCATAAATTTCGGCGGGATCCAAGTGGCAGTGATAGTCGATAATCGGCATATCGCTAGCATAGTTGTGGTACAGTTTTTTGGCCCAATCGTTGGTCAATAAAAAATCGTCATTTAAAAACATTTTTTTCATCCTTTCATAATTAAAATCAATGATTCACAAGAAAAGCAAAGGGAAGGGGGGAAGCTTCCCTTCTTTTTTACAAGGTCACACCCGTCTTGAAGATAGCTAGTTCGCGAACTTCATTTTGTTCATTACGGGTTGGTTCACCACTGGCTACGGCGATGATTTTGTCGATGAAATCTTCTAACACGACTTCGATCGGCGTATCTAAAACCGGGCCGGCATTGAAGTCCATCCAATGGCCTTTGCGTTCAAAGATCCCATTATTGGTCGCCACTTTGACAGTCGGAACGTAGGCTCCAAAAGGCGTGCCCCGTCCGGTCGTGAACAAGACTAGGTGGCAATCAGACGAGGCTAGGGCCGAGGCAGCGACCAAGTCATTTCCCGGCGACTGTAACAAACTCAAACCAGGTTTGCGGATCTTTTCGCCATATTGTAAGACGTCGACAACAGGCGCTGTGCCTGATTTTTGGGTACAACCTAGCGATTTGTCTTCCAATGTCGTGATGCCGCCCATTTTGTTACCAGGAGAAGGGTTTTCGTAAACCGGTTCGCCAAAGGACATGAAGTATTCTTTGAAATTATTGATCAAATGGACGATATTTTCAAAGACTTCTTCGTTTTCAGCTCGCGCCATCAGCATTTGTTCAGCCCCAAACATTTCTGGGACTTCGGTCAAAACGGTGCTACCGCCTTGATCGATCAAAAAGTCAGAGAAAGCCCCTAGAAGTGGATTGGCTGTGATGCCTGAAAAACCATCGGAACCGCCACATTTCAAGCCGACTTTAAGTTCGGACAAGGGGATGTCTTCGCGGTGATCGCCTTGGGCTGCTTGGAAGATTTCTTCCAACAATTCGACGCCGGCATCGATTTCGTCGTAAACTTCTTGCGCCACTAAGAATTTGACACGATCCGGATCATACTCGCCTAAGTTTTCACGAAAAGCTGTGATTGTGTTGTTTTCACAACCGAGACCAAAGACCAAGACACCACCGGCATTGGGATGTTGAACGGCATCGATCAAGACTTCGCGAGTGTTGGCATGGTCGGTGCCTAGTTGCGAACAGCCATAGGGATGTTTTAAAATCGTGACATTGTCAAAAGGTGTCGTATCAGGATGGATCGTCTTGAATTCCTTGACGATTAGTTCAGCGATCCCATTGACACAGCCGACTGTGGGCACGATGAGGAGATCGTTTCGGATACCGACTTTGCCATTGGCGCGCCGATAGCCCCGGAAAATCAGGTTGCGATCTTCAAAATGTCGAACATGTAGATCAGGCTTATAGGTGTATTCCAGTTCCCCTTCGAGATTGGTTTTGACATTATGGGTGTGGAGCCACTCGCCGGCTGCTACATTTTCGGTCACGTGACCGATCGGATAGCCATACTTGACGACATTCTCATTTTCGGCAATGGGAACAAGGGCGATCTTGTGACCTTGGGGAATATCTTTTAAAGCTGTCACAGTTTGATCAGCAACGGAAACTTGTTCACCAGCTATGAGCGGGCGCAAAGCTACAGCGACATTGTCACGTTGGTTCAATTTCATTAAATCGTGGGCACTTTCTGTGGGCATTTAATTTTCTCCTTTCAATTGTTGGACTAGCTTACGCGAGCCAGCGGTTAAAATACTGTCGATGTCGTTTTGAACGGTTGCAGTAAGATTTGGTAAAGTTGTCAGATCCATGCCCCACAAAGAGTTGTTACTAAGGAGCGTTTGTGCAACCGTGCTAGGAACTTTCCACGCTTTGGCAAAAGCGGCCAAGACTTCTTTGTCGTCAGTCGGTTTGATTTTATCGCCACGATAAAGCACGATCAAGCCAGCTAAAGCAGCTGCGATATGAGTTGGGACGGTCTTTTTTTGCGCTTCAAATTTTGTCAAGATCGGTAATAAGCGTGCCGTAAATTTGGAGACACTGTTAAGTAAAATCGATGTCAATTGATGGTTCGCAAAAGGATTCAAAAACCGTTCTTTGATTTGTTCAGCATAGTTTTCTAGTTCAGCTTGTGGTAAAGCGACCATCGGAATCAATTCTTTGGTAAATAGATCATCGACAAAAGGTCGGAAATCAGCGTCTTTCATGACTTCTTCGACAGTATGGATATCAGCCAATAAGGCTAGGGAAACCATCGCCGTATGTGGACCGTTCAACAAATGGACTTTGCGCTCGCGGTAAGGTGTCATATCATCGGTCACGATCACATTGAGACCGGCTTTCGCCAAGGGTAAGCTTTCTTGCAAACTTTGAGGACCTTCAATGACCCATAATAAGAAAGGTTCTGCTTTGACCATCAAAGGATCTTGATACCCCATCTTGTCCCAAAATTCAGCCACATTGTCGCGTGGATAACCAGGGACGATCCGATCGACTAAGCTACAACAAAAGATATTATCTGTTTCTAGCCAAGTTTTAAATTCAGCCGGCAACTGCCAATCATTGGCATAACGCAAGACGATTTCTTTTAATTTTTCCCCGTTACGATCGATCAACTCGCAAGGGATGATGGTCAGACCGGCTTTTTTAAGTTCCCAGCGTTTGTAAAGAAAAGCTGTCAATTTAGCCGGATAACTAGTTGGCGGGGTATCCGTCAACTTGTCGCCTGCGTGATAGGCGATCCCAGCTTCGGTCGTGTTGGAGAAAACGAAAGCTAAGTCATCATTTTCGGCTTGAGCCAAATAAGCATCCCAACGTTTGTAAGGGTCGATCACATCATCGATCACTTGGTTGATCTCAAAATCTTGCACGATCTTACCGTCAAGTAAACCTTCCAAAATGACGGTGTACAGATCGTCTTGGTCGTTTAGCTTATCAGCCAACCCTTGCTCGATCGGTTGGACGACGGTCACTTTCCCATTGAAGAGACCCTGTTTGTTTAGTTGTTGCAACTGCCAGTCGATAAAGGCGCGCATGAAATTACCTTCGCCGAATTGCAGCGCCCGGACAGGGTGATCGGCTCTTTTCACCATGTCTGTAGAGATTTTTTTAAGTGTCATAATCATTTCCTTTCTTGTGATTGCACACGTGAACAATTTTATTTAAAAACAAAGAAAAACACCTTTGTTTTTTTACTGATTTAAATTCTTGACCGATTGTCGTTTGACTAAATGGGTCGGGATCTCGACTTTTTTTTGAAGATCTGGTTGGCCAGCAATGGCTCCAAGAAGTAATTCAATGCCGATTTTGGTCATTTTCTTTAACGGTTTATGGACCGTCGTCAAAGGCGGTTCTAAGTAGGCCGTCAATGGGGCATCGTCAAAACCGATCAACGAAATAGCGTCTGGGATCTGCAGACCTTGCGCGTGGAGCGCGCGCATGGCACCGATCGCCATGTCGTCATTGGCACAAAATACCAAAGTCGGTCGTTCTTCTTGGCTCAATAAGACCGCCATTTGTTGAAAGCCACTGGCAAGACTATAATCGCCTGATACGAAAAAGTCGGGAATGATTTTTACCTGTTTTTTTTCCAACGTTTCAATGACAGCCGCACGTCGTTCATTTGCTGAACGAAAATCGGCACGACCACCGATATAACCAATCGCGCGATGTCCCAAAGAGAGACCATACTCAATTGCCGATTGGACGCCTTTTTTATCATCAGCGACAACATTTGTGATCTGAGTGTCGTTGAGATCGCGATTGACGACAACAAAAGGCAAGTCTTGTTTTTTTAGCTCCATGATGAAAGCTTGGTCACTGTCGCTTTGGCTCATGACCAAGATCCCATCGTAGCGCTGGAAGTTGATCTGTTCTAAATGTTCGATTTCGTCGATACCTTGCACCGATAGCGTATATTGTTCTTCCAAAACCGAATGGATCTCGGTGATCGTATCGACTAAAAAATTGGAGCTCGTGCCTTGACGAATGCTTGAGAAAAAAAGTCCGATCATATAATTTTTTTGATTGACCAAACTACGTGCGTTGACATTAGGAACATAATGTAATTCTTCCGCGATTGTTTGGATCTTTTGTCGGGTTGCGCTTTTGATCAAGGGACTGTCATTTAGAGCGCGTGAGACTGTTGTGTGGGAAACTCCCGCAATTTTGGCGATGTCTTTGATCGTGACCACAAAATCCCTCCCACCATTCCTTCACTTGAATACGTCTTCATGGTAGTACATTTATCGTAGAAAGTCAATCATTTTTTATAATTAAAATCGCATGAAAACAACAATGCACACGTGAAACTAAAATCTCTTAAAGGCTTATCGTTTTTTTAAAACTATCGTTGAAGTTTATCTGTTGAGAATAAAATGGAAGGACGGTAATTCGCGTAAGCTTTAAGAAAGAGTGACTGGGGAAGGCAGAAGCGGCCACGACTTTGTAAAAGTAATGACCGCAATTGATGATTCCGGACATAAGATTAGAAAAGTAGTGACCGCGATCAATGATCTCGGCCAAAAGATTAGAAAAGTAATGACCGCAATCGATGATCTCGGACATAAGATTAGAAAAGTAGTGACCGCAATCGGTGTTCCCAGCCAAAAGATTAGAAAAGTAATGACCGCAATCAATGATCCCGGACATAAGATTGTAAAAGTAGTGACCGCAATCGATGATCTCGGCCAAAAGATTGGCAAAACAACGGCCGAGTCTGACGATCGCACCAAAGTAATGTTACGCTAGGTATTTTGATCTCGATCCTCTAAAAAACTCTCGCAGAAAGTTTTCTACGAGAGTTTATGCATCATTTTCTAGGTTCCATAACTGATTTTAGGTATTGTCGAGGTGTATGCCCAGTGTATTTTTTAAAGGTTTGCACAAAATATTCAGGGGTGGTGCCAAAACCGACCATGGCGGCGACTTCATAGACTTTATAATTTTTATGCAAAAGTTCTTTGGATCGCTCGATGCGATAGTTGGCTAATTTTTGATTGAAACGAATGCCAGTTTCGCTGTAATAGGTCTTGCCTAAATATTCAGAATTCAAGTACAATAAGTTGTTAGCGATCCATTTGAGGGATAAATTTTCTTGATCGTAGTACTCCTCAATGATCAAGTTCACTTTTTGTGAGAGACGCAAATTTTCTGAATTTGACAAAGAATTTTTTAATTGATCGATGCAATGGAATAGCAGGAATTGTAATCCTTTCCAATCGTTCAAGAGCATGATTTTTGGGGAAAAATCTTCCATGACTTGATCTTGCTCTAAAGGATATTTTTCGAAAATCGTTGTCAATAGCTCGATTACCTGTAAACGTAACAGTTGCACGGGATATAGTGTCTTACGACAATTTGAAAAAAAGTTCTCGCAACTCAAGGAGGCTCGTGTCAATTCGCCTTGTTCGAGCAAATGCAATAATTTTTGACTAAAATCTAAATAGGCCTGATTTTCATAATTGTTTTCTTGCAAAATATCGGTTTCTTGAATGATTTGAAAGTCATCAAAGTAAAATTCTTTATCAATATTGCTCTTACCTAAATAAAATTTAGTGAGCCATTCGCTAGGGCCCTTGACGATACAATCAATGGCAACACCTTTACCGAGCGGAGTATTTTGGATTTCTTTTTGGAGATAGTGATTAAAGGTTTTCTCCGCCGACTCGTTAATGATATATCCTGTCTTATTCAAATGACCGACTGTCACTTGTTCTTTTTGCGGATAGAGCTCGATCAGTTGCGTGAATTTAGGATAAAATTTTGAGTCGAATAAATAAAAACAAAACGGGAAGATCATTTTTTCCGGCAGCACTTCGTTGCCACGGCTGCCAAGATATTTTTCGATCTGTTGTTTTTTGTAAAAATTTTTTTCGACTTTGTGTCGCTCAGAAAGTTCCATGCAATGTTGGATGGCTTCTTTCATGGCCATTGGATCGACCGGTTTTTCCAAGAAATATTTGACATCCATCGCCATGGCTTCTTTGGCGTACGACAGGGTGCCAAAGCCCGTCAAAATAATGATTTGTACGTTTTTTCCGGTTCTTTGCAAGGAACGGATCAATTCCAGACCGCTAAGACCAGGCATGTTGATGTCGGTCACAATGATATCGACTGGCATGCTTTGGCAAAGGGCTAAAGCCTCCTCGCTATCGATCATAGGTTTTAAAACCTCGACAGCTAGGTCAAAACTGGCGATCAACTCACTGACACCGCGCGCAATCAAGGGTTCGTCATCGATCACTAATACTTTTTTCATGAGCTTCTCCTTTACTTTTTTGAATCGGTAACACCATTTGGATCGTTGTTTTTTTATACGGGACTGACTGAATGCTAAAGTCAGCCTGATCTCCATAATAAAGAGACAGACGTTTGCGGATATTTTTCAAACCGATCCCGCTACTTTTTTTCAATTCAAAATCTTCCGAAAAACCAGGGCCATTGTCACTTAAACGAATGACCAAATCCTCCTCGTGTTTTTCGATGTTCAAAACGATTTGACAAGTAGTCTTCATCTGGTTGACGGCATGTTTAAAAATATTTTCGATCAAAGGCTGAATGATCAGCTTCGGGATTGCAAGCGACAAATCATTGACTAAAATCACTTCGATATAGTCGATCCGAGTAGCAAAGCGCACCTTTTGGATCTGAATATACGAATGAACGATATCTAGCTCGGTCTCTAAAGTCGAAAATTCGGAAGCTGTATCGATTTTTTTGCGGAATAAGAAGGCCAGAGACGTGACCATTTGCGAGATCTCGGTCTGATTATTCGAAAGCGCGATCCAGTTGATTGAATCTAACGTGTTATACAAGAAGTGTGGATCGAGTTGCGACTGTAGATTTTGAAATTCGATTTCTTGGGAAAGCAGCCTCATTTCGTAATTTTCTGTAATCAAGGTGCTTATCTCATTGATCATTAAGTTATAACTACTATATAAGACAGCGATTTCTGTTTGACTGTTAGGAGGAGGAGCTAGCGTTTCCAAAGACTCTAAATCCTTGGTCTGCTTGATTTTACGCATTTGATCTGCTAAAAAGGTCAAAGGCTGGGTCAAGCGATCACTGATTTTGGTTGTGCCAAAGATCAAAAGGACCAAGATTGGTAGCAGGATCATGAGCAGCAAGATCTGTAACTGATTGACACTAGCCATGACTTTGTTATCAGGTACTAAGTAAATAAAATGGAAATCATTATGCTCATTTAAGGCTGTGTAATATTTTTTACCTTGAAAATTTAGCGTATCAAACAACTGGTCGGGAGCAAAACTATTTTTTTTATAGACGTCCATGAAAGCTTGCGTATCGGTCTCATCAAGATCGGTACTCAACATTTGTGAGCGATAGGATAGGAAGAATAAGCCCTCATCAGCACCGAATGGCAAATCGTTGCGTTCCTCTTTTAAAAAGGATGTGTCCACGATACAGATCAAGGTGCCGACATGGGTCAAGGAAAGATTGACGGTCGAAAAAATATTACGAGCATAAACAGCCCGCGTCAAGCTATTATTAAAGAGCCAGATCCCTTTAGCCGGTTTTTCTGGTAACATGTCAATGATGTCTGCAGTGGAATAATCATTGATGATATTACTTTTATCGGCAATGAAATTGATATTGTTTTCGCGATTGGCGCTCAACAAAATCAAATTGCGTAAAGCGTCATTATTGCGGGCATAATTACTAACAGTAGTGTTTAGGCTGGTACGCATCTGGATCAGTTCTTGGGTATTTTCAGCAGGCGCCTCATTGATGGCATTTAGTTGCGTCTGGATCGACTGACTATCGATAATGGTATAGGAAAGTTCTTCTATAGCATCGAATTCCTCAGCCGTTTGATTAGAAATCGCACGAATATCTTTGTAGGCATTCTCGTGGATCTGTTGCGTATAAGCTTTGCGCCAGACCCAGCCAGTGATCAAGGTGACAACTAAGAAAAGAGCGATCATTAAAAAAAAGATCCGCTGTAGCTGTTTGGCTAAAGGCTGTTGTTTAAATTTTTTCACCCTAGCTGCCTCATTTCGCTTGGATTTTTTGCATTTTTGAAATCATGGTACTATGGAAGAAGTCTGCCATAAAGAATAATAAAGAACCACCGAAAATAAATAGGAGCGAAGTTTTTGAGCCAAGTAAAAGGAGGATCAGATAACTGGCTAAAATCAAAGCCAATCCTTGCAGAGGATAGCGAAAAGTAAGAAAGATACTCGCTTTGAGACAGTCTCTAAACGAGGTTTCAGAAGCTTTTGCAAAGGTCAAAAAAGTCATCAAGAAAAGGTAGAGAAAAAGGATTGTACAGAAGGTATAAACAGGATTGGCCCAAGAAACATCTTTGAAAAAGACCACCACGATCCGCAAATTCAAGACTAAAAGGGCAGTGAAAATCAGAAAAGCCAGACCCCATAGCGTAGTTTGCTTGAACTGGTTGAAATAACTATGCCCAAACTGTTTAAAGCTATACTCAGTGCGATCTTCACGATACTGATGCAGAAATTGGCTCACGATCCTTATCCATAATTTGCACAAACACGACAGTAGCTGGACCGATGCCAAAAATGACCAAGCCCAAGCAAGTGAACAAAAGCCATTGTAGATTTAGTTGGGCAAAATAAGCGGTTACAGAGAATGCTTTAAAAATGCCGTTTTTTATTTTCCTCATAAATAAAGTACCTCACGATATCTGTTTTTTTACATTTTGTGAGATTAGTATAGCATAAAAAGTTAGCAATGTAAGGGGTTCCTCTTGTTTTTTACATTTTTGTACCTTTTTTTACATGTTTATTTTTGAGAATTTCTAATACAATATGACTGTAAGCGGTAACTGATAATGAGGGGAGAAAAGAAAATGAAGAAAAAATGGATGAAGTATGTCGGCTTGGGATTATGTATGCTAAGTTTAGCAGCATGTGGCAATAAGGACGAAACAAGTGCTAGTGGCGAGACAAAAAATGCGGCTGGTAAAACCGAGATTGCCTTTACTTGGTGGGGTTCTGAAGTGCGTCACGAAAAATACATCGAAGCAATCGAAGCCTTTGAAAAAGCCAACCCAGATATTAAAGTGGACTATGAATATGGTTCTTGGGATGACTACTGGAAAAAATTAGCCACGAAATCTGCCGCAGGTGATTTACCTGACGTGATCCAAATGGATTTACAGTATATTGCTCAATATGGGGAAAAGAGCCAATTGGCGGATATGACTGAATTTATTGGTGACACGATCAAAACCGATGATATCAAAGATTCGATCGTTGATACCGGGAAATTGAACGATAAAATTTATGGTGTCCCAGCTTCGGTCAATTCGATGAGTATGCTCGTCAATCCAGAATTAGCTGAAAAATCAGGCGCGACGTTGGATTATGATAACTATACTTTCCAAGATTTTGTCAAAAATGCGCAAGCAATCTATGATGCCACGGGATCCTATGGCTGGAATGATAATAATGATAACAGTACGATCATGCAATATTTCTTGCGGACCAAAGGTGAGGACCTCTTCAAATATAATGATGACGGCAAACCAGAAGTTGGTTTTACCGAAGCAAACTTTGAAGAATTCATGCAAGCTATTGCTGATTTGACCAAAGCTGGTGCCATGCCAACGGCTGAAATCACGTCTAATGCCAAGAGTTTTGATGAATATCCTTTCTCAATGGGCGAAGCCGGCTACATGCAAACTTGGTCTAACCAATTTATTACCTATCAAGAGTCAGCAGCAGAAGGGGTCAAATTTGACTTAGTAAAACCATATGACGCCAATGACGGCGCTTTGAGTTACCGTCCGGGCTTTTTCTATTCCATTACCGAAACATCTAAGAATAAAGAAGCGGCAGCAAAACTTGTCGACTTTATGATCAATAGCGAAGAAGCGAACACGATCATTGGGACCGAACGTGGTATCCCGGCCAATGATGCGATCAAAGAACAATTATATGATTCCATGACAGATAACGAAAAAGCCACTTCTGATTTCTTAGATGATATGGCGGATACAGCAGGTGATCCATCACCGATCCCACCGATCGGCTTTGCCGAAATGAACACGACCTTTAAAGAAGTTTATGCTGAAATCACTTATGGCACCATGACGCCCAAAGAAGCTTACACGACTTTTAAAGATAAATGTGAAGAAATCATCGGCGAAAATTACGAGTAAGGAGAAAAAACCGCAAGTTGTTAGCTTGCGGTTTTTATGTGGCTTTTTAATAGCTTGCAGTGCCTAAAGCCTCAAAAATAATAGTCTATTTTTGGCAACTAGGAATTAAAATTTTATTTTAAAAATCAAGTGAAATCAAAGAATTGATCCACTGAAATAGTTACTATCTCAGCGCTCTTGATGTCTAACGATTTTTTGGTAAATAAATAGGGATAACAATGAAATCGATCAAAAATTTCTGTTCCTGCTTGCAATACTTGAGTGACCTGACTAGTGTGAAAAGAATTTTGCCACTTACATTCACCAATGAGCAATTCTTTCTTATCTACTGATTCTACGATTACATCGATTTCTTGGAGTTTCCCATCAGTATCTTTTCCCCACCAGTTCCCATAAGATCTTGCAACGAAAGGAAGCTTACCAGATCTGTTGGCTCTCCGTAAGTATTGACGGGTAATGTCTTCAAAAGCGTGACCGACAAATTCAGATAGTTGCTGCAAAGCTAAGTCAAAGAAAACGTCACTTTCACCGTTTTCGATTTCATTTCGATAGGGGAAAACGAAGCGATACCAAAAAGCTAAGAAATTTTCCGTGATTTGGTACTGACTTGTTTTACCTTTTAGAGGATTTGTGTCAAAAGGAATGATCCGCTCGATATAGTTTAGATCTTGCAATGTAACCAAATATTTGGAAACTAGATTACTGGTCAATTTGGTAAAACCAACGATTTTATTTCCAATTGTTGCTTTTGGATAAAATTTTGCCGCATCATAATAATCAAGAGGGTATACTTTTATTTGTCCGGTCCTTCTACCAAACAAAGGGCTCTTTTCTCCTAAAACTTGATTTTCCATAAAACTCATCTGAGACCCACAAAGAATCAAAAATAAATTGGTTTCCTTAAAATCGTCATCGATGACGTGTTGTAAAATGGAATTTAATGATTTATTGGCCGTTGCTGTCAATGATAAGGACTAAATGCTTTTGACCAAATTGTTCTTTGACCATCGAGAAAAAGGCATGCCAGTCGGGAAGCGATGGGAAATTTTGGATTCCCATTTTCTCGCCAAGTAAACGGGAAAACTTTTGTAAATTTAGCGCATCATTGACTTCTTCAGCGGGTAAGTAAAGAGCAGCTTTGCTTTTTATAAATTTTTTTAGTAACGTGGTTTTGCCAATGCGCCGTCTTCCATAAACCACGGCCATTTGGAAATGATTTCGAGCGTACATTTTTTCCAAAGCAGCTAGTTCTTTTTCTCTAGCTATGAACATATATGATTACCTCCAGTTTATTTTACTACTTTAGATTATAATAATCGTAAGTAGTATTTTTGTGGACACGAAAACTTAAATTCGATATCCAATTCTAGATTTGTGGATATTGAAATTGACTTCTGGTATCCACAAAGGCCTCTTTGCACGATCTGCTGAAGTTGTGATTTTTTGATCACTACCACTTTTTCACATTTTACCTCTTTTTTTCTCATTCCTAATCTCATCGAAAACTATTACAATAAAAATGTAAACGCCTTAGTAGAAAATCAGAAAGATTGGAGTGAAAAAAGTGGTAGAGAAAAAAGAAAATAAAATAAAACGTTGGTATCGCTTGTTGCCTATTGCCAAGCAAGATAATATCTCGGGACACCTGTTTATTTCGCCATTTATTATTGGCTTTTTAGCTTTTATCGTCGTGCCGATGGGGATTTCTTTGTATATGTCCTTTCATGATTATGATTTATTGACAGAAGCCAAATTTATCGGGCTACAAAACTATATCAAAATATTTACCAGTGATCCGAAATTCAAACAATCCTTGGGCGTGACCTTCAAGTATGTGTTGACCGCGGTGCCAATGCGTCTGATCGTGGCATTGGCGGTGGCGATGCTGATCAATCGGCCCTCTAAATTTAGTGGCTTGTATCGGGTGCTCTTTTATATCCCTTCTATTTTAGGTGGGAGTGTGGCGGTTTCGATCATGTGGCGTAACTTATTTGGCGATTCAGGCTTTATCAATGGCTTACTGATAAAAATCGGGCTTGATCCTGTTTACTTCTTCAAACAACCCGGAACAGCTTTGATGACTTTGGTGTTGTTGGCAGCTTGGCAATTTGGATCGTCGATGCTGATCTTTTTGTCAGGGTTGAAAAATATTCCCAACGATTATTATGAAGCGGCTGAAATCGATGGCGCTGGCAAAATCCGCCAATTTTTCAGTATCACGTTACCTGTGCTGACACCGATCATTTTCTTTAATGTGGTCTATCAAACGATCCAATCTTTTTTGACCTTTACACCGGCTTATATCATCTCCAACGGGACCGGTTCCCCAAGAAATGGGACCTTGATGTACTCGCTGTATATGTATCAACGGGCCTTCAATGACTTCAAGATGGGCTATGCTTCAGCACTAGCTTGGATCCTGTTGGTCATCATGGTCGTGATCACGGCCGTCTTGTTTGCCACTTCAAAATATTGGGTCCATTCAGAAAATGGGGAGGCGTAAGCATGAGAAAAGAAAAGAAGCAAAATTGGCTATTTGACATCATCGTTTTGATTGCGGCGATTTTGATGCTCTATCCGATTTTCTGGTTATTATTCAGTTCTTTTAAACCAAATTCGGATATTTTCAGCACGGCCACCGAGTTATTCCCACGCAAATGGACCTTGGCCAACTACACGAAAGGCTTTCAAGGAATCGCGGGCATTCCTTTTGTGACCTACATTTTTAATTCATTAAAGATTTCGGTCATCTCCATGATCGGGGCCGTTTGTTCTTCGGCGTTGATTTCCTATGGTTTTGGTCGGATCCCTTTTAAACATAAGGGCTTCTGGTTTGCCTGTGTGTTAGCCACAATGATGTTACCGCAAGAAATCATCATGGTGCCACAATACTTGTGGTTCAATAAGTTGGGTTGGCTGAATTCGATCAAACCGATCGTCGTGCCCTCTTATTTTGGACAAGCCTTTTTCATCTTCATGATGATCCAATTTGTACAAGGGATCCCAACTGATTTGGATGAAGCGGCGAAAATGGATGGTTGTGGTCGCGTCGGCATTTTCTTTAGAGTCATTTTGCCTTTGATGAAGCCATCGCTGGCCAATTCGGCGATCTTTGCTTTCTATTGGAAATGGGAAGAATTGATCGGGCCAATGCTTTATTTGACTAATCCGAAAAATTATACCGTTTCGATCGCTTTGAAACAATTCTTGGATTCAAGTAGTAGTTCCAACTGGGGGGCTATGTTCTCCATGTCTGTCGTCTCCTTGATCCCAGTTTTGATCATTTTCTTCATGTTCCAAAAGTACATTGTCGAAGGCATCAGTACCACTGGTTTGAAATAGGTTTTTTATCAGAGAATCTTCCTTGCCAAAAGGAAGGTCCTCTGTTTTTTTACATTTTAACTCTTTTTTCTATATTTTAATTTTTAAATAAAAGCCGTAAAATCAATATTGAAAGCGATACAAGAGAAAGGGAGAAGAGTCGTGTTAAGATATGACAATGCGTTTAATAAGACGATGACCAAAGTTTTTGATTTTCTCATGTTGACTGTTTTTTTTCTGATCAGTTCTTTGCCGCTAGTCACCGTTGGGGCTGCCTTGACGGCTTTATATGGGACTTGTTTGCAAATGGCCGATAAAAATGAGAGCTCCGTTGCTAAGCTTTATTGGAAAATTTTTAAAGAAAATTGGAAACAGGCCACGATCCTTTGGCTATTACTTGTCGCCCTTCTTGCTGTTTTATTGGTCGATTTAAAATTAGTGAGTGGTTTTGGAACGGGCTACAAGCCATTGGGGATCGGGATCTGCGCCTTTTTGATTTTATGGGCCGTCTATTTTTTATATGTCTTTCCTATGCTCAGTAAGTTTCAAAATACGACCCTCGCTGTCTTAAAAAATACTTTTTTCGTAGCGATCGCCTATTTTCCTTACACCCTTTTAATGAGTGCGATCAGTTTTGCACCGATCCTACTCATTTTGAATTTTTTACCGGGGATCTTTCATTTTGTCGTTTATTTTTATTTGTTTATAGGGATCACCTTGACCGTCTATGTCAATGCGAAGATCTTTCATCAGGTGTTCGACAAACTGCTACTAGCAAAAGGCAGGACCAATTAAAATACAGAATAAAAAGGAGTGGAAATCGTGTCAAAGAAAAAGAAAAAAAGTAGTGCTGTCGGATTAGGAGCAGATGTCTCTTGGTCGACTGCTATCAAAAGAGATTGGCAATTATACTTATTGATGCTAGTACCTATGATCGTCGTGCTCGTTTTCAATTATGCTAGCTATCCTGGCTTACGCATGGCTTTTATGAACTATAAACCGATCTTAGGCTTTGAAGGCAGTGAATGGGTCGGTTTCGATAATTTCCGCAAGATCTTTAATGACGCGGACTTTATCCGCGCCTTACGCAACTCGGTCGTCTTCAATATCCTTGATTTAGTCACCGGGTTTGCGGTGCCCATCATTTTAGCCCTTATGATCAATGAGATCCGCTTGAAACGTTTTAAGAAAGTGAGCCAAACCATCCTCTATTTACCGCATTTCCTTTCTTGGGCTGTGGTCGGAAGTGTGGCGTATTTACTCTTTAAGCCAAGTTCAGGTTTAGTCAACACGGTCCTTATGAATTTGGGTTGGATCGAAAAAGGGATCCCCTTCTTGAATGAACCGACTCATTGGGCCATCACGTACTTACTGATCGGGATCTGGCAATCCATGGGTTGGGGCACCATTATTTACCTGGCGGCCATGACCAGTATCAACTCGGAATTATATGAAGCCGCTATGATCGATGGTGCCAATCGGTGGAATCGGATGTGGCACATCACCTTGCCGGGGATCAGAGGGACGATCGTGACTTTAATGATCATGAACTTAGGTCGTGTCATGGGCAGTAACTTGGAACGTTTGGTCGCCCTAGGCAATACACAAGTCCGCGATTATCAATACCAATTGGCCAACTACATCTTTGAAAAAGGCTTGGGTAACGGAAAATTCAGCGAAGCGACAGCTGTCGGTCTCTTTCAGTCGTTGATCGGCTTAGTGCTCGTTTTAGCTTCTGACAAAGTTGCGAAAAAACTTGGAGAGGATGGTCTATTGTAATGGAAGCAACTACTAAGCGTAAAAAAACCAAAAAGCATGATAGTAACGCCTTGGAAAATGTTGGTGGCGCCGATATCATCATGGCCGTCGTGCTCTTGTTATTGTGTCTGACGTGTATCTTGCCTTTTATCCATATCGCCGCAAAATCGATTTCTTCTAATTCAGCCGTGCTGGCTAGAAGTGTTTATCTTTGGCCCAAAGGCTTGAATTTTGATGCCTATGTCTCGATCGTCAAAGATGGGTCAATGATTTATTCGATCATCTATAGTGTGATCGTGACCGTTGTCTTTACGGCGTTGGGGATGATCGTGTGTATCTGTACCGCTTATCCTTTATCTAAGAAGCGCTTGAAAGGGCGCAAGTTCTTTACTTTCTTCTTTATGTTTCCGATGTATTTTTCAGCAGGGATCATTCCGCAATATTTGTTGTATCAAAACTTAGGGATTTTAAATACGGCTTGGGTTTTGATCTTACCATTGATTTATTCAGCCTATAATATGCTGATCATGAAGACTTACTTTCAAGCCAATATTCCCGATAGTTTGGAAGAATCAGCGATTTTGGATGGCGCTTCAAATTTTCAAATCTTGACCAAGATCGTGATCCCCTTATCCAAACCGATTATGGCGACTTTGTCCTTATTTTACGCTGTTGGACGTTGGAATTCCTATGCTGATAATATGTATTTTATTCGGACCGAAAATTTAAAAATGGTCCAATACAAATTGTATCAAATGGTCGCTTCAGCAACTGAAGCCCAAACGACTACCTTGTCCGAAGCGGCAGCGGTCCAAAGTACGCCGGAAGTCTTGCAAGCAGCGGCAGTCATGTTTGTCACCATCCCGATCATCATCGTTTATCCTTTCTTACAAAAATACTTTGTCAAAGGAGCTATGATCGGCGCAGTCAAAGGGTAATAAACCAGTTCAACTGGGTAAAAATAAAAGTTGGTCAGGCAACTGGCCGAAAATCAGGAGGAGTTTTTAACATGAAGAAAAAATGGCAAAAGATGTTATCAAGGGCTTTTTTAGGCACAGCCTTAGTGGCAAGTCTGGCAGCCTGTGGCAATGGTGGTACGAGTGATAGTGGCAGTAGCAAAGGGGATTCCGGTAAATCTGGGGATAAAGTAACGTTAAAGATCCCAGTTTATGACCGTGGGGTTGAAGGTGTGCCCAATGTGACCGATAACTATTGGACGAAGTATGTGCAAGAAAACTTTGGTGATCCTAATGATATCGATGTAGAATATGTGGCCATCAACCGCCAAGATGTCATGACCGACTATTCGTTGCTGGCTTCATCTAAAGATTTACCTACGATCTTAATGGAATATGATTATCCCAAAGTTTCCCAATGGGCCAATGAAGGCTATCTAGCTACCTTTGATATGGATGAATTCAAGGAAGCGGCGCCTAAATATTATGCTCAAATGGAAGCAGAAGATCAAATGGATTATACTAAGATGAATGGCGAAACTTATTTTGTTTTAGGCAATCGTCCAAACTGGGCCAATGGCTTCAACTTCCAACAGTTTTATCGTAAAGATTGGTTAGAAGAAGTCGGTGTCAAAGAATATCCGAATGATTATGCAGGGTGGAAAGAGGCGATGGTCAAGATCCAAGAAGCAGGTCTGGCCGAGCATCCGGCAGGCGGCCAAATGATCCCAGGTCAAGGCGCCGATATTCCTTGGATCTTCATGGATCATCCGATCAATGAAGAAGATTGGGCTTCTTATGTGTCAGCCGTGATCCCAGCTTTAGGTTTTGATGCCTCCAAAGAATTATTGCAACGTGAAAACGAAAAATATGACCTTGGTTTGTTAGATCCCGAATATTATCTGACTGATGAAGCGTCTGCGCAAGCTAAATTTGCCAATGGCGAATCCTTTGTCTTTGGGGGCTACATCTCCAATACCATGGATTGGTTGAGCACTTTCTATGAAAACAATCCTGATGCCGAATTGGGGATCGTACCACCTGCTGAAAATGATGAGTCGGCTGGAACTTCGGCGACTTACATGGCCGATAACCCTTATGGCATGATCGTTGGCTTTGCTTCGACAGCCTCTGATGAAGAAATCCAAGCAGCTTGGAAATATTTGGATTGGATGGCTGACGAAGATAACTTGAAGACGATGCAATGGGGCGTCGAAGGCGAAAACTATACGGTCAATGCCGATACTGATTTGCCTGAAAGTGACGTCGACTATGATGGCGACAAGAAACAAGGCTATAATAATAACGTTGACTACTGGTGTATCGTTACCGCTTCACGTGTTGTCGGTGATTTGGAAGATCAAATCGCTTCTATCGCACCAAAAGGCTTACCGCAAACGTTCAATGATGAAATCTTAGCGAGCACCAATCGTAAAGAAGAATTGGCCAAAGAAGGATATGCAGTCAACTTCCCAGCTTTCACGGTACCGATCGAAGCAGAATCTGAATACTCCGGTACTTTGACTGAAACGTATAAAGAATTGCGTGACAAATTGGTGATGGCCGATCCAGCTGATTTTGATAAATTGTATGAAGAATACACGAAGAAATATGAAGACGCTGGTTTTGCTAAAGTGACTGAAGAACGTCTGAAAGCTTATCAGGATGGCAACTCAACGAAAGTACTCGTTGTCGAATAAAAGTAAAAAATCGCTGCGAGTAGGCTATTCTACTTGTAGCGATTTTTGTGTACAATAGAAAGGTGTGGATAACCATCTAGTCAGTTAAAAAGAACAATTTAGTAAAATGAAAGGGCGAAAAAATGAAAATCGAATATGACGCAGAAAAAATCGATCAGCTAATGGATGCTATCGTCGAAAAAACGCTGCAAATGGATCTGACTTGGGATTGGAGTACGGGGGTTGCCTATTATGGGATTTGCCGTGCTTATGCAGTCACCGAAAAAGACCAGTATCTAGATTTACTGAAAAAGCGTATCGATGAATGGATCGAATTGGGAGTACCAGAGACTATTACGGTGAATCGTTGTGCGATGGGGCACTGCTTGCTTGATTTGTATCAAGAAACCGAAGAGGAGAAGTATTGGCAATTGATCGAAAAACAGATTCACTATTTACAAGCAGAAGCGCCGCGTTTTGGTAAAGGAGTCTTGCAACATACCGTGTCAGCGGCCGATGATTTTCCTGAGCAAGCTTGGGCGGACACCTTATTTATGGCGGCTTTTTTCATGTTGCGAGTCGGTGTTTTTAAAAAAGATCAAAACTTGATAGATGATGCCTTGAACCAATACTATTGGCATATCCATTATTTGCAAGATCGGAAAACGGGGTTGTTTTATCATGGTTATGCGCATCAAAACAACGACAACTTATCCGGTTTTTATTGGGGAAGAGCCAATGCGTGGGCGGCCTATACCATGGCAGAAGTGGGGGCTACTTTGCCACAAGCCTATTTATATCCTCCTTTTATGGATGTGCAAGGGTCGCTTTTTGAGCAACTGGCAGCTTTGAAATCCATGCAGACAGAAGCCGGTTTATGGCGGACGATTTTAGATGATCCGGAGTCTTATGAAGAAATTTCTGCGAGCTGTGGGATCGCAGCAGCCATGGTCGTCAACAATAATCCCTTGCATCAAAAATATGTCCAAAAAGCGTTAGCAGGCATTTTAGAAAATATTACCGGAGAGGGTCGGGTGTTGAATGTCTCCGGTGGTACGGCGATCATGAAAGATCGAAACGGGTACCGCCAAATTTCCAAAGACTGGTTACAGGGTTGGGGTCAGGGACTGGCACTGACTTTTTTGGCAGAACTACTCAACAATCAGAGAAATGAGGAATGAAGATGCAAAAAATCGCGGTGTTCAACGCCCATGTCAATGAAGCTTGTGAGCAAACGGGTCGGAGTCGGTTAGATCTTTTAAAGGAGCTTCGCAAAGCTGGTATCACCGGCCTAGAAGTCGATATTGCTGATGTGACCGATGTTGCAGCTTTAAAAGCAGAATTAAAAGCAGTTGATATGACGATCAGTTCACTATGTGGCACCTATCATTTTGAAGAGACCGGCCGTGCTGATTTGCAGTTGGTAGCAGTCGCAGACGCGCTAGAAGTCGAGCAGATCATGCCCGTTCCTGGTTTTTTCACAGAACGCATTCCCTTAGAGCAAGCTCGTGCCAATTGTCTAAAAGCTTTGACTGAATTAGTGGTGGCCGCTACTGAAAAAGGGATCAAAGTCTCAGTGGAAGACTATGACGCTGCTACTAGTGTGGTCATGGATTCAGAGGCGATGTGCTGGTTCGGTGATCGTATAGAGAATCTGTATTATACCTTTGACACGGGAAATTTTATTTATAGTGGGGAAGACGCTTTGGCAGCTTTTGCTAACCTAGAAGACAAAGTGATCCACTTTCATGCCAAAGATCGCTCGTTAACCAAGATCGTAGGTGCTGGTAGCAAAGAAACCTTAGATGGAAAGACACTATACGCCACGGCTGTAGGATCTGGCGTGATCCCACTCGACGAATTATTGCAAAAATTAGCTGCTCAAAATTATTATGGCTGGATAACGATCGAACATTTTGGGGCCAAAGACCAGTTGCAAGCCATGCTTGATTCAGTGGCTTGGTTAAAGTCGAGGTCACTATAGTTACAAAATAAAACGAAGCTTACAGGTATAGTTTCGCTTAGCTAGAAATCCCTTTCTTTTTTTTGAAAGCCTGCTATTCTTAAGAAAATAAAGCTTTTTGAAAGGGAGAATAGGAACAATGAAAAAAAGATATGCTCAAGTTGGTACCGGCGGCCGGGCGGGATTTTATTACGAAGCTATTACTGGGACCTATCAAGATACCAGTGAATTGGTCGGTTTTTGCGATGTTTCTCAGACGCGGATGGATTATGCCAATAAGGTGATTTCAGAAACGTATGGTCATGCGAAAGTGCCAACTTATTTTTACACCGATTTTGATAAAATGCTCGATGAGACGCACCCTGATGTAGTAATCGTAACCACGGTCGACCGCGTCCATCACCAATACATCATTCGGGCCATGGAAAAAGGCTATGATGTCATCACCGAAAAGCCGATGACGATCGATGAGAAAAAGGCTCAAGCCATCGTGGATTGTCAGAAAAAGACGGGACGTAAGCTGCGGGTGACCTTCAATTATCGCTATGCGCCCCATAATACGAAAATGCGGGAGTTGATCCATGATGGCGTGATCGGCGATGTCTTTTCCGTTCACTTCGAATGGTTGTTGAACACCCAACATGGGGCGGATTATTTCCGTCGTTGGCACCGTAATAAATACAATAGTGGCGGACTTCTAGTCCATAAATCGACGCATCATTTCGATTTGGTGAATTTCTGGTTGCATACTTATCCCGAAAGTGTCACGGCCTTAGGTGATTTGAATTTTTATGGTATGAAGAATGCGGAAAAACGTGGCATGGACCATTTCAGCTATCGGTCTCATGGCGATCCGAACATGAAAAACGATCCCTTTGCGATCGATTTAGAGGCCAATGAAAAATTAAAAGCCTTGTATTTGGATGCTGAAGCTGACAGTGGCTATATTCGCGACCGCAATGTTTTCTCAGATGACATTTCCATTGAAGATACCATGGGAGCTTTGGTGCGTTATCATAGTGGGGCAATCATGACTTATTCTCTGAACGCCTACATGCCTTGGGAAGGGTTCAATGTGGTCATGAACGGAAGCCGCGGTCGGATCGAAATGAAGATCGTTGAACAATCCTATATCAATGCGGGCGGTGAACGCGGCGATGAAGGGGCTTTGACAGGCAAGACGATCACTGTTTTTCCGATGTTCGGCAAGCCTTATGATGTTCCTATTGAAGAAGCAGCAGGTGGTCATGGCGGGGGCGATCCTGTCTTGTTGAATGATTTGTTTGGCGTACCGGTCGAAGATGAGTTTCAGCGCGCGGCATCTCACGTTGACGGTGTGATGTCGATCATGACAGGCATTGCCGCCAATCACTCGATCGCTTCGGGCCAGACAGTGAAGATAAAGGATTTGATCGATTTATGAAAGAAAGAGAAGCAGTTAAATCCTGCTTCTCTTTTTAATAAGCTTTGCGAAATTGGCTCGGTGTGAGCTCGGTAGCTAAACGGAATTGTTTGGTAAAATAAGAAGTACTATTGAAGCCACAAAGTTCGGCGACTTCTTCGATCGTATAACTGGGATAAAGCAAGAGCAAGCGCTGGGCCTGTTTGAGCCGACAACTATTTAAATAAGCATGCAGGGTTTGCCCTGTTCCCGCCTTAAAAGCGCGCGCCAAGTAGGCCTTACTCAAATAAAATTTTTCTGCCAAATGTGTCAGTGATAAGTCTTCACTAAAATGTTCATTGATGTATTTGACTACCGGCTCAATGGTTTGCTTTTGAGCTGCCGAGAACTTGCCTTGGGTCAACTCTTGATTTTCAAAGAAACGATTCAAAAGTAAGATGATTTCCAACATCCGCAGTCGCACCAAGTCTTCAAAATAGTTTTCATTGAAAAGCGATTCATCATAAATCGATAAGAGGACTTGTTTCACTTGTTGTAAGGTATTGGGATCAAGCTGATAAACACCAGTATGTTGTTGGAAAAACAAAGCAATCGGTACGTGGACGAGCTTATCACTATCAGAATCAAATAAGGCCGGATCCAATTCTAGTAAATAACGCTCGTGTTGGTCCGCTTGGCTCAAATCGTTTTGGTGCCAAATGTTTTGATCGATCAGGACCAAACAATTTTTGGTCAACGGATAACTTTTACCGGCGATTTTCACTGTACCTGTGCCCTCGATATCTGCTAAATAATAAAGTTCATAGCGCGCATGTTGATGAGCCTCGCGCATTTTATAAGGATGTTTGCGAAAAACGTGGTCGATATGGATCCGGTCAAGGGGATAAGTTGCCATTTGCCAAGCGCCCTTTCTCTTTTTTTCTAAACCTACAGTAACAGATTGGCTAGGGAAAAGAAAGAGACAACATGATTTAAAAAGAAAGTCAGCATGAAATCAGTGACGGGGAGTGAAATTAGAACTAAAAGTAACAAGGGAATTGGAAATCGGTTGTACGTTTAAGCCGTAAACAAACAAGGGAATTGGAAATCGGTTGTACGTTTAAGCCGTAAACAAACAACGGAATTGGAAATCGGTTGTACGTTTAAGCGACAAAGTGAATGTCGAACAAAAAGAGAGGCGAAGCGGGTGGAAAAGGTAAAGATAGCTATCATTGGCTTGGGCGTGATGGGCAAAAAATATATGGCTTTTTTGTTGAATCAAAAAATCAAAAATGCGAAATTAATCGCTGTCTGTAGTGGCACGCCAGAAAAATTAGATTATTTGAAACAAGAGTATGGGGAGCAGTTGCGTTATTATTCAAAACTTGAGGAAGTATTTAACGATCCAACAATTGATGCGGTCTTGATCACGACGCCGCATTTCAGTCATCCTGACTTGGCTCAAGCGGCTCTTGACGCTAATAAACATTTTTTAGTCGAAAAACCGATCGGCGTTTATACTAAAAATGTGGAAAAATTAAATCAGACAATCACCGCACACCAAAACCTGACTTGTGCGCTGGTCTTTAACCAACGGACCAATCCGGTCTATCAAAAAGCCAAACAGCTCGTTGATAATGGAGATTTAGGCGATATTCTGCGAACCAACTGGATCACAACGGATTGGTATCGCGGGCAAGACTACTATGATGCGGTCAACTGGCGGGGGACTTGGGCACAAGATGGCGGTGGGGTCTTGCTGAATCAAGCCGTTCATCAACTAGATCTATGGCAGTGGCTTTGCGGCCTGCCCAAACGCGTCTGTGGTCAGATCTATCCGGGAAAAAGGCGTCAGATCGAAGTAGAAACCGAAGCTTCGATCTACGTGGAATATGAAAATGATGCCACGGGATTTTTCACCGCAAATACGATCGAACCACTTGGTAGCAATCGCCTAGAAATCAGTGGCTCAAAAGGAAAACTTGTGATTGAAAATGGGAAACTGCGCTGGTGGCAAATGACAGATGAAAATCGAGCGACGATCAAAGAAATGCCAGTAAATGTACTAGAAAGTAATAGTCCCGGGCAGCAAAAAGTCTTGCAAAATTTTGTCAATGCCATTCTTTTTGACGAACCACTGATTGCGCCGGCCATAGAAGGCATTCGTTCGCTTAGCTTGATCAACGCGACTTATTTATCCGCTTGGCAAAACGCCTGGATTGATTTGCCGCTCGATAGTGATAAATTTTTATGGGAATTGAAGCAAAGAACATGAAGTCAATAAAAGACTCGAAAACCAACTGATTTCGACTTTTGGGGGAGATTTAAGCGAGTCAACCTTTTTCCACATTTTTGTGGGCACTAAAACTCAAATTCAATAGCCAATTAATTTTTTATGGCTATCGAAATCAATAATTAGTATCCATAAATATAGTTCAACGGTCGTTTTCAAATTTTGTGGATACTAAAATGCAAATTCCGTATCCATTTATTTTTTTCTGGATACCGAAATCAACATTTAGTATCCGTAAATCTCCCAAGGATATTTTGTTAGACGAAATATTCAGGAAAATACTTGATCACAATGGTGGCATCTTCGTCGACACGATCGAGGTGGTGGCGGATAGTATCTTGCAGTGACGGAATATCTTTGGTTTTGATCAAATCGACGATTGCAACGTGTTCGATCAGGATATTTTCCCAACTTAAATCTTTGACTTTCAAGCGTAAAAAACGATAGCGATTCAAGGCGGTGTTGAGTTCTTGGAGCCAGTTCCAAACGAATTCTTTTTGCGTGATTTGATAAAAGAAATGATGAAATTCTTCATCTAGTTGGAAATAACGTTGTGTGTCTTCTGCTTCAAAATAGATCCGCTGAATTTTTAGTTGCTTCTCAAGTTCTGCTACTTGAGCCAAGGTGATCACGTCGCAAACTTCAGTTAAGATCTCTTTTTCGATCGTTTCGCGGACGAACTTCGCTTGATAGACCTCTTCTAAATTTATTTGGGAAATAGACGTGCCACTTTGCGGAATGACTTGTAGCAGTCCTTCTCTTTGCAGGCGTAACATAGCCTCGCGCACTGGTGTATCACCAATACCAAGAACTTGAACCAGGCGACTTTTCGAGATTTTTTCACCAGGGCAAAGCTCATCTTTAAGGATCATTTCTTTGATTTGCTCGTAGGCACGGGTTTGATTCGTAGTTGCCATAAAAAGCTCCTTTGTTTTTATTTTTCTTAGAAAACGATTGCGAAATTTAAAATAATATAGTAATATATTAATATATCAGTTTGAATAATTCAAGTAAATTGTGTATCTAAGTGAAAGGAGAAATTCATGAAATTAGCACAAGCGAGTTTACAAAAAAAGCTGCCAAACGATTATAGAGCACCTGTCTATGACATCAAGAAGATGATCGCAAAAACGCAGCAAGCCCCGATTTGGCTACACCTAGGCGCGGGTAATATCTTCCGTGCCTTTCTAGCCACCAATATGCAACATTTGCTAAACGAAAAAAAAGCGGATCGAGGTATTCTCGTCGCTGAAGGCTATGACTTCGAAATAGTCGACCAGTTGCAGCAAACCGATCATCTTTTTATCAACGTGACGCTCAAAGAAAATGGCACCGTCGCTAAGGAAATCGTCGCTAGTGTCGCGGATTATTTAAAGATGGCACCTGCTACGGCTGATTTTGATCGCCTCAAAGACATCTTTCGTGCGCCTTCGTTACAAATGGTCAGTTTGACGATCACAGAAAAAGGCTATAGCTTGGTCGATCGCAATAAGGAACTCACCTCAGCTGTTGCGCAAGACTTGGCAACAGGCCCAGCACAGACGGTCAGTTATCTCGGCAAATTGGTCAGTTTGGTCTACGAACGCTTTTTAGCCGGCGAGTTGCCACTAGCTTTAGTCAGTATGGACAATATGTCACATAATGGTGAAAAATTAGCGGCTGCTGTAGAGCGTTTTGTGATAGAATGGACGGGCAAAGGGTTGGTCGATCCCGCTTTTAAAACTTATATGCACTCTGAGCAGATCACTTTCCCATGGAC
>JBFLGC010000028.1:0-32742 GCA_041859945.1 Tetragenococcus sp.
ATCCACTTCTGGGAAAATCAATTGTTCTTTAATGCCTAATGTGTAATTACCACGGCCATCAAAAGCATTTTTACTGATTCCATGGAAATCGCGGACACGAGGTAAAGCCACACTAACCAATTTATCTAAGAATTCATACATTCTATCCCCACGTAAAGTAACTTTTGCGCCAATCGGCATCCCTTCACGTAAACGGAAACCAGCGATAGATTTTTTAGCCTTGGTGATCAAAGGTTTTTGACCAGAAATAAGCGTCAGTTCTTCGACAGCTTTATCCAAGTTTTTAGAATTAGAAACGGCATCACCCACACCCATGTTGATCACGATTTTTTCAACTTTTGGTGCTTGCATAACGGATGAATATTCAAATTTATCGACCATTGATGGAACGACTTCTGTGTTATATTTTTCTTGCAGACGATTCATGCCTGTGCTCCTCCTTTCCTCTACGATCACTTATCGAGAACTTCTCCTGTTTTCTTAGAAACGCGGACTTTCTTTCCGTCCACTTCTTTATAGCCAACACGCGTAGCTTCACCGTTTGAAGGGTCGATCACCATGACATTGGAAACATGGATCGGCGCTTCTTTTTCAACGATTCCACCTTGAGGAGCAGCTTGAGAAGGTTTTTGGTGTTTTTTAACGATATTGACACCTTCGACCACAACTTTGTCTAATTTCGGTAGAGTTTTTAAAACGATTCCCTCTACATCTTTATCTTTACCAGTGATAACTTTAACTTTATCGCCTTTTTTAACAAACATTACTGTTTCGCACCTCCTTTAATAAGTGGATTGGAATTATAAAACTTCTGGTGCTAAGGAAATGATCTTCATGAAGTTGTTTTCGCGTAATTCGCGAGCAACTGGACCAAAGATACGTGTTCCACGCGGGCTTTTATCATCACGAATGATGACTGCAGCATTTTCATCAAATTTGATATAAGAACCGTCCGTTCGACGAGCACCTGATTTAGTGCGTACGATCACTGCTTTGACGACTTCTCCTTTTTTGACAACCCCACCTGGCGTTGCTTGTTTGACCGAAGCAACGATAACATCACCGATATTTGCAGTTTTACGTCCAGAACCACCTAATACTTTGATCGTTAATAGTTCACGAGCGCCGGAATTGTCAGCAACTTTTAAGCGACTTTCTTGTTGGATCACGATGTGTGTCCCCCTTTCAGATTTTTAAATGCAATCTATATAGGAAAATCTCGTGTGATTAGATGATGACAGCTTTTTGAACGATTTCTAATAGACGGAAACGTTTAGTAGCTGATAATGGACGAGTTTCCATAATTCTCACGATGTCGCCAACTTTTGCTTCATTGTTTTCATCATGTGCTTTGTATTTCTTCGAATAGTTGATACGTTTACCGTATACAGGGTGATTCTTTTTAGTTTCAACGACGACCGTGATCGTTTTATCCATCTTATCGGAAACGACGCGACCTTGATATACTTTGCGTTGATTTCTTTCTTCAGACATACGTTAAATGGCCTCCTTCCACTAAGCGTTCGATTGCTCTTTCAAAACGGTTTTGATGCGTGCAATCGACTTACGTACTTCATTTATACGTGCAGTATTTTCTAACTGCCCCGTAGCTAATTGAAATCTAAGATTGAACAATTCTTCTTTCAATTGTTTTTCTTGATCCAACATTTCAGCAGTGGTTAATTCTCTAATTTCTTTAACCTTCATTCGATTCACCACCCATTTCTTCACGTTTCACAAACTTAGTCTTCATTGGCAATTTGTGAGAAGCAAGGCGTAAAGCTTCACGGGCCACTTCTTCAGGAACCCCAGCGATTTCAAACATGATTTTACCACGTTTTACTGGTGCTACCCAACCTTCAGGCGCCCCTTTACCAGATCCCATACGGACACCAATTGCTTTGGCTGTATAAGATTTATGAGGGAAAACTTTGATCCATACTTTCCCACCACGTTTCATGTAACGAGTCATAGCAATACGAGAAGCTTCGATTTGACGGTTGGTCACCCAGTGAGTTTCAACAGCTTGCAAACCGTATTCGCCAAATGACACTTCTTTACCGCCTTTAGCTTCCCCGCGCATTTTGCCACGGAATTCACGACGGTGTTTTACACGTTTAGGTACTAACATGTTTATTTCCCTCCTTTCTCAACATTCTTTTTTTCAGGAAGAACTTCACCGCGATAGATCCATACTTTCACGCCAAGTTTCCCATAAGTTGTGTCGGCTTCGACCCAAGCATAATCGATATCTGCACGTAGCGTATGCAGGGGAACAGTTCCTTCTGAATAGCCTTCACTTCGAGCAATATCAGCACCATTCAAACGGCCTGACACTTGTGTTTTGACACCTTTAGCTCCAGCGCGCATCGTGCGTTGGATCGCTTGTTTTTGAGCACGACGGAAAGCCACACGACCTTCTAATTGACGGGCGATCCCATCGCCGACCAATTTTGCATCTAAATCTGGTTTTTTGATTTCCACAATATTGATGTGAACTCGTTTACCAGTTAATTTATTTAATTCTTTTCTTAGGTTTTCGACTTCAGATCCGCCTTTACCGATGACCATACCTGGTTTTGCTGTATGGATCGATACATTGACACGATTTGCAGCGCGTTCGATTTCGATCGTTGATACAGCAGCATCAGCAAGTTTAGTTTCGATGAACTTACGGATTCTTAAATCTTCGTGTAATAAGTCTGCATAATCTTTATCGGCATACCATTTGGCATCCCAGTCTCGGATAATGCCTACACGCATTCCAATTGGATGTACTTTTTGACCCACTGATTATCCCTCCTTATTTTTCTGATACGACTACCGTGATATGACTTGTCCGTTTGTTGATCGGTGAAGCTGAGCCTTTCGCACGTGGACGGAAACGTTTCATCGTTGGTCCTTCGTTGACGTAAGCTTCAGTGACCACCAAATTTTCAACTTCTAAGTCAAAATTATTTTCGGCATTAGCAACTGCTGACATCAAAACTTTTTCGATAACTTCAGCAGGTTTGTTTGGTGTGAATTTTAAAATCGCAATTGCTTCAGCAACGCTTTTTCCTCTGATTAAGTCAATAACAATACGTGATTTACGAGGGGAAACGCGAACTGTTTTAGCAGTTGCTTTTGCTGATGTGATTTGTTCAGCCATCTGGATTTCCTCCCCTCAAATTAGCGTTTTGTTGACTTATCATCAGAAGCATGTCCATGATAAGTTCTTGTAGGTGCAAATTCACCTAATTTATGTCCGACCATGTCTTCTTGGATATAAACTGGCACATGTTTCCGACCATCATAAACTGCGATGGTAAATCCGACAAAATTCGGGAAAATGGTGGAACGACGAGACCAAGTTTTGATCACTTTTTTCTTTTCAGTCCCTTGTTGTGCTTCGACTTTTTTCATCAAATGCTCATCAACGAAAGGTCCTTTTTTCAAACTACGACCCATGGTGAACCTCCTCTCAAAATGTACAACCTAGGTATTCGTTTATTTTGTTTTACGACGACGTACGATATATTGATCTGATTGAGCTTTTTTACTACGTGTCTTCAAGCCGATTGCTTTTTGGCCCCAAGGTGAAAGTGGTGCTTTTCTGCCGACTGGAGCTTTCCCTTCACCACCACCGTGTGGGTGATCATTAGGGTTCATTACGCTACCACGAACAGTTGGGCGTTTATGCATCCAACGAGAACGACCAGCTTTACCGATATTGATCAATTCATGTTGTTCATTGCCGACAGCCCCGATCGTTGCGCGACAAGTGCCCAAGATCATGCGGACTTCGCCTGAATTCAAGCGGACCAATACGTATTTACCTTCTTTACCAAGTACTTGTGCGCTAGTACCAGCTGAACGGATCAATTGTCCGCCTTTGCCAGGTTTCAGCTCGATGCTATGGATCACCGTACCAACGGGGATTTTTTCAAGTGGTAAAGCATTTCCTAATTTGATATCTGCATTTGCACCAGAAACAACCGTCATTCCTACTGTTAGTCCTTTAGGTGCTAAGATATATGATTTTACTCCATCTGAATAATGGATCAACGCGATATTTGCCGAACGATTTGGATCATATTCGATCGTTTTTACAGTTGCTACCACATCGTCTTTGGTACGTTTAAAGTCTACTAAACGATATTGACGTTTGTGACCGCCGCCTTGATGACGTACTGTAATGCGACCATTGTTATTACGACCAGCATTATTTTTAAGCGGTGCTAACAAGGACTTTTCTGGTGTCGTTGACGTTAATTCAGCGAAGTCAGAAGAGGTCATGTTACGACGACCATTCGAGGTAGGTTTGTACTTTTTAATTGCCACGTCATTTCCCTCCTATTTTTCTAGTCTATCTATTCCCACTTATTCAGTTGGGAAGATTTGAATTTCTTTTGAATCATCTGTCAATGTGACGATCGCTTTACGACGATTTTTAGTAAAGCCTTGATATTTACCCATCCGTTTCGCTTTGGGTTTAATATTCATGATATTGACATTTTTTACTTTGACATCAAAGGCAGCTTCAACCGCTTGTTTGACCAAGGTCTTGTTGGCACGCGTATCCACGTCAAAAGTATATTTCTTTTCATCCATAGCGATCATTGATTTTTCAGTGATCACCGGGCGTTTGATAACGTCTAATAGTCCCATTATGCAAGCACCTCCTCAATTTGAGTAAGAGCTGTTTGAGTTGCTAATAGTTTATCATTGGCAACAACATCCATTACAGTCACATTGTTTGCTGCAACAACTGAAACATTTGGTAAGTTACGAGCAGACAAAGCTGCAAATTCGTTTTCAGCTTCAACGACGACTAATACTTTCGTGTCGATCGCAAGATTTGCTAAAACTTGTTTGAATTCCTTTGTTTTTGGTGCTTCGAAAGACAAGCTTTCAACAGCAACTAAATTATTTGAAGCAACTTTTTCTGATAAAACAGATTTGATTGCTAAGCGACGAACTTTTTTAGGAAGTTTGTAGCTGTAAGAACGAGGGGTTGGTCCGAAAACAGTACCACCACCACGCCATTGTGGAGAGCGGATCGATCCTTGACGGGCACGTCCTGTTCCTTTTTGACGCCATGGTTTTTTACCACCGCCTGAAACAGCGCTACGGTTTTTCACAGCGTGTGTTCCTTGTCTTAATGAAGCACGTTGCATGATGATGGCATCATAGACAACTGATTCATTAGGTTCGATTCCGAAAATTTCATCATTTAAAGTGACTTCGCCGTTTTGGCTGCCATCTTGTTTGAATAATGCTACATTGGTCATTCCCTAGTTCCTCCTTTCTTTCTATCTGATTATTTAGCTTTCACAGCTGATTTAATGGTAATCAATGATTTCTTCGCGCCAGGTACATTGCCCTTGATCATGATGACATTACGGTCAACATCAACGCGGACGATTTGTAGGTTTTGCATCGTGATGCGATCTCCGCCCATACGGCCGGCAAGGTTTTTACCTTTCATTACTCGGTTAGGAGCAACTGGGCCCATTGAACCAGGACGACGATGGTAACGAGAACCGTGAGCCATAGGGCCGCGGCTTTGACCGTGACGTTTGATTGGTCCTTGGTATCCTTTACCTTTTGATTTTCCGACAACATCAACGACATCGCCAGCTTCAAATACATCCACTTTGATTTCTGAACCTACTTCTAAGCCCTCAAGCTCAACATCCTTGAATTCGCGAATGAAGCGCTTAGGAGCCGTGTTTGCTTTTGCAACATGACCTTTCACAGGTTTGTTACTTAAAACTTCACGCATATCTTGATAGCCGACTTGGACCGCATCGTAGCCGTCGTTTTCAACAGTTTTCACTTGTAAAACAACGTTAGGCGTTGCTTCAACGACTGTGACTGGGATCAATTCGCCAGATTCAGTGAAGATTTGAGTCATTCCCACTTTTTTCCCTAAGATTCCTTTGGTCATGATTACACCTCCAATTGATTTTATAATTTGATTTCAATGTTTACACCAGATGGCAAGTCAAGCTTCATTAAAGCATCAACTGTTTTTGGTGTTGGGTTCACAATGTCGATCAGACGTTTGTGAGTACGTATTTCGAATTGTTCGCGTGAATCTTTGTATTTATGCGTTGCACGGATCACCGTAAATATGCTGCGTTCTGTTGGTAATGGAATTGGACCCGAAATGGATGCTCCAGTTCTTTTTGCAGTTTCTACGATTTTGTCCGCGGATTGGTCTAAAATACGATGTTCATACGCTTTTAAACGGATACGGATTTTTTGTTTTGCCATTGATTTTCCCTCCTTCGCCTATTTTGAAAGTAGACATAGCTCCACGAAAATTTTCCGTCACGCTCGTCCATGGCAAAGCGTCCGGGCGTGTCGCAACCTCTCGTTTCGTAGCCGACAAAAATATTTTTTTGCCAGTGCGTTTCCTCTCTTCAAAAAAACGGCACCTTTAGAATTATAGTATGAATCAATTGAAATAGCAAGCTTTTTCTACCTAAAAAAAAGATTTTCTGAAAATAATTTTACAATTCATGGTCTATCCAGAGCTACACTTGCGCGTTTGTGTCTGCTACTGTTTGTCAAGTTTCAAACTGAAACTTGACACTGATGTTTTGCTATGCAAGCCAATCGTAGTGATCTCAAACCATTCACATTGTTTTTTCATAGCAACATCCAGCCCGCATTCGTTTCACTAGTGCCAAAGTATTGTTCACAATCGTGCCAAGCAGTCAAAAGAAAACAAAAGTGTTGTCCGCAATCCGGCAGAACGGTCAAAAGAAAACGAAAGTGTTGTCCGCAATCCGGCAAAACTGACAAAAGAAAGCGAAAGTGTTGTCCGCAATCGCGACAAGCAGTCAAAAGAAAGCGAAAGTGTTGTCCGCAATCGCGACAAGCGGCCAAAAGGATTCATTTTAAAATCAACTAGTAAGGAGCACCCTAACTTTTTTGGCTTTTCCGAAAGAATCAGATCAGCTTTATTTGACTACGAGCAAGAAAAAAGGAACAATCTTTTCTGGGTATTCTAAAAAAATTGCTACCCCATGAAAATATGTTCCAAATAATGCTTATTTTCTTATCCTAAATAAAAATTATTGCCGAGAAAATCACGTTTTTCTTAGGCTGACTATTTTCTGGCAATCGTTGTCCAAACTTTCCTGCCTGATATACGGCTAAGATCCGTTCTACTTTCTTTAATGTATCTAAAGTCATTCACAGATCTCCTATTTCTTCCTATACTATACAATCAAGCACCCATATGTTTTTGTTCAAAAATACTGGCAGTCGCCTTTTTCAGCGGGAAATAAATGAAGGAAACGATAATAGCCGTCAAGCTAACATTGATGATCGTAGCTGGCAGCCTAGTAGCTGCAGCTAATAGAGCCGGTCGAAAGGATAGCCCCAAAAATAGCTGCGTCACTGTATTTTTGATTTGGGTCATAAGTACTTTAGCCACGCCAGTCCCAGCTGCGATCACTAGGATCTGCCAAATTTTGGTGGGTTTCTTTTCAAAAAGGATAAACATCCCCCAAGCGGCCGCACCGACCACAAAACTTTCTAAAATAAAATAAGGGGCCTCGGTTGCGTAGCCATTCATCACATCAAAAAGAAAAAAGCCGACGCCCGCTGCCAGTGATCCTTTAAAATAACCTAAAAATAAAACAGACAGCAGTAAAACGGCATTACCTAAATGGACAAAAGCACCTGTTGGTAAGGGGATCTTGATCATCGTTCCAATAAAAGTAAGTGCCGCAAATACAGCCACCAAAACGATTGCCCGCGTATTATTTTTCATTTTCCATCTTCATCCTTTCTTCTGCTTTTGTATAAGCACCGTGCCAAACATGTCCGACATACGGATTGATTTGGACTCCATGTTCGATCGCACTAGCCACAAAAGTCTTCGCTACATTTACTGCTTGATACACATCGGCACCTTTAGCAAGGCCAGCTGTGATGGCTGCAGCAAAGGTACACCCGGCACCATGATTCGTGTCAACGTCGATCAATTTTCCTTTTAACAGATAATCATTTCGACCATCATAAAATAAATCGATTGCTTCTGGTGTGCGAAAACGACGACCACCCTTGATCACCACATTTTTAGGTCCCATTTTATAAATGATCCGAGCAGCTTTTTTCATATCAGCGACCGTTGCCAAATCGCCAAGTTCTGATAAGATCCCCGCTTCAACTAAGTTTGGCGTGACGACTAAGGCTTGTGGAAGTAAGTATTGCTTGATCCCAGCCACACTTTTAGGTTGTAAGATTTGTGCGGTCCCTTTGCAAGCAATCACCGGATCGATCACAACTTTTTTCACGTGCTCTTTTTGAATAAACTCACTGGCCACAGCGATATTATTTTCATCGCCCATCATCCCAGTTTTCAAAGCATCGATCGGCCTTCCTGCAAAAACAGAGATCAATTGCTTTTTTAAAAGATTGCAAGGTAAGGTCGTTACCTCATGCTGCCAAGCCGATTCAGGATCCATCGTCACGATCGAAGTCACACTTGAAAAGCCGAAAACCCCGTATTCCTCAAAGGTTTTTAGGTCTGCTTGCAAGCCCGCTCCACCCGTTGAATCTGAGCCCGCGATCGTCAATGCTTTTTTCATCGCTCGTCCTCCTTTTTTATTAGGTCTAGTATACCTATATTTGTGCTTGACTAAAACAGCCAATTGGACTATTTTTAAGTCATCCAATTTTTTACGAGGAGGAATCAGCATGGATGAAAATTTAAAAAGTCAACCTCTTTATAAACAGATCGAAAATACTCTCATCACGCAGATCCAAACTGGTGAGTTATTGCCAGGCGACAAAATCGCTCCTGAAAGAGTCCTAGCCAAACGTTATCAAGTCAATCGTTCCACTGTCGTTCACGCTCTCGACGAATTGGTCGCAGCTGGCTGGATCGTGCGCAAACAAGGCAGTGGCACTCATGTTGCGCCAGGACGTTTTGGTAGTCGCCAATTTGTTTTCAACCAGTGGCGCCAATTTCTATCTGGTCCTTATTTAAAAGAGGATCCCTACATCACTGCTATCCGTAAGCTTAAAGAGGAAAATAGTAGTATCGATCTTTATACCGGTGACCTTCCTAATGATTTGATCCCTGACTTTGTCTTTCCGTCTTTTTCTTGGCAAGAGATCCGACAAGAAGAACACCAATTGACAAATCTCGGCTATGGGCCCTTAAAAGCTGAACTCATTCTTTTTTTGCAAAAAGAACTGCCAATAAAAGGCAACGATCAAGAGTTGTTGATCACTTCCGGTGCCACCCAAGCAAGTATTTTGCTGATGACCTTGTTACTTTCGGCCGGCGATGTTTTAGCAACGGAAGAGTCCTCTTTTCTTTTCTCATTGCCCTTATTTTCTTCCTTGCAAGTGCAATTGGTAGGAATCGCCCAAGATGCAGAAGGTTTATCACCGACTGCTTTAGAAGTTGCCATTCAAAGTAAAAATATCCGACTTTTGTATTTGACACCCAATCACCAAAACCCAACAGGAAAAACCCTATCACTCAAACGTCGCAAAGAGATCTTAGCGCTTTGCCAGAAATACCATCTGCCAATTATTGAAGATGATGTCTTTCACGAACTCAGCTTTGCCAAAAACTTGCCAGCTTTAAAATCATTGGCTCCTGACCAAGTGATTTATATTGGTTCTTTATCAAAAATTTTTGGTGCTTCCATCAAAATCGGTTGGCTTTATGCTCCCAAAAATATGATCAAAAGCCTGGCGATCGCTAAAGAACGTATGGACAATAATACCGAGCTTTTCCCGCAACTATTAGCCTATCACGCCTTATCTTCTGCAGTTTATCAAACGCAACAACAAAAATTGACACAAGAATTAGCGCTGCGGAGTCATCATTTTGCAAGCTTACTAGAAGACTTTCAAGAGGATTGGCACTTTACTCCTATACAAGGGGGCCTTTATTACTGGCTCACTTGGAAACATCAAAAGCTTTCCCGCAAACAATGGTCAGACTTTCTAAAAGAAGGGTTGCTCGTAGCTCCTAGTTTTCTTTTTAGCAATGATAGCCAGTCCGTCCGCATCAACTACACACGGCTCTCATCAGACCAATACGCAGAATTTCGTGAACGTTTCAAAAGGATCACTCAAGCCTGGAAAACATTGGAAATTTGAATTTTGATCAAAACTAGATTTGACATAGGTAGCTATTGACCTAGGTCAGATCTGAAAACAAAAACCTGTCGTATAAGGGCATGCAAAAAGGACTTCTGCTAAAATCACAGAAGTCCTTTGAACGTTTCATTTATTCTTCAGCTAATTCAGCCGCTTTGGCTTGTTCTTGAGCCAGCAACCGTTTGTCATAGGCGCGGACAAAGGGAAGGTAGATGAAGAACGCGACGACGGCCCCCAGTACGGCAACAACAGCGGCTTTCCAATCGCCACCTGATCCGACAAAAGCACCGATACCCACTGGCGATGGCCATGGCATTTGGGCAATCATCGGTTTGATGATCTCAAATTTGATTGCAAAGTAAGCAATCGAAGCAGAAGCCATAGGAGCTAAGAAAAATGGCACAGCCATGAAGGGATTGTAAATCAATGGTAGCCCAAAAATCAGTGGTTCATTGATATTGAACAAAGCGGGAACGAGCTCGGCTTTTCCTAAAACTTTCATTTGTTCAGATTTTGCCATATAGATCATAAAGAAAGTCAGGCCCAGTGTCGCTCCCGAACCACCGACCGTTACATAAGCATTATTAAATTCACCTGCCAAAGGATAATTAGCTCCTGCAGCATTGGCGGCCATATTATTCAATACGATCGGGCTTAACAAAGACATGATAATATTAGCGCCATGGATCCCAACTAGCCATAAGGCATGGACCAAGAAATAAATGACCATGATCCCTAACCAACTGTTCGTAATTTTCGTTACAAAGCCAAATGGGATCGCTACGATTTCGAAAATATCGGTCCCAGCTAAAAGTAGTAAACCGTTAAGAATAATCACAACAAAGGCAACAATAAATGTGGGGATCAATGCAGTAAAAGCTCTGGAAACACCCGGTGGCACAACATCAGGCATCTTGATGACCCAGTTTTTAGCCACACATAAACGATAAATTTGTACAGCAATGATCGCCATAATGATCCCCGTAAAAATCCCAATTGTCCCTAGACGAGTCACCCCATCACCGCCGATTTCCCAACCATTGATTTTACTGGCATCTAAATCAGTGACTCGGGCAACAGAACCATCTTGAATCATTAATTGCGGTAAAGTCATGAAAAAGGCAAACATCGATAATAGCGCACCATTTAAGGGATTCAAGTCCAGTTTTTGTTCTTGCGCTAAAATCCGTGTATATTCATAACCTAAAACAATACAAAAATACAAAGCCAGAATCCCCATTGTAGCGCTGTTGGCTAACATGTACAATTGGCTAACTTTGAAAAACGATGCTTCAAAAAATCCTTCTAGTGGTGGAAAAGCGACCGGTAAAACATTTAATACAAGAAACATCGAGCCAACGATAGTAAATGGGATCGAGGCCATCCCAGCACCCATGATTGCTTGCACGATATTGAAGGTGGCGACCTTTCCCAAAGGCCCCATCAACTTTGTTTCAAAAAATTGAAATAATTTATTATTTGATCCATCCATCTACATTCACTCCTTATTTAGCTTTTTCGAAAGCCAGCATTCGTTGATAATGCTTGTCGCCATTTGCAGCGATCAATTTAATACGGTGAATACATAGGTAGGCTAACAAGCCGCCTACAAATAAAATAGCTGAAAAAATAATGCGGGTGGAAACTACCTTTGTAAAAAATGGGAATAGATAAGAAAAACCGATATTTCCTAACGAAATGACAATAAGCACTAAGTTTACACACATTTGGCTCCAAAAATAAATACGATTAAAATGCAGCTGTTGAAAAACGAGTCTTCGTTTGTCACCATAAAGTTTCACATGTTCTGCGATTGCTGGTAAACTCAAGACCAACAAACCAGCAGGAAGAATCATCCCCGTAAAATTCCCACCCAGATAAAGACCTAAGACCCAATATAGATTTGAAAAAAAGAAAAGTGCAAGTAAATAACGTAACAACATATACCGTTGGAAACGAAAATTTTGAATCGATGTTTTCTTACTTAATTCTTCTCGTTTTGTTTTGTCCATAGTTTCCTCCTTTCCATCAAATTGCCAATTGTCGATCGTCCTCACTATTCCCTATCTATATGATAAAAGCGTTTTCCTTAATAAGCAAGTAAAAAATTCTCACTTCACAACAAAGCTTCAAAAAAATGTGTCTATTTCTGACCAAAGCCCAGCTACAGCTTTCCACTAGAACTTATTTTTAGATTTAGAAATTGAAGGAGCGATCAGGCAGTGCAAACTTGCCATTTCTCCCCCCATATTATCAAAAAGGTTGCTACTTTTGACCCTAGTAACAGCCATAGATTCCTTTTTTCTCCGTTTTAATTGGATCAGGCTTTCTATGGTTGTTACTTCGTCATTTCAACAACCATAGATTTTTTTACGGTTGCTACTTTTGACTAGTAACAACCATAGATAGATCGAGCTTTGACCGTTGCTCAAAAGATATACTTCCTTAATAGCAAAAAAAATCTCTATCTGAAATAAATCAGATAGAGATCATTACTTGTTCTGAAATTAAGCTTCGATTGCAGAAACAACACCTGAACCAACAGTACGGCCGCCTTCACGAACAGAGAAACGAGTTCCTTCTTCGATAGCGATCGGGTGGATCAGTTCAACTTCCATGGTTACGTTATCGCCAGGCATTACCATTTCAGTTCCTTCTGGTAATTCAACGACACCCGTAACATCAGTTGTACGGAAGTAGAATTGAGGACGATAGTTTGAGAAGAATGGCGTATGACGGCCACCTTCTTCTTTTGTCAATACGTAAACTTCAGCAGAAAATTTTGTATGGGGTGTGATCGTACCAGGTTTAGCTAATACTTGACCACGTTCCACTTCTTCACGAGCGATCCCACGAAGTAAAGTACCGATATTGTCGCCTGCTTCAGCATAATCCAACAATTTACGGAACATTTCTACGCCGGTAACCGTCGTTTTCTTCGTATCATCTGCAATACCAACGATTTCAACTTCATCGCCGACTTTGACAGTACCACGTTCAACACGACCTGTAGCAACAGTCCCACGACCAGTGATCGAGAATACATCTTCCACTGGCATCATGAATGGTTTGTCAGTATCACGAACTGGAGTTGGGATATAAGTATCCACAGCATCCATCAAGTCCAAAATCTTTTGTTCGTATGCTGGATCGCCTTCCAAAGCTTTCAAAGCTGAACCAGTGATAACTGGAATATCGTCGCCTGGGAAGTCATATTCAGTCAACAAATCGCGAACTTCCATTTCAACTAATTCAAGTAATTCTTCGTCGTCCACCATATCCATTTTGTTCAAGAAAACAACGATATAAGGAACGCCAACGTTACGAGAAAGTAAGATGTGTTCACGTGTTTGAGGCATAGGACCATCAGCAGCAGATACTACTAAGATAGCTCCATCCATTTGAGCAGCACCAGTGATCATGTTTTTAACATAGTCCGCGTGCCCTGGGCAGTCCACGTGGGCATAGTGACGAGTTGCTGTTTCATATTCCACGTGAGAAGTATTGATCGTGATACCACGTTCACGTTCTTCTGGAGCACCATCGATTTGTGCATATGATTCAGCTTTAGCAAGACCTTGTTTTGCCAAAACAGTTGTGATTGCTGCAGTTAAAGTTGTTTTACCATGGTCAACGTGTCCGATTGTCCCGATGTTAACATGGGGTTTGGAACGGTCATATTTTTCTTTTGCCATTTTAAATTGTTCCTCCTAAAAACTTTTTTGTTTATTTGATAGGTAGGAGATCCCAAAAGTTCCCCTTGCCCATATCATTATAGTTCATTGTACACGAAAAATCATAAAAAATATAGTTATTTGCTACAATTATCCGTGCCTTTTTTAAGATCAGCCGGCATTCCCACCGTTTTTCTTAATAATTTCTTCTTGGATCGATTTTGGTACATCTTCATAGTGATCAAATGTCATCATGAAAGTCCCACGTCCTTGTGTTGAAGAACGTAACGTCGTTGCATAGCCGAACATTTCAGCAAGCGGTACGATCGCATTAACGATTTGCGCATTGCCATGAGCTTCCATACCTTCGACACGTCCTCTACGAGCAGTCACGTGACCCATGATATCCCCTAAATATTCTTCAGGTGCTGTGATCGTGACATGCATCATTGGTTCCAAAATAACTGGATTGGCTTTTTTAGCTGCTTCACGTAAAGCTAGAGATGCTGCGACACGGAAGGCCGTTTCACTGGAATCGACATCATGATAAGAACCATCATAAAGTTTTGCTTTGATATCTACCATTGGATAACCAGCTAAGACACCATTGGCCATGGAATCAACCAAGCCTTTTTCAACAGCTGGGATGTATTCACGCGGAACGACCCCACCGACGATGGCATTTTCGAACTCGAATCCTTTTCCTTCTTCATTAGGTGTGAATTCGATCCAAACGTGACCATATTGTCCTTTACCACCAGATTGGCGAATAAATTTACCTTCAGCTTGACAAGAACTACGGAAAGTTTCACGATAAGAAACTTGGGGAGCCCCAACATTCGCATCCACTTTAAATTCACGACGCATCCGATCGACTAAGACGTCTAAGTGAAGTTCGCCCATACCGGCGATCACTGTTTCACCAGTTTCTTCATTCGTCGTTACGCGGAAAGAAGGATCTTCTTCAGCCAGTTTTTGTAACGCAATACCCATTTTATCTTGGTCAGCTTTTGATTTAGGTTCAACAGCGACTTCGATGACAGGATCAGGGAAGTTGATCGATTCTAAGATGACTGGTGATTTTTCATCACAAAGTGTATCACCTGTTGTCGTATTTTTAAGTCCGACAGCAGCAGCGATATCTCCAGCATAAACCTTATCGATTTCTTTCCGGTGGTTCGCGTGCATTTGCAAGATACGTCCGATCCGTTCACGTTTATCTTTAGTGGCATTCAAAACGTAAGAACCAGCTTCTAGCGTGCCAGAATAGACACGGAAGAATGTCAAACGTCCCACATAAGGATCAGTCATTACTTTGAATGCTAGTGAAGAAAATGGTTCTTCATCAGATGAATGACGGAGTACTTCTTCTTCAGTATTAGGAATGACCCCTTTGATCGATGCGACATCTGTTGGTGCTGGCAAGTAATCGATGACAGCATCAAGCATCATTTGGACACCTTTATTTTTAAAGGCCGAGCCACATAATACTGGATAAAATTCAACAGCAAGAGTTGCTTTACGGATACCATCTTTTAATTCTGCTTCAGTGATTTCTTCACCTTCCAAGAATTTCATCATGATATCTTCATCGACGTCAGCAACCGCTTCGATCAATTTTTCGCGCCATTCTTGTGCTTGTTCTAAATATTCTTCAGGGATATCTTCGATTTCGATTTGTGTTCCCATGTCATCTTTATAAATTTCTGCTTTCATCGTTACCAAGTCGATAATGCCTTGAAAATCGTCTTCAGCACCGATCGGTAATTGGATCGGATGAGCATTGGCTTGCAAACGGTCATGTAAAGTTGAAACAGAGTATAAGAAATCGGCACCGATCTTATCCATTTTGTTACAAAATACGATACGCGGAACACCATATTCAGTTGCTTGGCGCCAAACTGTTTCAGTTTGCGGTTCGACCCCTGATTGGGAATCTAGAACAGTGACAGCACCATCTAAGACCCGTAAAGAACGTTGCACTTCGATTGTAAAGTCCACGTGTCCAGGCGTGTCGATGATGTTGACGCGGTAACCTTTCCACTGTGCTGTCGTAGCGGCAGACGTAATAGTGATCCCACGTTCTTGTTCTTGTTCCATCCAGTCCATTTGGGAAGCTCCTTCATGAGTTTCACCAATTTTATGGATACGACCTGTATAGTACAAGACGCGTTCAGTTGTCGTCGTTTTACCAGCATCGACGTGCGCCATGATACCGATATTACGCGTTTTCTCTAATGGGAATTCTCTTGCCATTATAGGTTGTTCTCCTCTCAAAAATTCTAACTTGTGTCGATATTATTTCTCTACTACTAAAAAAGCAGGGAGGATTTTACCAACGATAATGTGCAAATGCACGGTTGGATTCTGCCATTTTATGTGTATCTTCACGTTTTTTCACAGAAGCACCACTATTGTTGGCAGCATCCATGATTTCTTTAGCTAAACGTTCTTCCATGGTATGTTCACCACGCAAACGAGCGTAGTTCACGATCCAACGAAGACCTAAAGTCGTCCGACGTTCAGGGCGGACTTCAACGGGAACTTGATAGTTCGAACCTCCGACACGACGAGCTTTTACTTCTAAGACAGGCATGACATTCTTCATAGCTTGTTCGAAAACTTCTAATGGGTCATTACCTGTAGATTCTTCAACAATTTTAAATGCGTTGTAGATGATATTTGAAGCAACACCGCGTTTTCCATCGACCATTACTCGGTTGATCAAGCGTGTCACTAGTTTTGAGTTATAAATAGGATCAGGTAAAACATCACGTTTTGCAACAGGACCTTTACGAGGCATCCGTAACTCCTCCTTCCGAAATATAGTTCATTTATCGTTTCATAGTTATGATCAAATTATTTAGGTTTTTTGGTACCATATTTAGAGCGTCCTTGTTTACGGTCGTTCACACCAGCTGTATCCAAAGCGCCACGAACGATATGGTAACGTACCCCTGGCAAGTCTTTCACACGGCCCCCACGTAACAAGACAACACTGTGTTCTTGTAAGTTGTGGCCGATACCTGGGATATAAGCTGTAACTTCGATCAAGTTAGACAAACGAACACGTGCATATTTACGTAAAGCAGAGTTCGGTTTCTTAGGTGTCATTGTTCCCACACGAGTTGCGACCCCACGCTTTTGAGGTGAGTTCACGTCTGTTTGGATTTTTTTAAAGCTGTTATATCCTTTGTTCAATGCAGGTGAATTTGATTTTCCGCTCTTGGATTTACGAGGTTTACGTACTAATTGGTTAATTGTAGGCATTCCTTGTTCTTCCTCCTTCCTTGATTCGCTGTGTAGTTCCACACATCCAGGTGGTTCTTTTTTTCTGATAAAAAATAATGCAAGTCAATGCATCTTCTATCCTATGTACTTTCCACAGTCAGCACGTCTCAATAGAGAGACCTGTTTATAAAGCACCTTTGATAGACTATCACGATTTAACAAGATTGTCAACGAAAAACTCTATTTTTTTGAAACATTTTTGCGGATCTGGTTACAATTCACGGTCAAAGTTTGAGCAGACACTTACACGTTTGTGTCTGCTCATGTCAGATGTGGGACCAGTTCCAACTTTGACCATACATTTCGTAGCGATTCCAAGCCATTCATATCGGTTCTTTGACATAATGATTTCGTAGCCATATGTCCTTTCTTTACGATACTTGGTGCACTTCATGCTTTCATATGACCATTCTTTCTAATTCTTGGATCACTCTAGATTATCAAGTGAGAGTACCAAGTCCAAGTAAGGTATTCTTCATCATCTACTCTGCCTTGCTAAGCAAGTCAATCGTAGTGATTCAGAACGATTCATATTGAATTCATGATGCGACAGCAAGGCAAGTCTATCTCTACGTTTTGCTAAATTTAGCTTGGATTCATTTAATCATTTTTCGAAAAAAAGCCAAATAAGTTACAAATTTTTGCGCTACTTCATTTTTCAATTTGTATGATTTAGTCTGTTTCAATGAGATTTTTGCGCCAGCTAAACGAAACCAATGCGGAGTTGGCCGGTTGGTAAATTGAGTCGTAAACTGTAAGGCAGATCTTGCAGATAGGATTATTACGGACCTTACTTTTTTAAACTTATGACCGAGATCGCCAATTGCGGACCTTACTTTTCTAAACTTACGGCTGAGATCACCGATTGCGGTTCTTATTTTCCCAATTTTATGCCCGAGAACCCCCTAAGTTCAAATGATTTTTTTACTGATGTAAATTGTCTCTTTGAGCTTTTTTTCTTAAGAGTTTCCTATTATAATAGAACTAACAAATCAATCGAGGTGGAAGGTATGAATTTAAAGGAAATAGTTGGGATCGAGGCGGCCAGCTATGTGAAAGATGGGATGGTGGTTGGACTTGGCACAGGTTCGACGGCTTATTTCATGATCAAAGAAGTCGGTAGACGCGTCAAAGAAGAAAATTTGCAAATCACAGGGGTACCGACTTCTTTTGCATCTAAAAAGCAAGCTGAAAGTTTAGGAATCCCGGTCAAAACGATCGATCAAGTGGACAAAGTCGATTTGACTATCGATGGTGCTGATGAGATCAGTGCTGATTTTCAAGGAATCAAAGGTGGGGGCGCAGCGCTTTTATTTGAAAAAATCGTGGCCACTTATTCAGATCAAATCATTTGGATCGTTGACGGTTCAAAAATGGTCGACAAATTGGGCAAATTCCCATTACCTGTCGAAGTGATCCCATATGGTCAAGAGCAAACCTTCCGCTTGTTTCAAAAGAAAGGCTACCAGCCAAGTTTTCGAATGGAAAATGATACGGACAAGAAGACGACTGATTGCGGGCATTCGATCATCGATTTACATCTTGAAGTCATCAATGATCCCTTTGCTTTAAGTGATGAACTGGATCATATGGTCGGCGTTGTGGAGCATGGTCTCTTCTTAAATCGTGTCAACACGGTGATCGTTGGTAACGATTCTGGTGTTCAAGCACATAAAAACATCCGCTAAAAGGTAGCAGTGTCTGAAATCAAATTCCAGACACTGCTTTTTTAAATTTGTTTAACTCCTAATCGTTTCAACGGAAGGGCATTGCCAATCATATAAACTAGGCCTGTTTGAATCGGTAACATGATCAAAGCTTTGATCAAGCGCGGGCCCCAAATGACCCAGCTATTCAAAGGTACATGATACATCAAAGCCAACCATAGTGGTGTCAGACCGAGATTTATGATCAAAGTCAAAGTAAGCGTGGACCAAAAAGCATTCTTCCAAGTGACTTTCTTTTGATAAAAAAAGTGACCATAGATCAGGCCTTCAATGATTTTGTTCAAGGTGAAGCCGATAAAAAATGGGGCTTTGGCAAATAAGGTATTGCCGATCAAATCAGCGATCACTGAACCAACTGCTGACCAAAAGGGACCAAAAAGCATCCCCATGAGGATCTTGGGTACAAAGGCAAAACTAAATTTTAAAAATTGTGTTTCAATGGCTAAAATATTAGATAAAACCACGATCAGTCCGATCAAGATCCCCATGGTAGCAATCAGATGGGCATCGATTTTTTTCTTTTTCATAACGATCACCTTCTCAAACGAACTATTTTTTTGATTTCACCGATCATATATAAAGAACCCATCGCAAGCGTGACTTCTGCTTTGGGACCCTCTAAAACTTGAGCCACCACCGTCTCTAAGTTTTTCCCCACTACCACGTTGGTGAACCCCTTAGTAACAATTACTTGCCGCAAATCGGCTGGTGCCAACGCCCGCTCACTATCCGGACGCAGCAAAATCATCTTTTTAGCATAAGGCAGAATCAAATCGACCATGCTTTGATAGTCTTTATCTGCCAATACGCCCATGATGATCGTCACTTTTTGCCCGGCAAAGTACTCATCTAGACTTTGGGTCAAGGCTTTTACACCATTCGGATTATGGGCTCCATCCACCATGAACAGCGGCGCTTCATGCAGGACTTCAAAGCGTCCGGGCCAGTGGGCTTGCTTTAGTCCGGTCAAAATATGTTGTTCTGAAATCGGCCAACCACGTTTTTGCAGGACTTCGATCGTTTTTATTGCGACTGCCGCATTTTTAGCTTGATAATCGCCTAGTAGCGGTAAGAAAACTTGTCGAAAAGTTTCAAAATCAAGGGTTTGGCCATGGATCGTGCGCTCGACTACTTTCAGTGAACGAAAGTCGACCAGATACATTCGCGCTTGCTTTTTACGACAAGTGGCGGCAATGATCTCACGAACTGAATCTTGTTGTTGATAAAAGACGACGTCGCTATCCGTTTTGATGATACCGGCTTTTTCTTTAGCGATCTTTTCAACCGTATCACCTAATTCCTTCATATGGTCCAAGCCGATCGAGGTGATCACTGCAACTTCTGGTGTATCGATCACATTGGTCGCATCCAAGCGTCCGCCCAAACCTACTTCTAAAACCACGATGTCACAATTATTTTGTTTGAAATAAAGCATAGCCAGTGCTGTCAACAACTCAAATTCGGTCGGTCGATCTGGCATTTCATTTACGATATCATGTAACTTAGCGATCAAATCAGCGGCTGCTTTATCAGAAATCAATTGACCATCGATTTGGATCCGTTCATTGGCCACTTCGATGTAAGGTGAGGTATATAAGCCTGTTTTTAAGCCAGCCGCTTGTAAAATGCTAGCTAGCATGACAGAAGTCGAGCCTTTGCCGTTGGTCCCAGCAACATGGATAAATTTGAGCTGTTTCTGCGGATCGCCCAAGCGCTGCAAAAGATACCGTGTTCGATCAAGCTTAAATTCTTTCCCTTGCCAATTTTTTTCACTCAGCGAACTGATCAATTCTTCAAATCCCATTGTTCTCCCCTGATTTCTCTAAATTAAAAGGCTTCTTTCGTCAAGTACACCACGAAAGAAGCCTTAGGTGGTAGCAGAAGCGAAACAGCACCGCAAGCTTGACGCTTTTCGCCCGAAGACAACTTCCCATTCTTCGGTACTTGACGCACTGTTCCTACTCAACCAACATTTATGCAACTATTCTATTTTTAATCCTAGTTCTTGTCAACTCTGCAAGCTTTGTAAGACGCTCTGATAGATGGCGTCTGCTTGTTTGACACCTGTGGCAACGACTTGCTCCAGTTGGCTTTCAATTTCTTCTTTGACCGTAACATCCTTGAGCGATTTTGTATTGATTAAAACATTCAACTGGGCGGCTTGGATCGCTGCCTTAGCAAAGAGCGCGCCACAACCAGCATCACTTAAGGCCAGTCGACTCCCTTTTTCGGCAAAAAGCGCCAGTAATGATAAAGACTCTAAGCACGCTTGCGCAATCTCTAACGGGGCTTTTGCAGCGCCAACTGAAGCTGTCTGGATCGCTTGTTCTTTTGCTTGGCGTTCTTCTTCTGTCGCTTTGGGCATCCCATAGGCTTTTGATAGGGGTAAAAAAGCGGTGGCATCGGCCTCGACGAGCTCTTCTAAGCGAGTGATCAAAGCCGTTGATCGGTCCAGCGCTTCTCGCAGTTCGGGTTCAAAAGCGGCATATTTTTTCTTACCGATCGAAAGGTTTGCGACCATAGAACCTAGCGCTGTCCCTAGAGCTCCGACATAGGCTGCCGCACCGCCACCACCAGGAACAGCCGCTTTTGAAGCTAAACTAGCGACAAATTCATGACAACTTTTCTCAAGGATCATAAGCCTCCCTCACTTTCTTCACAAGCGTGAACGACATGACTCAATAAGATCATCGACGTGATCGAGCCGACCCCACCAACAGCCGGCGTGATCGCCTTGACTTTACCGAAAACTTGCGCGTAATCGACATCGCCGCACAATTTGCCATTTTCATCAAAGTTGACGCCCACGTCGACCACGACAGCTTTTTCATTGAAATAATTTTCCTTCAACAACTTAGCCACCCCGCAAGCCGAGATCACAACTTCTGATTTTTTTGTATAAGCTGGCACGTCTTTCGTATAGACTTGGCAAACCGAAACAGTCGCCATCCGATCCACCAAAAGCATCGCTAGAGGACGACCGACCACAAAGCTCGCTCCCACGATCGTCACATCAGCACCTTCTAGTGGGACCTCATAGTAATCTAAGAGCGCCATGACTGATTGAGCGGTACAGGGTGCGATCGATTTCTTGTCATGACTAAAGATTTTTCCCATATTGGTCGGACTCATACAATCGACATCTTTTTGTGGCGCGATCATTTGTCGGATCGGTTCGATATCCAACTGCTCCGGTAAGGGCCGAAACACTAAAATACCATGCACGGTCGGATCTTGATTGGCCGCTTGCACGGCTTTTTCTAAATCAACTTGACTTGCCTTAGCCGCTAGTTTAGCGATATGACAATTTATACCTAACTTTTGACAATTTTTAGTCAGACTTTTCTCATAAGCAAGATCGTCATCATTTTCACCGACACGAATGATTTGTAAAGTCGGCAGAGTCTTTAGTTTTTGAATTCGTACTTTTAGATTATTTTCAATCTTCTGTGCTACTGGTTTTCCTTTTAATGCAAGGGTCACGCTGATACCTTCTTTCTATGATAGACCAATGATCTCACCCGTGCTTGTGATATCCATCCCACAAGCAGCAGGCACTTTCGGTAGGCCCGGCATCGTCATGATCTGCCCTGTGATCGCCACGATAAAACCAGCCCCAGCAGATACCTTCACTTCGCGGACTGTAATCGTGAAATCGCGCGGTGCTCCCAATAACTTAGGATCATCCGAAAAGGAATATTGGGTTTTAGCCATACAAATCGCAAGCTTATCTAAGCCATGTTTGGTCAAATTTGCGATTTGCTTTTTAGCCGCCGCTGTGAATTCGACCCCGTCGGCATGATAGATTTCTTTAGCAATCGTAGCAATTTTTGCTTCGATCGTGTCTTCTACTGCATACAATGGCGCAAATGCAGCCGTTTGGTTCTCACAAATAGCCACAACTTGATGAGCCAATTCAATCGCGCCGGCGCCCCCTTGACTAAAGACGTCTGCCAAGACGACCGCGACCCCTTTTTCTGCACATTTTTCCTTCAGTAAATCGATTTCGGCTTTGGTATCTGACGGGAAACGATTGATCGCAACGACTGCTGGCACGCCAAATTTAGCTAGATTATCTAGATGTTGGTCCAAATTACTGAAACCTTTAGCTAAGGCCGTGATATTCTCTTCATTCAAATGGTCTTTGGCCTTTCCACCATGCATCTTCAATGCTCGGATCGTGGCTACGACCACCACCGCATCAGGATGCAAGTCTGCCAAGCGACATTTGATATCGTAGAATTTTTCCGCGCCCAAATCAGCCCCAAACCCAGCTTCAGTGATCACATAATCGGCTAATTTCAAGCCAACTTTAGTCGCCATGACCGAATTACAGCCATGGGCAATATTGGCAAAAGGACCACCGTGGATCAAGGCTGGCGTATTTTCGATCGTTTGAACCAGATTCGGTTTGATGGCATCTTTAAGTAACAAAGTCATTGCTCCGGTCGCTTTTAAATCAGCGACAGTCACCGGATCGCCGCTATAATTGTAAGCAAGGACCATTTTTGCCAGACGTTCTTTTAAATCATCCAAAGAGGTCGCTAAACACAGGACCGCCATGATTTCAGAAGCGACCGTGATATCAAAACCTGATTCTCTTGTCACTCCATCGGCTTTGCCACCTAGACCGACCACGATATTGCGCAGCGCTCGGTCATTCATGTCCATGACCCGTTTCCAAACGACTTGTTTAGGATCGATGCCTAGTGCATTGCCTTGGTGTAGATGGTTATCTAACATGGCCGCACATAAATTATGAGCCGAAGTGATGGCGTGAAAATCACCAGTGAAATGCAAATTAATGTCATCCATCGGTACCACTTGGGCATAACCACCACCAGCCGCCCCGCCTTTGATCCCAAAGCAGGGACCAAGCGAAGGTTCGCGCAAAGCAGAAACGGCCTTTTTGCCGATCCTGTTTAATCCCATCGACAAGCCCACATTCATGGTCGTTTTGCCTTCACCAGCTGCCGTTGGACTGATAGCAGTCACCAAAACTAATTTGCCATTTTTTTCATCTTTCAGTCGATCAAAAACATCTAAAGAAATTTTAGCTTTATCTTTGCCATAAAGCTCTAATTCATCATCTGTGATTCCTAGATTTTCAGCGATCTCTGTGATCGGTTTTAACGTTGCACTTTGCGCGATCTGTACATCGGTTTTCATTGACCATCCCTCCGTTACTACTTTAAAATAGACTAATAGTCCTAGCATTTGTTCTGCTACATTGTACCATATTCGCTCTAAATCCGTCCTATTTACTAGTGTACTTCTTACTAAAAAATAATAAACACGAACAAACATAATAATTCATCGTTTAACTATCGCTTTTTAAGTCAACTTTTCTAAGTATTTATTTAAAGCAAGCTGTTTGCCAACATTCTAAAAAATTGCCTCTCATTTGCCATTTGCGATGTATATAGCAAATGCGCTATTTTCACAGCGCACTTGCTACAATAAAGTTTGATCAAACTTGAAAATGCGGGATATCTTGTACATCTCTGTTTTCATTACGAATAAAATCGCCATTATATGGTGTCTTAGCTACTTTGGCACGGATCTCTTTTTGTGGGGTACCAGGTGTCCCCCAAAGTACGGTCAATTCTGTGCCTTCTTTTGCATAAGCCGGATCGATGAACCCAAGCGAAATCATACTATTGTAATTGTAAGAAATGACTCGTCCCGTTGTGATTCCGATTGTTTTTCCAGCAGCCAAAACTTGATCGGCTCGATAAATTGCTTCACCAAAAAATGTATTGGCAGTCATATCAAAATCACTTTGTTTCGAGATATCATCACAAGGTGTTTCTCCCGGTCGTAGCATCGTAGCAAAGACAGCTCCCACATCTTCTGCGTTCCATTCCAGAGTCGCTAATGTGCGTGGTTGGTTTGCAGCTGCTTCTTCTAAGGCTTTTCGTCCTCTGAAATCATGGTTGAATTTCACTAAGAAGCCCCAGCCAACATCATACGGAGTCACAAAACGCGATTCTAAATCATCACCCACACTACCAATTAATTTTCGATTGGTATTGACACCACCCAATCCGGACCTTTCATTCAGATAATCCACCAAGCCTTTCCCAGATTCAAACCAGGGTTCAGGATAATGCAAGTGGATATTCGGGAAACCAGCTTCGGTATGATTAAATAAGTTATAGGCATGCATTCCTAATTTACGAGCGCCAAATTTTTGACCACTAGTCCACACTTTACGATAAACATAGTCATAATCGACCATTGGACCATGGATCTCATAAGCAAGATTGCCCGACATGCCTAAACGAATCACTTCCACTTCGCGCCCATCCATCACTTCTTTGCGATGTTTAGCAAATTTTATGTCGTGAAGATCGGCTTGAAAGGCATCTTCTAAAATTTGTAAAGAAGTTTCACCAGAAATTTGAATAAAGTATTCGGTCCCCGTCTTATCTTCACCATGCACATTCAAATCCGTATGTTGCATATAATAATCGATCGGCGGATTCAACCAATAGGTACGAAAATGATCGACGCCGATCTTAATCACGACGCCATCAGTCAAGATTTGGCCTTTGTCGTTACAAAGGATCGCATGACGCAAGCCAGTCATTCCTAATTTGGAAAAATCATTGACACAAATCGTATGGAAAAATTCAACTGCATCTGGTCCAATCACATCATAGATTGGACTGATCATCAAGGTTGTACCGATCCAAGCACCCGTTTGATAAGCTTTCATTTCATGCTTTACCCCAGAATATTCATAGGGCAAACTCATGCCAGGTGCCATTTGGAAAAATAACGTAGCTTCTTCAGCGGCTGGGTTTTGTACAGCTTCTTTGGCACCCAAAATCCCTTCTTTATCGATCCCTTGCACATTAAAATCGGCTTTCTTTTCACTATGACTCATTGTGACTTCCCCCCATTCAATTAATTTTTCAACCCTGATGGCACCGTAGTTAGATCATAATCATGGTTGTCCATCACACCATAAATATAAGGATATTTTACGACTTTTGCACGCAGGTCCTTGATTCTCCCTCCATGATCGCCCCATTGAACCAAAACTTCTGTACCTTCTTTAGCTTGAGCGATATCCAAGATCGCCTGAGAAATCATGGTATGAAAATGGGAGCTATAAGTCGGATCAGCTGAGAACCCGATCACCTGGCCCTCTCGATCAGTCACATAGTCTTGATGACCACCAGCTGGTTGGGGATCCCCACATGGCATTTCCATGAATTTATAAGGTTCAGCTGTGAACTGTGAGCGATAAACTTCTGCTAGATCATCGACATTAAATTCTAAGGAGACTAATTTCCGTTTTGGAGCGGCTATTTCAGCCTCCAATGCTTCTCGACCTACAAAATCATGATCAAATTTGGCCATCCAAGCCCAATCACATTCCACTGGATTCCTAAATCGAGCCCGGATATCAGTCGGATCGACGCTTCCTTTGCATACAAGCGGGAAGGGGGCCGAAGCGCAAAACTCTGGTGATTGATAGAGTGACGTTTCGAAATTGACTGTGATTTGTGGATAACCACCGAATGTATGGTTGACAGTATAATCTTTCCAACCCATGCGTTTCATTCCCATTGGTTGACCGGACTGATAGATCGCATCATAAACTTGCCAACCGATTTCGATATCACCGTGGATCTCATAAGCCAAAGTGCCACTCATCCCAATACGGAAAATTTCTAAATCGGCATCGATACCAGGGATACGAACTGGTTTGAAATCTAAAAATTTCACATCACGCAGATCGGTCTGGGTGACCTTTTCTAAAATCGTCAGTGATAATGGTCCGGAAATTTGAAAGACAAAAATTTGCCGTGTCGTATAATCACAGTGGTATTGACCACTTTGAGTTGCCATAATGTACGGGACGCTACAACCAGCCGTCGTTCGATAAGTATCTTCACTATCTTTAAAGAACAGGGCGTGATTTGCAATCAGCCCGTCTGGAGTCAAAGCCACAATATGTTTGCATCGACCAGCTTTCCATTTGTATACATTATTGATACTCAAATCAGAAATCAATTTGAGCGCATCCGGTCCCTGAAAAGTTTCTTCTATACCAGACAATCCAGCGTGAATATATGCGCTCTTAAAATAGCTTTCACCGACTTCTTGCCACGGATCGCCCTCCCAAGTAACATGTTTCAGCATAAAATTGCCATACTTGTACACATCCGGATAAAACGGTTCTGCATCTAAAAAATCACTTTTTGTTCCCTTTACCATTTTGAATTCCTCGCTTTCTTTAAACCTATCTGCAACTTTGCTTCTAACTACCTAAATTATAATAAGAAAACGGTTACTTTTATAGGTAATAAATGTAAAAATTTCAGCTTGCTGTTGTGCAAAGATGCCGAATCTTTTATACTGAGCTTAATCAGCGAGGAGGACTCACTATGCTAAATTTAGCGATCATAGAAGATGAGCTAGCCGAATTTCCGACACAGACATCGGTCAAAGAAGCATATGAAACAACTTTAAAATATCCTAAAATCGTCTTAGAAGAAGTCGACTTTGATCAGTTGGATCAAGTCCTTTATGTGATGACAACAACTTTATTCACTAAAATTTTACCAAAAGTACACCATGGTAGCTTTCTAGTCGTAAATCAGGAGACTATTTCAAATTTGGCGATAAATGATCCAATGATCGCCACACTTTTCGTCACAACTGACCATTCATTGAGTCTGATTTTCAATACAGTTGAAATGATTTTTCAGAAATATAGTACTTGGGAACAACAAATGATCCTGGAAATCGTTCGTCACCATACGATCCCCGAGCTTTCTTTTCAAAAATTGTTAGATATCGGCGTTAAGATGTTAAAAAATCCAATAGCTATGTTCGACATTTCTTCGATCCTTTTATTCCATGCCGGTCAGATACCCACAGATATTTCTCATTCGATATGGCGGGATGTTCTTACAACAGGACGTTATCATACCGAAAATTTGACCAATGAACAAAAGCGGAAAATCTATGAATTCAAAATGCAAAGTCAAAAACCCTTCTACGAATTGAATTACAACAAAGGTAGCAATGAGTATTTAGTGTCTATCAATCTCTTTAATGAAGGCAACACCTTTGCCACATTAGGTTCAGCTGATATCAATGCCCCCTTCACTCCAGGACAGATTTCGATCATCTACACCTTGAAAAAAATTCTTGAGCTGGCTTATGCTCATGAACAACAGCTGGGAAGTTTTAGAGAAATGCCCGTTTATTTCATTGAAAATCTATTGAAGGGTGAAAACGTCGAACAGAGGGTCCTCGATTATCATTTAAACAAGAAAAACTGGAAAACCAAGGATACCTATCTTCTTCTGACCATTACAGGCATCGCCGGAAATGTCCTTTCTGAAATTCAAATGCTAGAGCAACTTAACCACTACTCGGAAATCTTTTCAGACAACTTTGCCCTTACTTATGAAAATAGTATGGTTTTCATTCTGCATATTAGCAAAGAAAAGTTCAAGCGTGAGAAAGAACTAGCCAAGCTTCAGCATCTACTGTTGACAAATGACATGAAAGCTGGTGTCAGTGCTGAATTTTATGAGTTTTCCCATTTGAAATATGCTTATATCCAGTCAAAAACGGCTCTTTCAACCATGTACGCACCCTCAGCTGACGACCCGCTTTGTTTTTTCGAAGATATTTATCAAGAAACGATCATTCACACCTTAGCCCAACATTCCAGCCTAAAAAGCTTGATCCATCCTAAAATTTTCACTTTGTGGGAAGAAAAGCGAATCACTAAAGAGCAGATAGCTATCTTGGCGACTTATTTAAGTCATGGTAAAAACACCGTCAGTACTGCCAAGAAGCTCTTTCTTCATCGCAACACGTTGACTTACAAATTGACCGCCATCGAAAATCTTTTAGGTATGAGTTTGAACGAATTAGAGGATCCTGTGACTTTTTGGCTGTATTGTAGCTGCTTGTTTATTAAAACAATGGCAGATAATCCATCTGACGGTACAAAGTGATTAGCCTTAATCTCGTATTTTTTCATCTTCTCTTGATTTACAATGGCAAAAGTTCGTAAAAAAGTGTACAATGTAGTTGGAAAACTTATTAACAAATTCGAAACAAAGGAGAATTTTTATGCCAAAATTAGTCTTTACCCGTCACGGAATGAGTGAATGGAACAAATTAAACCAATTTACTGGTTGGGTCGATGTTGATTTAGCCCCTGAAGGTGTCGAAGAAGCCAAAGATGCTGGCCGCAAAATCAAAGAAGCTGGGATCGAATTCGATATCGCCTTCACTTCGGTTTTGACGCGTGCAATCAAAACATGTCATTACATCTTAGAAGAATCCGATCAATTATGGGTACCAGAAGTTAAAACTTGGCGTTTGAACGAACGTCATTATGGTAAATTACAAGGCTTGAACAAACAAGATACCCGCGATAAATACGGCGATGAACAAGTCCATATCTGGCGTCGTTCGTATGACACATTACCACCACTTGCGGAGCCAGAATATGATCGTCGCTATGCAAAACTAGACCCTCGTACGATCCCTGGTGGCGAAAACTTGAAAGTCACATTGGAACGGGCATTACCTTTCTGGGAAGATGAAATCGCACCAGCTTTGCGTGACAACAAGACTGTTTTAGTCGCTGCTCATGGTAATTCATTACGCGCCTTAGCAAAACACATCGAAGGCATTTCCGATGACGATATCATGGATCTTGAAATCCCAACCGGTCATCCACTTGTTTACGATTTGAATGATGATCTGTCAGTCATCAAAAAATATTATTTATAAGATCAAAAGCGAGGTGAACGATCCTCGCTTTTTTATTAATGAAAAACAGCCTTCGAATTACGTAACGGTAGGCTCTTCGCAGTCTAATGTTTCCCCCGATTCCTATTTCCGTTGTACATTTACGCCCTAAATGTACAACCGATTCGCAAATTCGTTGTTTGTTTATACTATAAACGTAAAGCAAAAGCCATCCGATACTGGATGGCTTTTGCTTTATTTAAAATTTGATCGGTGTCATGCTAGCTTGATAGATCGTCCTAACATCTTCTTTTTGCAGTGGTACATAAGCATCAGTGGCGATTTTATTTTGTGAAACCGCACGTTGGGCCATTTCAGCAAATTTTTCGCTATCGATACCGATTTCTGGTAAGGTCATTGGGATATCACAAGTTAAGAAAAATTCATATAATTTCTGAATGCCAGATCGCGCCGCTGTTTCAGGATCTGTTTCCGTCACGCCCCATACATTTCGGGCAAAGCGGGCAAATTTGGCAACATTCTTCTCATTTAAAACATGTAACATCCAGCGTGGTGTCAAAATAGCGAGCCCGATACCATGTGTCACATCATAAAAAGCGCTGAGCTCATGTTCCATAGCATGGCAAGACCAACAGCCCACTTTGCCAGAGCCGGTCAAGCCATTAAGTGCCCAAGTAGACGACCACATCAAGTTGGCCCGTGCTTCATAATCATCCGGCGTCTTCAAAGCAATCGGCAAATACTTGATAACAGTTTTCATGATACCTTCTGAAATGCCATCCTGGATCTCCGTGCCCGGTGTTCGATTAAAGTAAGTTTCCAGCAAATGACTTAAGATATCGGCCGAGCCAGCCGCTGTTTGATAAGCCGGTACTGAAAACGTCAGCGACGGGTCCAAGAAGGATACTTTTGGTAATAAAGAATCCCCGTGAACACCCAATTTTTGTTGCGTCGTCAAATTGGAGATCACGCCCCCATTATTCATCTCGCTGCCGGTCGCAGCCAAAGTCAAAATCGTCACGATAGGTAACGCTGGCCCGTCATAGCTGCGTTTTTCCACAAAATCGGTCCACAGATCACCTGCCACATAAACACCGCCCGCGATTGCCTTGGAACAGTCGATCACAGATCCGCCACCGACGGCTAAGATCACGTCGATCGCCTTCTTTTTACAAATGCTCACGCCAGTTTCGACGGTTTCGATCCGCGGATTAGGTGCTACGCCGGCAACTTCGCTCACGTGATTGCCATTTTTAGCAAATAAAGCTTGCAAACGATCGTAAAGACCGTTTTTCTTGATACTACCGCCGCCATAAACTAAGAGGACATTTTTCCCAAAGCCATTCAATACGGCCGGTAATTCAGCTAATCTAGCTTTGCCGAAACGAATGTCCGTGGATACATGAAAATCAAAATTCTCCATAGCAGTCACTCCTATCTGATCGCTGTTTCTAAACCTACTTCGATCATATCATTAAAGGTTTTTTCGCGTTCTTCTGAAGTCGTTTCTTCTCCTGTCACCATATGATCACTGACCGTGCAGATCGCCAAAGTTTGGACATGGAATTTAGCCCCTAAATAATAGAGCGCTGCTGCTTCCATTTCCACACCCATGACCCCAAGATCGGCTAATTTCCAAGTTTCAGTCATGTCATCTTTATAAAAAGTATCTTCTGACAAGATATTGCCGACATGGGTCACAAATCCTTTTTCTTGGGTAATATCGTAAGCTTTCTTCAACAAATCAAAATCAGCGATCGGCGCAAAATGGAAGAGATCAAAGTTTTTTTGGATCATCGCCGAGCTCGTCACTGCGCCTTGGGCTAAAATCAGATCACGCACTTGGACATTTTCCGAGATCGCCCCACAAGTGCCGACACGGATCAATTTCTTCACGCCGTAGTCATTGATCAATTCATGAGCGTAGATCGAGCAAGATGGCATGCCCATGCCTGTGCCTTGGACCGAGATCCGCTCCCCTTTATAAACACCAGTATAGCCTAACATACCACGGACTTCATTGTAACAGATTGGATCTTCTAAAAAAGTTTCAGCAATATATTTTGCGCGCAATGGGTCACCTGGAAGTAAGATCTTCTCAGCGATCTCACCTGCTTGTGCACCTATATGTGTACTCATTTTATCCCTCTTTTCTTAAATTTCAGCCAATGTATTTTTGACTAGCAGCTTGAAGTCTTCTTTGACCCGTTCGGTTGTTGCCACAACTTCTGCATGATTCAAATTCGCTTGCATGCCAGCTGCTAGGTTGGTGATACACGAGATACCGAGCACCCGCAGGCCAGAGTGGACCGCCACGATCACTTCGGGTACTGTCGACATACCGACCGCATCGGCGCCAACTGTCCGGGCCAAGCGTACTTCCGCCGGGGTTTCATAAGTGGGTCCTGAAAAGGCCATGTAGACCCCTTCTTGCAAATGGATCCCTAAGCGTTCGGCGACCTCATAAGCAGTTTTTTGATACGATGCATCATAGGCATGACTCATATCTGGAAAACGTGGCCCTAACTCTTCTTCGTTGGGACCAATCAAAGGATTTTTCCCCATGTAATTGATTTGATCCGTGATAAGCATCAAGTCACCTGGTTGAAAGCTCAAATTGACGCCCCCGCAAGCATTGGTCACAACCAAAGAATGAACCCCTAAAGTGGCCATGACCCGCACTGGATAGGTCACTTTTTGCATCGAATAGCCTTCGTAATAGTGGAAACGGCCTTGCATCGCCAATACCTTTTTACCTGAAAGTGTGCCATAAACCAATTGACCCGCATGACCGACGACAGTCGATTCGGGAAAATGAGGGATATCTTGATAAGCAATCACGGTTTTTTCTTCGATTTCTTCTGCTAATTCACCCAGACCGGAACCTAAAATAAGACCAAATTCGACCTTAGTGATGCCTTGACTGTGAATAAAAGCGACGGTTTCTGTTAATTTTTCCTGTAAAGTCATAACTATTCTCCTTTACCCAAGAAAAACGACGGCCACAAAACATGACCGTGTTTTTCATCTTATTATTAGATGATACGATCTAAAAAGCTAAAGCCATTATTGGTCGCTGGTACTTCAAAGTTTTCTGCGATCGTGGTCGAAATATCAGCATAGTGGCCGACAGGCAAGGCCCCTTGTCCCATAAATTTCTTGCTAAAGAC
>JBFLGC010000029.1:0-32206 GCA_041859945.1 Tetragenococcus sp.
GGTTGATTTTATCATCGGTCCCATGTCCCACGATCGTCACATAAGTATCACGGGGAATACTCACGAGTGTCGTGGTTTGTTTACCAGGATTGACCGTCGCGACTATCATCGTATCCGAACGACCTTGTTCGGTCCGTCCCAAGTCCCCCGTATCGATCCCTAACAGTAACACACTGAAAGGTTCTTGCTTTTCCAGATCGACTTTTTCTTCCCGGGCATGTTCGTTATCCTTATTTTGTCGTTCGACTGATTCATAAGTATCTTGGACAGACTTTGATACATCGAGATAAAACTTAGCACCGATACCAACTAAGACCAAAACCAGTACCAATACCACGATGAAAACTGTTTTCCAAACTTTTTTAGCTTTAGAATGTTTGCTTCTTTTTGCCATCTTCGTTCTCCTTCAAATGAGAGTTTGAAATCTATTCTGTTGCATTATCAGTTTCGGTTGATTGTTCTTCTGAACCAGTTGAATCGTTCACAGGTGTTTCACTAGGAGTTGATTCTTCTGAAACTGTATCCGCCCCATTGTCTGCACCATTACCATCGGTAAAATTATTATTCACAGTATTATCGTAATTAGTATCCGTATTTGTCTGACCATAAGTCGCATCATCATAAATGTTCGTCGTTGTTTCTTCTGTAGTGGATTCTTCAGTTGCTGTATCAATGTTAGAGCTTGTGTCACTCTCTGCAGCAACCCCGATCCGCGCCGCGATCTGTTCGACTGATTTTTCGAACTCAGCTTTCTTTTTGTCGTTCTTGATGCCTTTGACTTGGTCGACGATAGCCAAATAATCTTCGTAAGTCACGACTGTTTCTTCTTTTAATAAGTTCTTGATTTGCTTATCGACCGCTGCGATCGTTTCAACTTGGTCGGCAGCAAAGGATAAATAATGATCGGCCAGATTTCGCCAATCACTTTCTTCAAAAAAGACTAATTTTTCTTTGACGATGCTGACTTCTTCTGCCGTCAAATCATCTTTGACCAATAAGTCATCTGTAGAATTTTGCCAATTTGGTAGCTTTTCGGCAAATAACTTATCGGTATCAGCTTGGATCCGTAATTTATCAGAAATGTCCAACAATTCATCGACGAGAGCCTTCTTTTGCGTTTCCAGATCTTTTGCTTCTTTAGGCAACGCTTTTTCCTTGATATTAAAGTCGGCTGCTGTGGCTTTGACCGCTTCCACATCAGCTTTGAGCTTCGATACTTCCGTAGTCGTTGCTTCTACTTTCAAGAAATCCTTTTTTTCACTTACATACAGTACATCCACTGAATCTTGCAACTTCTTTAATTTGTTTTGTTCCGCCGTCACTGCCGATTTGGCATAAGCCACGCGCTGATCATATTGGCGTTTATTATTCACCTGTAGTCCCACAAAACAAATTGCGATCGCTATGACCGCTGTGATAAGGACACTAAGACCTTTCATGAAGGGCTTCTTCATCTATTTTTTAACACTCCTTCAATTGTCATTATGCAATTATACAAAAATAACAGACGCATATGCATCAAGTATACCCATTTTTGCACTGAAAAGAAAGTAAAAAATGAATACTTTCTTCACTTTTTACGCAAAAACAACGGAAAAAGTTCACATTCACACCCCTATCTACTTTTGAAAGCGAATAATAAAACAAAATATTTTATGCAGTTTATGCTTTTTTTCTCCATAAACCTTATGACTCGATGATTATTTACCAACTTGACATTCTTCTAATGCATGGAACAACCATGATTTCCCACAAAATTGTCTACAGGTCACCATCTGCTCTTTAGTTATTTTAAGTGACAGTGGCTTCGCCACTAAAAATTTATTAAGCATCATTATTTAGTGACTTTGAAAACTTTAGTAACATAACCTTCCATTTCTTATTACATTGTACAGATTTATTTGGATAAAACACATGTATCTTCTGTTACGAGCTAACTCACAATAGAACCATGACCACCCGTTTGACAAGTGGTCATGGTTCTTAGAGATAAAACTTATCGCAGTCCTCAATTGCTTTTCCTTTCGCAAAATGGTAGGGATCATAACCGACTTTGGCAAAAATATACCAAGCACTGGAAGAGACGGCAATCAATTGATCCGCTTGCTCCCATAACTTCCATTGTTCATAGCCTGTGCCGGGATTTGTAGCATAGGGAAGTCCTGTCGTCTTCGAAAATGTGTCACTTGGGATAAGCATCTCTTCCATTTCTTTGATCAAAAAATCAGCTTCGGCATCCAAACCAGCTAACTGAAAGGATACCGTCATTTCACCGGTTCCTTCGATCCAAATAGTATCTCTGTCCGTATCAAAGCAATAACCAAAAACTTCTTGAGCCGTTTTTGTGCTTTTTTTAGATAAGAAAAACATCCCTGCTTTAAAGAGGACTTCTTTAGGATAATCAGCTAACATCGCATAGCCCCAAGAGATCAAGTCTAAAGGATATTTGTATGGGCCTGCTTGCGCCGTTAAAATACCTGTCTGTTTGTCATAACGCTCTTTTTTAAGATAGCCTAGGAGCTGCCGATGGAAATCATCATAGCCAGGAACGGCAATAAAAGCGTCTAACATACCTTCTGTGATCTTAGGTATCTTCTCTTCCTTGTAGTCATAGCCACCCCAAATGCCGCCATCTGCGTCCTGTAGGGAGCGGATCCATTGTTCTAAGGCTCGGATCAACGTGTGGTATTTATTATTTCCTGAATGTTCGACATAGTTGTGTAAGGCGATAAGTAGCCAAGCATTGTCCCCCAACCAGCGATGAGGGCGATTTTCTTGTGGTCGCCCTGCTTGATCGCGAAATTGAGCAAAACCGCCCCCACCTTGAGCAAACTCATCATTTAAACGCTCATTAAAAAAGTCAAAAACACGCTCAGCTTTACCGTATTCCCCCTGGCTAATGAACACCAGAGCAGCTAAAGCATTATCATAAAGCGAGACCTGATCGCCTGCTTCATTGCTAGCTAATAAACCATTGGCAGCTTGCATGTGCGAAAACCATTGATAGACGGCATCAATTGACATTAAATCACTTCCTATTCTTTTTCATTGCTTCTGTTTTGGATAATTCATGATTAGCGATTTTTAGATAGAAAAATAAGGGCGCACTGATACCTAGTAAGAGGACCAAGATAGGAAATTTCTCATAACTGAAGGTGTAAAGGACCATAAAGCCGAGATAAACCAGGCACTCTTTTAAAAAGACAACTACCGTAAAAATAAAGCTCTCTTGCAGCAAGAGAAAATAATGTTTGCCGTAGTCACCGACATCTTGTAAAACATACAGATCGATATTATAAGTGAGCAGAAAGAGTCCAAAAATAAAGAAAAGGAACTTAGCAAATAGCGAGTTTCCAAGTATCGGCAAGATCCCCAGACAAAATAAGATCGAAAAGAGGTTAAATAGCCCCAGTGGGATCGTTTGTCGCCAACTTTCTTTCATATGTGTAAAAAAATGACTGATTTTACTATCATTCTCATCATTCAACAAATGGACCAAACTAGAAAAAGCCGCGGGTATCGGTAAAATAAAGACACTCAAGACCGTAAAAATCAAATTGGTCCATACGATTTTAGATAATTGAACGGTGAAACGATAAAACTTGCTATCAATGGAAAACATGCTTAGTCCCTTTCTTTTTTAATAAAATTTTCGCTAGCTTCAGTTAGCTTTTTTACTGAGGATTATCCGCCCTATTTTAACTAAGTCGATTTTGGCTTTCCCTACTGCTTGCAGACTAACTCCATGGCCCTTTTCAGTTTCATAAAAAGTCGTCGTCAGCGTTTGTCTGTCGTTAGCAAATACTTCCACCGAATTAGTATCACGGAATATTTCCAACTTCAAGCGGTCGTCTTTTAAAGGAGTTACGATCGAACGTTGACTAAGTGGCTTTTTTTCCAAACCAGTGATGGGATATCCAAATTTATTTCTATCTAATGTTAACACTTTTTCCTCTTTTTGATACTTCACATACAGGGACGAACTACCATTTATAGCTAATCGAATCGTTAGTGACTCGGCCTCACTAAAGTCTACTATAAATTGTAAGTAACTAACATCAGAAAAATTTTCCATTAAAAGGGACTCATCTTCTGTTATGATCAAATTTTGACCTTGTCTAGCGATCCTTAGATTCTCATAGACAAAGGAAGCCGGTTTTTGCGCCAAAGAATGATCAACGATGGCTAATTCTCGCGGTAAAGTCATGCTGCCTGCCCACTTATGGCCAAGATCATGTGTCGGCATCGTCCTACCCCACATTTGCATCCATGCCATCAAGATCCTTCTACCGCTACTATCTTGAACAGTTTGCGGCGCGTAAAAATCTAAGCCACCATCGATTTCATGATCATTTTCAGCTTGAAAGCAACCATTTTGCCAGTCCATGGTCCCAATAAAAGCTAGCGAAGAACTGGTATTATCAAACTCATGGCCTCTTTTCGGAATATTGACTGGTGATACGATAAGCACATCTTTTCCGTCCAACTGGAAAAAGTCAGGACATTCCCACATGACTCCCTGATCTTTATTGCCTTGTAACATGACGGAATAAAAAGACCAATCGATCAAATCTTGCGAACGAAAAAGTAAGACTTTGCCACAGTCTGTCGCATCTTTGGTGACTAGTGCGGCATAGTAATTATCTTCATGCTCGAATAATTTGGGGTCTCTAAAGTCTTGGATCGATCCTTTATCAGCCAAATCACTTTCATCGATGATCGGATTTTGAGACAACTTAGTAAAGTTTATGCCATCCTCAGATACCGCCATACATTGTTGCTGATAAGTACGACCATTTTGACTAGATACACCCGTATACATCAAATACAAACGGCCATTTTTTTCGATAGCTGTTCCAGAAAAGCAGCCTTCCTTATCGTAAGCTTGATCCGGCGCTAATGCAACCGGCAAATCGATCCAGTGCATCAGATCTTTGGATTTAGCATGGCCCCAATGCATGGGTCCCCATTGACTAGCATAAGGATAAAATTGATAAAACAAATGATACTCATTTTTATAAAAAATAAAGCCATTCGGGTCATTGATCCAGCCGATCGGTGCCATTAGATGGTAATGAGCACGATAAGTCATAACCACACTCGTTTTATTTTCAGCAATAAAATAATTGGCTCTGGCTAACTCCTTATTTTTACTCATTTTGCTCATCCCAGCCTTTCTCTTATTGTTAAAAAAGAAAATAAGGAAGAAATGTAGCTGATTCCTTCCTTATTCGTTGTTTTGTCCAGTGTCTATTTCAATTTTTCAATATTTTCAGCAATCTTATCGTTACGATAATCCACGATCTTGTCCCAGCCTTCAGTTTCACGTTGGGTCATATAATCATCCCAAATTTGGCGACCTTCATCTTCCGTTTTAGCTTGAATAAAGGCAACCATGGCTTGAACTCGATCCGTATTGATCTTGGTCAAATTACGCCGCTCAGAGCCTTCAGTTGGATCGATACTTTCGATTTCAAAACGTGGTGCTAATTTATCTTGCGCCCATTCTGTCATTTGACGGATCGAAGTAGCTGGTTTTTGGCCCATTTGAATCGCATAGTTATCATTACTTAAAAACCAGTAATTGCCGATCCCAACTTCTTTATCAAATTTAGCAATATCAGAATTTCGTAACTCTTCTGTTTCTGCTGAATATTGCACTTGACCATCAACCAGTTCGTAAGTTTCTCCCTCAACACCAAAAGTTGCTACCATTGTACCATATTCACTAGCCAAGTAAGTCAATAATTCCATGGCCTTTTGCGGTTCTTTGGTATCTTTTGTGATGAACGTTTGGGTCCAACCACCGATATTTCCGCCGGTAAATTTAGGTTCATCCCCTTTGGAATTCTTCGGTCCATCGACAGCAATATACGTTTCATCGGCATTTCGTTTATTATTATTGGACATGTACTCGTTCAAGCCCTTGATATTGTTATGCAGTACGGCAAAGTAACGACCTTGACTGATTTTTTCAGTCATATTCCCAGCATTGTCTGAAAATTGGTCATTACTGATGTAGCCTTCATTGTAGGCTTTTCTTAAGACTTCCAACCAATTTACATACTCTTCATCGGCATCACGATCATAGTATTTACCGTCTTCTGTCACCGGGATATTTAAAAAGTCTTGCAATGTTTGTCCCAAAGCGCCATCACTACCATTAGCAATGTCTAAAGCTGAAGAACCAAATGGCACAAGTGGTGTCCCATCGTCAGCTGTTGGGAATTGTTCATGGGCTTTTTTCAAAGCATCCAAAAAGCCTTCTGGTGTTGACATGTCTGGTTCACCGATTGCTTCATAGATATCTTTACGGACAATAAATACTTGGTCGCCTACGACATTGCCATCTTCAAAATCTTGTTTCGTAGTTGAAAAACTTGGATAACCATACACATTGCCATCGTCTAGCGTATACCATTTCAGAGCATCTTTTTTAGCCGCATGTTCCAAGAAATAAGGATCATATTTTTCAGCTAATTGATTGAGTGGCAAGGCAAATTTAGGCGCTTCATTGGCAGCTGCTAGACCTTTATCAAAAGTGATGATATCTGGTAGATCACCACCGGCTAACATCGTATTGAGCTTTTCGTCATTACCGGCTACAAATTCGACATCGATATTCATGTCTTCTTTAATTTTCTTACTGACCACATCTTCGCCCCAAGGTGAACGTGCATACCAATCAAAGTTGACATACCATTTGAGGGTGACATCATGATCAGTATCTTTTTCCCAACTTGGCGTTTCTGCGTCAGCTTCAAAACGAGCTTCTGGTAATTCGGCTGTAGCATCACTGGCAGAAGTTTTTTCATCCTTGTTTTTGCTACACGCTGCTAAAGAAAATACGCTAAATAATAGCAGTCCCGTGCTCACTAACTTTTTTGCATTCATAAATCTTTTCCTCCTAATTTGTGGTGAAAAATTTCTTCTCACCTAGTTTATTTATAAATTCAGACATTCCTGCCTGCTTTATTCTTTGACTGAGCCAAGGGTCATCCCTTGAACAAAATATTTTTGTAAAAATGGATAAATGATCAGGACCGGTACTGTCGTTACGACCATTGTCGCCAATTGCATCGATTGCGACGTCGTATTGCGCACCACATTGGTTCCGGTCGCAACAGCGGGTGACAAGTTTTCTGAGACGATCCGATACAAGAGCATTTGTAAGGGATATAAACTACGATCATCGATATAAATGTTTGCAGTCATATAATCATTCCATTGGAAGACTCCATGGAAAAGGGCGATCGTCGCTAGAACTGGTAAAGATAGTGGCAAAATGATGCGGGTAAAAATTGTGAAAGGATTCGCCCCATCCATCTCAGCTGATTCTTCCAATGAGTAGGGAATGCTTCTAAAAAAGTTCAGCATAATGACCATGTCGTAAAAAGAAAATAAGGAAGGGATGATATAGACCCAAAAACTATTCAATAAACCTAATTGCTTGAACAAGAGAAAGGTCGGGATCATGCCCCCTGAAACAAACATCGTCAAAATACCCATTGTCATATAGACTTTGCGTCCGATTAAGTTGCGTCGACTCATACCATAAGCAACCATTGCTGTCACTGCGGTATGACAAAGAACACCGATCAAAGTTTTAGCAACCGAAACGATAAAGGCCCGATAAATAGCATGGTCTTCAAAAACAGTCAAGTAACTTTCAATGGAAAATTTTCTAGGCCAGAAATAGATACCGCCACGCGTCGCATCGACAGGATCATTAAAAGAAAGAGCTAGGATATTCCATAGTGGCAGAGCAATGATCGCTATAAAGAAAATCATAAAAAGAACATTTACTACATTAAATATTTTTTCGTCTTTCGAAAAGTTCTTCAAAAAGACTCCTCCTTTCTAAAATACTGATTCATCAGTGATTTTTCTGGTAATAAATTGGCTGGATGCTACTAGGATCAAACTGATCACCGAAATAAACAGACCGACTGCCGTTGCATAGGAGAAGTCGCCTTGTTGGATTCCCATCTTATAAACGAAGGAATTGATAACTTCACTGGATTGATAATTCACTGGATTTTGTAAGACTAAGGTTTGATCCAAATTGGAATTTAACAAACCACCGACCGACAGAATAAAATTCAAAGCAATGATGTGTCGGATCGAGGGGATCGTGATATGGATGACTTGCTGAATCTTACTGGCACCATCCATGCGCGCGGCTTCGTATAAAGCAGGATTGATCCCGGTCATGGCAGCGATATATAAAATTGTATTCCAGCCGACTTCTTTCCAAGTATCCGATAACACCGCGATCGCCCAATATTTATTGGGGTCCGTCAGAAAACGGATCGGTTCTTTGATAAAATGCAGATCTAGCAAAATATTATTGACTAGTCCCGTGTCTGACAACCAAGTGATAAACATCCCGCCTAAAATGACCCAAGAAAGAAAGTGGGGCAAATAGGAAATGGTTTGGACGATTTTTTTGAATCGTGTATTTACCAGTTCATTGATCAAGACAGCTAAGAGGATAGCGGCTGGAAAGCCTAGTAATAATTTAAAGAAACTGATACCTAACGTATTTTTGATCACTGTCCAAAACATAGAATCACTGAAAAACTCTTTAAAATATTCTAAGCCGACCCATTCGGCATTACCGATCGTATCCAATACGGAATAATCTTTAAAGGCAATGATGATGCCATATAAAGGTAAAAAGTTGAAAACGATCATGAGGATCACACCGGGCCAGACCATGGCTTGAAAAAAACTTTGTGAACTTAATCGTTTCCAAAATTTAGATGACTTCTTAGGACTTTTTACTTTACTTTCCAAAAGTATTGACCTCCTTAAAATTGATAATTGTATTCTTAGACTAGCATCGTGGGCCAGCCTGGATGCATGTGTTTCTATCCAAACAACAGGCATCCTTGCTGATAGCATCGATTATTTTTGAAAGTAAAACCGCTGGGTGAGCGGTAACTTTTCACTACTTGTGCCGATAAAGGCTTTGAAATAACCGGTATCCGCACTTCGTTCTAAATCACTATGATAATAAGCTAAGTCGTCTTCTGTCACGGTAAAAGTGATTTCATGGCTTTGACCTGGCGCTAGGCTGACCTTTTGCCAATGCTTCAACTCCTTGATTGGTCGCGCGACTTGAGCTACTTCATCTTGCACGTAGAGTTGGATCGTTTCGGTCATAGGATAAGCGCCCGTATTTTGAACAGAGACTGCGAATTGTAGAGCGCCATTTGTCATTTGGTCAGCCGCTGACACTAAGGCTAAGTCACAAGCGCCATAAGTCAATCCATGTCCAAAGGCAAACAAGGCTTCATTGTCTTCATCGTGATAGTTGGAAATATAAATCCCACCTTTATTGGCTTTTGTTTCCGGACGTCCCGTTGAAAGTCCGGCATAGGTATAAGGCAGTTGCCCCACCGCCCGAGGAAAACTCATGGGTAGTTTGCCTTGCGGTGTCGCCGTACCATACAAAATATCGGCAATTGCAACTCCGCCCATTTTTCCTGGGAACCACGCCTCTAGTAGTGCGCCACAGTTTTCAACGATATTGGTCAAATCTAAGGGGCGACCGTTGAATAAGACGACGACAAGGTGCGGATTCGCCTGGTAAAGGGCTTGGATCAACTCTGCTTGTTTCCGTTTCAACTTCAGATGAGCCATACTGGTGGCTTCACCGACTTCGGTGCTTAATTCACCGACAGCCACGACCACTTTGTCGACTTTTTTGCTCAAAGTGACGGCCGCCTCTATCTCATCTTCCGTTAGGTTTTGTCCTTCTGTTAAAGGAAGACAGGTCACTTGAGCCGATTTTCCCGCCATCCCCTCTGCTAGTGAAATAGCTTCTTTAGGGTCACCGATCCATGACCAATTGCCCAAAATATCTTGAGAAGTCGCCTTTGTTCCGATCAAAGCGACTGTTTCGTCTTTGGCTAGAGGCAATAAGCCGTCATTTTTCAGGAGCACTTGCGATTTTTGCGCGATCCGTAAAGCCGCTGCTTCTACTTCCTCACGACTAGCATTTAGATCAGTAAAACCGGGATCTTGCAAGCCCCGATAAGGATCTTCAAAAAGACCTAGTTTGTTCTTCAACGACAGGACGCGCCAAACGGCTTGATCGAGGCGCTCTTGGTCCGCTTTGGTTTGAATGACCTGGGGCAATTCGGTGAAATAAGCATCGCCCATCATATCCATATCCACACCGGCATGAAAAGCCAAATCAGCCGCCTCATATTTATCACTGGCGACACGATGGTTGATCAGCTCACTGACCGCGCCCCAATCCGAAATGACCATTTTGTCAAAACCTAATTTTTGTCGCAAGAGATCTTCCAACAACGCTTTGTTTCCGCTAGAAGGAATCCCTCGGACCGTATTAAAAGAAGTCATGACCATTTCAGCGCCGCTAGCGATCGCCGCTTGAAAAGCCGGCAAGTAATTTTGGTACAATTCTAGATCCGAAAAATCCACTGTATTGTAGTCGCGTCCCCCTTGAGCGGCCGCATAGCCAACAAAGTGCTTGACACAAGATGCGATGTGCTGCTTGTCATGCGCCAGATCACTTCCTTGATAGCCTTTGACATAAGCTGCAGTAAGCACTTTTGACAGGGTCGGATCTTCGCCATTGCCTTCCATGACACGGCCCCAACGACTATCTTTCATGTAGTCAGCCATCGGTGAAAACGTGACCTGCACCCCGCCTTTACTGGCTTCTAAGGCCGACAATCGCGCCATTTCTTCGATTTCAGTGGCATCAAACATAGCCGCCATGGCAAGGGGGATCGGAAAAGTCGTCACACTGCCGTGGATCACGTCCGCCATAAAAACCAAGGGGATCTTGAGCCGACTTTTAGCTAAATACTCCCTTTGGATCTTTTCTACTTGAGCCGCCGTGGTCACCCCTAATACCGAGCCGATTTCAAATAAGTGCGTCGGATCTAAGTGCCATTCTTCGACAGGACCTGTGATCTCGCCGCCTTCTGAAAAGAAGTCAGGCGTCAATTGTACCAGTTGGCCCATTTTTTCAGCCGGTGTCATTTCCTTTAGTAATTGTTTCAAATCTTGCTCTTTCAAGGAGTCTCCTTCTTTCTAGCTAGTTCTTTGTGGATCTGATAGACCGCACCGATCAAACCAGCATCATTTTTTAGTTTGGCAGGTTTCACGGGGGCAATGATTGCTTCTTTTAAATAAGCAATACTGTCATGGCGTGTTTCCACCAAGTTGATTGCAGCTGTCAAGCGTTCAAAAAAGCTTTCATTGGCACTGATCCCACCACCGATCAAGACGACTTCGGGATCAAAACAGCTGATCAAATTGACCAACCCGACCGCTAGATCTTGATAAAACTGCTCAACGACTCGTTTTGCGATTGGATCAGTGGCTTCTCTTGCCAAGATGATCTGGGCATCTTTTATCAGTTCAAAGTCAGGATCTTCTGCTTGTTTGGCCAAAGCATATTGATGGCATAAGCCTCCCACGATCGCTGAGCGTTGATTCAAAGAAACCGCCTCGATATTGCCTGTATCAGGCAATTGATCGATCATCATCCAGCCAAATTCACCAGCCATGCCATGGTAGCCGCGATAAACATCCCCATTGATCACAATCCCACCGCCGATACCAGTACCCAAGACGATACACAAATAATTATCGATCCCTTGGGCCTGACCGATCCAACTTTCTGCGATAGCTGCGGCATTGGCATCATTTTCAACAAAAACCGGCAAACCGACGCGCTTTTCTATCTCTTCTTTTAAATTGACCCCATATAAAGACTTGATCGCACCAGCTGTCGTCATAAGCCCATCTTTTTGAATGACTCCCGGGGCGCTGATCCCGACGCCTTGAATGTCAGATCGGTTTTTCTGGAAATCTTGCACGATTTTACTCATATCAGCAAAAAAAGGTTTTTTTTCCCAATTCGTTTGAATAGAACCGCGCTCAGATACCGCACCGCGCTCGCTGACAAGCGCAAATTTTATCGTCGTTCCGCCTACATCGATTCCAATGTACATTTACTGCCATCTCCCACCTTATTTTATTTTTACTAAAGTACTTGCTCGCTCATTTTATAAAAACGTTTTTATTTTAAGTTAACAATATATCAAAACGCTTTTATTTTCAACACATTCTTTTTTAATGGTATTTGTACCACTTGTTCGAAACAAAAAACCACGATAATACTCACCGTACCATCGAGGCTTTTCCTTTCATTATTCGCTTAGATCTGCACCGTTTGTGGCGATCACTTTTTGGTACCAAGCAAAGGAATCCTTCTTACTGCGAGCCAAGGTTCCCCGTCCGGCATTGTCTTTATCCACGTAAATCATGCCATACCGTTTTTCCATTTCCCCGGTCCCAAAGCTGACACAATCAATGATGCCCCAAGGCGTATAGCCTAAAAGGTTTACCCCATCTTCAAGAACAGCCAATTTCATTTGTTCGATGTGTGCTCTCAGATAAGCCACTCGGTAAGGATCGTGGATGGCGCCATCAGCTTCGACTTTATCATAAGCACCGAAACCATTTTCCACGATAAATAGGGGCAAATGATAACGTTCAAAGACCACGTTCAAGATATAGCGCAAACCGACTGGATCAATCTGCCAGCCCCAATCACTAGCATTGACATAAGGATTGGAGACGATTTTGGCTTCAGGAAAATCAGGAATCTTCCCACCCTCAACTTCAGATAGTGTCGTCACCGCATTGGACATATAGTAACTAAAGCCGATATAATCAACGACGCCCTTAGCCAAAGCTGCCCTTTCTTCGTCAGAAACATCGATCGTGTAGCCTTTGTTTTTCCATTCGTTTTCCGCATATTCAGGAATGTAGCCCCGCGCATGGATATCGTTGTAGAAGAAACGCCGATCCATGACTTTAACGGCCGCCATTTGATCTTCTGGCTTACTTGAATACGGATAAACAGGAACATAAGCCATCATACAACCGATTTGAAACTCAGGGTTTATAGCATGCCCCAACGTGACAACTTTGGCGCTAGCGATCAATTCGTTGATGGCTGCTTGATAAGTGATTTCTTCGCGGTTTTCATCGGCAGCAAATTGTATCGCCGAATTGGTCCACGTATGCAAGTCACTTTGTCCATCGGCTTGGTTATTGATTTCATTAAAGGTCATCCAATACTTGACCTTATCTTTATAACGAGTCATGACCGTCTCAGCAAAGTGGACAAAAAAATCGATCAATTTTTTATTACGAAAACCACCATACGCTTCATAAAGATGATAAGGCAATTCAAAATGGGACAAGGTCACAACCGGTTCGATCCCATTTTTTTGCAATTCGTCAAAAAGATCATCATAAAATTGTAAACCAGCTTCATTAGGTTCTTCTTCGTCACCATTCGGGAAGATCCGCGTCCAGTTGATCGACGTCCGAAAAGCTTTGAGCCCTAGTTCTGCAAACAAAGCTACATCTTCTTTGTAGTGATGGTAAAAATCGATCGCTTCGTGATTCGGATAATTTTCCCCGGGCACGACGCCTTTAGTGATCACACGGGCCACGCCATTGGCACCAGCCGTCATGACATCAGCTGTAGAAACGCCTTTGCCAGCCACATCCCAAGCGCCTTCGACTTGGTGAGCTGCCACGGCACCGCCCCATAAAAAATCATTTCTCAGTGCTTTTGCCATCTAAAATTCCTCCTCTTTTTCTCATCGCATTTATACGTTAGGCCAAGTATACGGATAAATCAACCAGAAATATCGTTTTGTTTCAAGACTGGTGCCTTTTCAGACAACTTCGGAAAAAATACCCGTTTTGGTACACTATGTTTCAGGAAGGGCTTTTTTCATTTTGCTCCCACTGATACACCGCTTCAGCTAAGCTCTCGATCAAGAATACGACCGGCAGCTGGGTCGTCAAATCCTCATACTGGTGGATCCGACGCATATCGACTTTATATTGTAAGACATGATCCGCCATCTGGGCTAAGGTACTATTCATATCACTGGTGATCGCCACGATCGTACAGTCAGATTGATTGCGAAACCCATTGACGATCTCCACGATTTCTGATGTCGTACCTGAAATCGACAAAGCAATTAAAACATTGTCCGAGGTATTTCTCAATTTGCCCGAGATCGGATAGGTCGGATCCGTCATGGCAAAACTATTGCAGCCGACCGTGGCAAAGCGGCGTGCGGCATAATCACACATGGCCCCCGATGCACCTATCCCAAAGAAAATCACATTTTCACTGGCGATGATCTTTTCTGCGATTTGCCAAATCGTCGTTTCGATATTTTGAGGGAAATTTTGGCGGTCGAGTACTTCTTTACCTAGCATAAAGTCTTCTTGATCGACCGTTGATACTTTAAACTGCATGCGAAACTCGGTAAAGCTATCATAGCCGACCTTATGAATGAAACGCATGACTGAAGAAGCGGACGTATGTGATTCTTTAGCAATATCGCGAACGCGCATATAGGGGATCTTATCACTGTGACTAGACATGAACTGATAGATGGCCCGATCGGTTTCTGATAAGTCGTTAAAATCGATCTTTCCAAAAAAAGACATTAGTTATTCTCCTTTACTTGAGTCAGCACCGCTAAAAAGGCTGATCCATATTTATCTAATTTATTTTGACCCACACCTTTGATCTGTAGCATTTCTAAGGTGCTTTGCGGCTGTTTTTCGGCCATTTCTTTTAAGGTACTGTCGGAAAAGACGATATAAGGTGGCATGTTTTGCTCATCAGCCAGCTTTCGGCGCAAGGAACGTAATTCTTCAAACAAGTCATCATCTACGGCTAGTTGCTTGACGCTGGCTTGTTTGCGCGAGACTTTTTGTTTGCCTAAAAGGACTTGGATGCCTTTTTGTGATACCGACAAAGGAGGATATTGTCCTTCTGAAGGGGATAAGTATGCTTCAGCCGTCAAATAATCGATCAATTGACTAACTTCTTTTTGGGAGCGTCCTTTCATCAAGCCATAAGTGGTCAGCTTGTCAAAATGCCATTGGTCGATGCGTTGGTTTTTGGAGCCGGTCAAAACCTGGCTGACTAAAGACTTACCAAAACGCTCGCCCATGCGTTTGACGCAGGAAAGGATCTTTTGCGTATCTTCGGTGATATCGACGACTTCCCGATCATCGAGGCAGTTACTACAATGATCACAGTCGCTACTCTCCTCGCCAAAATAATGCAAGATATAGCGTTGCAAGCAGCCTTGGGTATGGGCATACTGGTTCATTTCCCTTAACTTATGGTATTCATGATTTTTATAACGTTCATCGGCATCTGATCGTTCGATAAAAAATTTCTGGACTTGTAGATCTTGCGGGGCATAAAGCAAGATCGCCTCACTAGGTAGCCCGTCACGACCCGCACGCCCGGCTTCTTGATAATAAGATTCGATATTGCCCGGGATCTGATCATGGATGACAAAGCGGACATTGCTTTTATTGATCCCCATGCCAAATGCGTTGGTCGCCACCATCACGAGCACGCGATCAAATAGAAAATCCTCTTGATTTTGCGTGCGCTGGGCTTCGGTCAAACCACCATGGTAGCGTCCCACAGAAATGCCAGCGTGCTTTAAAATCGCATAGAGCCGCTCGACCTCTTTACGCGTGCTGGCATAAATGATCCCCGACTGATCCTTATTTAATTTCAAATACTCTAATAAATATGTATCCTTTCGGTCTTTGATGATTTGAAAGGAAAGATTCTCACGGGCAAAGCCTGTCTTGACCTGATTTTCTTTCGGGATCGCTAAGATTTGGCAGATATCTTGGGCGACTTGTGGCGTCGCTGTGGCGGTCAGGGCCACGATCGCAGGCCTTGGTGAAAGATTTTTCAAGGTGTCTGCTAATTCTAAATAACTCGGGCGGAAATCATGGCCCCATTGCGAGATACAATGGGCTTCATCGATCGCCACAAAAGCGATCGGTACATTTTTTAATAACCACTGGAAATCTTCCGAGGCAAAACGTTCTGGCGCAATATATAAAAGTTTGGTCAAACCCAACGCCGCTTCATTCAAGCGCTGTTTGATCTCGGAAAAAGGCAACGAACTATTGATATAAGTCGCCGCGATCCCCATTTCCTTCAAACTATCGACTTGATCTTTCATAAGTGAAATCAAAGGAGAAACCACCAAAGTCAACCCATCCATAGCCAGTGCTGGTAATTGATAACAAATCGACTTACCCCCACCTGTAGGCATAATGCCCAAAACGGACTCATGACGGAGGATTTTATCGATGATGGCTTCCTGTCCCTTACGAAACGTCCGATAGCCAAATTTTTCTTCTAGTAATGCTTGTAGTGAAATCATGATCGTCTCCTTCTCCTCTATTATACCTAAGAGTGAAAGGAATACCAAAATGAAATCCACATTTACCCAAAAATTTTTTCTTTCTCTAGTCACGTTACGTCTTGCCAGCATGAATGCGTCATTCTGGTACTCACGCACGGGGCCGCCAGTACTCCTTTACCTATTTAAAAAAAGACGTCCAAGTAAAAAAACTGCTTGGACGACCTCTTTAGCAAAATATGACTGCTTCTTTTACTTCGATTTCAGGATCAAGTGATTGGATCACGGGGCAATGTTCAGAGACCAGTCGCAGACAACGGATGGCCCGATCTTGCTGTTCTTCAGCTACTTTTACGAAAAAGGTCAGGTCGATCAACTTAAGTGGCGCGGCTTTTTTCGCTTCATTCCTGCTATAAGAAACGCTAATTTTTTCAAAAGTAAAAGCGATCTTGGAATTGGTCAAGACATCACTATACACATAACCGCCACAACCGGCTACGGCACTGGCCAACATTTCCACTGGAGAATAGCCGGCGCCTTTTTTGAGCACCCAATTTTGCGGCTCATTTGCTAGTTCAAAACGGCCTGCGTTCGCTAACAATTCGATCGTTCTTGTTTCCATGAAAATTGCTCCCTTTTATTTGATCGTGCCAATCTCTTTTGGCGGCCAATAGCGAAAGATGACTTCGCCTTTGATCATGTCCTGATCGACAAAGCCAAACTCACGGCTGTCTTTTGAAATCAAGCGATTGTCGCCTAAGACCAAATATTGACCCTCTGGAATTTCATAAGTGAAATTATTAGTGAAATTTTCAGCTGCCTGTGCTCTGCCTAAAAAATCACTGTTATAGGCATATTCCTTTTGTAACTTATCTTCTGCAAATTTTTCCTTAAAAGCTTCCAAATAAGGTTCTGCGACTTCTTTCCCATTGATCGTCAACACATCATTTTCCATTTGAACTTGATCGCCAGGCAGACCGATCACACGCTTGACCGCCAGTTTATCTAAATCATCCGGTTCTTGGGTCGTCACGATATCAAAACGTTCGATATCGGAAAGTTGATAAGTCATCAACTTCTGCCCTTCAGCTAAGGTTGGATCCATGGAATGCCCTTTGACTGAAACGGGGGTGATCACAAAAATACGCAAGATCGCAAATAAGATCACGATCAAGATAAAAGCGCCCCAATTTTTAATAAATTCTTTCAATGTGTCCTACTCCTTCTCAAAAGTCTCAAACGACTGTTTCAGTTTGCTTTCTTAGTATACCACAGGCAAGAATATTTTTAGTCTGAAAAGCTAGGACTTTTCTTTTTTTTAGGGACTGGTATACTGAAGTTATGACAAGGAAAGAATAGGAGGATCGTAGTCATGAATTTAGGCCGCGCGCTGCGTCTTAGGCTTCGCAAAGGAAAAACCTTTTTTTCACGCAAAGTAAGTTCCGTCCAAATCATTGTCCTTTATTATATTTTAATGGTTTTATTGGCCCTCATTTTATTTTGTATTCCTTTTTTTCGGGTCCCTGATTCGCAGGTGTCTTTTATCGATCTATTTTTTATGGCCATCAGTACGATCAGTGTAACTGGACTGACAACTTTTCCGATCCACGAAGTTTTTAACAACCACGGAATCATCCTATTAGAAGTCCTCTTTCAAGTAGGGGGATTAGGGATCATGATGATCTCAACGGCTTTTTTTATTCTGTCCAGACGAAAGATTACCTTAAAGCAGCGTCAATTGATCATGACAGATATGAACCAGCCGCGGCTTAGTGGGATCGTTCGTCTGATCAGAACCAGTTTTTCGATCATTTTGTCCTGCCAAATCGCTGGTGGTCTGCTTTTCACGCTCTATTTTAAGTGGCGCGGTTACTACGGTAGTTGGAAAGATGCCTTTTTCTATGGCTTTTACCAAGCGATCTCAGCCATCACCAATTCTGGTTTTGATGTGACCGGTGATTCGATCCAACCTTTTGCGAACGATTATTTCTTTTTGACAGTTGTCATTTTAATGATTTTTATCGGTGGTATCGGTTTTCCTGTTATCATGGACTGCCATGAATGGTTGCTCTATCGTTTTTCTAAAAAGAAAAAACCACTACCTTTCCGCTTCACTCTGTTTACAAAAATCGCCTTTCTATCGTCGATCCTCTTGTTTTTTGGCGGGACAATGATTATTTTCTTTCTAGAAAAGTCGCATATGTTTAAAGGCATGTCGCCTAGTTTTCAGTGGATGAATAGTATGTTTTATTCCATGTCGACCAGAAATGCGGGCTTGCAGATCCACGATCTTAATGACTTTCAGATAACGACTTTGATTTTCTTTGCCGTGCTGATGTTTATCGGCTGTAGTCCTAGCTCAGTTGGTGGTGGTGTGCGGACCACGACGATCGCAATTTTAGGACTCTACTTAATTTCCTTCCTAAAAGGAGAAAGTAGTATCCATGTCTTTGGCCGTAAAATCGCCGATGATGACGTCAGAAAATCGGTGGTAGTCTTTATTTTATCACTAGTCATGTGCTTTACCTGTGTCATCTTTTTGACCTCGACGGAAGATCTACCACTGATCGCGATCATTCTGGAAGTCGCCTCCGCCTTTGGGACAACTGGATTATCGCTAGGGATCACGGCCCAATTATCCACGGTTGGCAAATTAGTGATTGCGACCTTGATGTTCATCGGCCGTATCGGCATGTTGTATATGTTACTGCTATTTGTACCCAAAGAAACGCGTGACTTGGGTTATGAGTACCCAACTGAAAAAATCATTATTGGTTAATAAAGGAGCAGATAAACTGGCTTTAAAAGACTATCAAAAAGCGATTTTGCAAAACAAAAAGGACCACAACTTCAATACTACTAATCTCGAAACGGAATTTTTATTATTATATGGTGAGGTCGGTGAAGCCTTTCGCGCCTATCAACAAGGTGACCCAGTCGGTGATGAACTGGCGGATGTGGCGATCTATTTGTTAGGCACCGCCGAAATTTTAGGCCTTGATCTAGAAGAAGAGATCATCCAAAAAATGGCTATCAACAAAGAGCGCAACTATACTCGTAATAAACAAGGCTATAGTGAAAAAAACGACGAATAATCAAAAAGTTCCAACTTTCGATCTGTCTAACGATCGAAAGTTGGAACTTTTTTAGTGGTACAAGTCAAAACGCCCTTTGGATAAGACTTCTTTAGTCCCACCTGTTTCAAGTAGCGATTTGTTCATGATCATTTTTTTCATGAAAGAAGCGGGGTAACCTTTAACGGATAAAGAGCCGACCACACCTAAGGCATCCGTATTGCCCAGTGAAGCAACGGAGCCTAATGATTTGAAATGAAAGGCTTCCGTCGCCTGATTTTGGATTTGACGTAGGATATTTTTAGCCGCCTGTTCGCCCATTTTTAAGGAAATTTGGGCTGTTGTCGGATAAGGGCGCTTGGAATCATCATCCATGACTGCCGCTACATCGCCGACGATATAGACATTGGCATGATCAGGTGCCGTCAGATCTGGCTTAACCATGACCCGACCGCGCCGAGCTTGAAAGCCGGAATCAGCAATGACATGACTGCCACTGACCCCGGTCGTCCAAATGATCGTAGCTGCCGGAAGGTTTTGGTTTTCACCATACACAACCTGATTTTCTTCGATGGCTTTGATTGGACTGGACAAAAGCATGTGGATGTCCCTTTTTTCCAACTCTTTTTTGCAATACTCTTTCAGATCCTCATTAAACATCGGCAAAATATTATCCATGGCTTCGATACAATAGATCTCGATCTTATCAGCGGAAACGCCAGCCACTTTAGCATAAGCCGGCCGTTCTTCGGCTAAAGCTCCCACCAATTCGATGCCGGTAAAGCCCGCCCCACAAACGACGATCTTCAATAGCTCAGCTTTCGGGGTCGTTTGGTAAGCTTGCATCTGTGCCATGATATGGTCATGGACCGCCTGTGCCGAAGGGATATCGACCATGGGCAGAGCATTCTTAGCAGCGCCCGCGATCCCAAATGTTTCTGATTCAAAACCTAAGGCAACGATCAGATAATCGTAAGTTAAAGCAGCATTCTCTTTTAAGTGGACGATTTCCTTATCCACATCGATCTTGACGACTTCATCGCAAATAAATGTCGTCTTAATCGTATCGATGATGTCTGTGATCTGATAGGTGATTTTCTCCATGGTTTGCGTACCGGCGGCGACTTCATGAAGATCAGTTGCTTCATAATGATAGTCATGCCGATCCACTAAAGTGATGTGAACTTCTTTTTGTTTTTGCAAAACATGTAAAGCACGCAAGCCCGCATAACCTGCTCCCAAAATAACGATTTCTTTCATTTTCAACACTTCTTTCTAAAATATCAGACCTAATAAGTAGGTCAAAAACTGCGTAATTGAACCAACTGCTAAAATTTTGACGGCACAAGGAAAAGTAACTGGTTTGATTTGTTTCGCTAAAAGTAACTTGGTCTGTTGATAAACAAAGGGCACGATCAAAAACGTCAGCCAAGTTGTCTTCGGGGCAATAGAAACAAGTGGTGCCAGAAAAACAGCCCCAAAAGCGACGCCATTCAGCGCCACAAAAAGCTTTAGAGCAGCGGGTTTCCCCATATAATGGACCAAAGTGTGCCGCCCATTCTTTTCATCTTCCTCTTTATCACAAATATTATTGGCCAACATTAAATTGGCGATCCACATGGTATTTGGTAGTGCGATCAATAACACCCCACTGATATCACTTACTTGCCAAGCAAAACTTCCATAGGTATTGATGTACACACAAATCAGTGAGATCATAAAGCCCATCGTCGTCCCGGAAAAAAATTCCCCCAAAGGCAAACTTGATAAGGGCTTGGGTCCGGATGAATAAAAAATACCCACCAGATAACAATAAAGCCCCATCCCTAAAAGTGGCCAACCAACGACCCTAGCCAAAGCGATCCCGAGACCGGCAGAGATTGCGATCAGGGTGATGATCAAACCTACGATCAGGTTTAAATTTAGCTTTTCACGACCGATGATATTGGTTTTCTCCTTATACTCATGTCCTGCTTTGGCCTTCTTATAATCATTGTAATTATCCAAAATATCGACAGCCATATTGAAAAGGAACATCGCTACAAAATAAACCGCTAAAAGCCCGAGATGCAAGCTTCCATAAACGTACCAACTATAGACTAAGCCGATCAAAAAGGGCAGTATACTGGCTGTCTTAGCTTTCATTTCAACCAGCTCTAAAAAAACCTCAAGTGACATAGAAACCTCCCTTTTCCAAAATCATAAAATTCGCCTTTTCGCTAAAAAATGAGTAAAATAGGACTGTTCTCATTATCTATCGAAAGGGTCAAAAAAATGCTAGCTTACTGGAATAATTATCCCACCATTCAAAGCAAACTCCAAATCGTTTGCTCACAAATCGAAGCACAGTTAACCGTACGAAATAAGGAAATCCAACATACCCTGATCGACTTCGCACAAACTGGTGGTAAGTATTTACGACCCGCCTTCTTTTTACTGTTTGCCGAAATGGGCGATCCTAAGAAAAAAAACACCCAACAACTCATTCAAATCGCCGCTTCGCTCGAAATTTTACACATGGCTACTCTGATCCATGACGATATCATTGATGATTCGCCCTTGCGCCGGGGCAAGATTTCCGTTCAAAGTCGTTACGGCAAAGATATTGCCGTCTATACGGGTGATCTCTTGTTTACCCAATTTTTTGAGTTGCTCGCAAAAGCCATGAACGGTTCCGAATTTTTGGCCATCAATGCACAGGCCATGAAACGCTTACTATTGGGTGAACTGGATCAAATGCATACACGCTATAAAAAAAATGAAACCATCGAGGATTATTTGCAAAGTGTCAATGGTAAGACTGCCGAACTTTTTTGGTTGGCTTGTATCGAGGGGGCTCATTTTGGTGGTGCCGACAGCAAAACGGAAAAATTAGCGGGCGAAATCGGCCGCAATATCGGCATTGCTTTTCAAGTTTACGATGATATTCTAGACTATACCGCCGATGCTGATAAATTTAACAAACCGGTCTTAGAAGATTTAGCCCAAGGCGTCTACACCTTGCCCCTACTTTTGGCTAAAGAAGAGGCGCCAGAAGCTTTTCAGCCCTACTTGGAAAAAGGGCAAAGGATTTCTGTTGAAGAAGCACGTCAAGTCGCCGCCCTTGTGATCCAATATAATGGCGTCACAAAAGCCAAGCAATTTGCTGAAGATTATACCCAACGCGCCTTAACTGCCATCGAGCAACTCCCTGACAGAAAAGGTAAGAAAAATATCCAACGACTCGCCACTGAATTATTGAGCCGTACTTATTGATCTTGTTGAAATTGGCAATAACACCCGCGACATCAAGCTGATTCGCAGGTGCTTTTTTGTTTCACTTAGGAATCAGACACTACTTTTTGATTTTTTTGGCCGCTTTCCTTGATTGCGGACAACACTTTTCAGTTCTTTTGACCGGTTTTCTTGATTGCGGTCAACACTTCCCGTTTCTTTTGACCGTTTTCCCTGATCGCGGTCATTACTTTTCGTTTCTTTTGACCGCTTTCCCGGATTCCACTGGCACTAAGCACGAAAAAAAGACCTCTTTTATGTAAAAGAGGTCTGACTCAACAAAATCGCCTAGTAAAGGGGAAGTTTATCATGAAAAAAACGATTTTGTTGATGAGAGAGAAGAATAGTTCGTTATAGCAACAAACCATTCAATAAAGTCACACAAAGTATAAGGATGGAGACTAGTAGCAAAAAGAGGTTAGAAGGTTGCACCCATTTGTTGACATCCAATGACTTTGTGGTTTGAATACGTTCGACTTGCAAAAAAATGAAGACAAATATCAAGATGATAGACGGCGAGCGGACAGAGAAAAGTGGATAGTACATCACGACGGCTACTAGGCCTAATACGGCAAAAGCTAAATTCATGATGACTTTACTCATAGGGCTCCCCTCATTTCATGATTTTGGTCTTTTTGCTGTCAACTATTATTCATGTTTAGTGTACCATCTTTTTGAGCAAGTGAAGCAAAAGTTCCCTGAACGTTCAATATCTTGTCCTGAACGTACGTTATTTGCCAAAATCGGCTTTTTTTTGCCAAGACTGCGATAGAAATTGCTCATCATTTAATGAATAAACGGGTGTCACTTTGGCATCTTTGTTCAAAAAAGTTTGTAGCTCTTGATCGACAGCCAGCCAACCGCGCCAGCCTAAATGGATGGTATCTTCCATAAAGTAAGTCATGCCTCGCTCTTGCGTAAAATCGGCAATGTGGTCAAAACCTTGAGATCGCAATTGATAGGTAATTTTTTTACTAAAGGTATCGAGCATCGCTGGCGAAATGCCGGTAAAATCTGACCAGCGTTCATTAACTGGTGGGATCACAAACAAAACGGGGATCTGATTGGCCGCTAACTTGTCCAAAACGAGCTGAAAATCGCTGAACTCAGGTGATTGGACATAATTATAAGCCACTTGCGAATCTTTTAATTTTGCCTTACGTGGTGCGATCCGTTTGCTGTAAAAGCCATTAGCGATGCCGAATTCATTGTTATCCGTTGCTTTTTTACCTAATTGCACCGCTAAACGATCCAATGCTGGCAAATCATAATTATTAGGCAAGTCTTCTTGGCTTTTAGCGATCCTCTTTTCTTTGCTGAATATCCCCAAGTCGCTAAATAGGACATCTTCGCGTGACAGTAAAGTAACATGCTGAACACATTCACTCACTTCAAATTGGTCCAAGGAATCACCAGCCTTGATTTTTTGCAAAAGCTGGCTCAAAGAAGTGTCAGTCTTAATACTACTAAATTGTAAGAGACGTTGCGCCAGATAACGATCCGAATCGGTGGGACCTTTTAAGGCGGCCAACCATTGATAAGTTTGTAACGGCGAATAGTACTGGGAAAACATCCCATCACTGATCCCTTTTTTGACAAACCATTGTGGCGATAAAATAAAGACCACAGGCTTTTTAGCTAACTCTTTTTGCATGGAATCGATCATGAAAAAATGGGTCAATGATTGCGTCCCTGGTGCGCCCAACAAAAAGGGTTCATAGCCACGCTGGTATTTCTCAGCGAGCGTCGAGGGGTGAAAGGCATTGATCCGACTTAATTCCGACGAACCAAAAAAAGGCAAAAATTTACCACTGGCCATCGCCGCATTTTTTAATTCATCCCCTTTAAAAACATTGACGCTCATCGAACTAGCGGCAGCCTTTAAGCTTTTATCAGAAGGTTTCTTAGACCAAGAAATGGGGGAAAAAAGAAAAATTCCTAATAAAAGCGTGGCTAAAACAAAGGGACCAATGGCGGCTAAGATCCGACGTTTGTTACTCATGCTTTTAGAGCATTGACTTGGACGATGATTTGACGCGGTGTTCCCCACTTAGACCGCTCAAATTCTGAAACAGGGACACTTACCCCAAGCTGATCCTCGATTTCGATCAAAAGTTGGACCGTCGCTAAAGAATCGAGCAAACCTTCTTCAAATAGAGGCAAATCCAGATCTTTTACTTCCTCCGAACCGGTCAAATCTTCCAAAATCGCTAACACTGTTTCTTCTACTGTCATAATGAACACTTCTTTCTAATTTTTAGTCGGTCCCTCATCAAATCAAGAGAAAATGTTTGAGGGCCAGATCGAAATAACCTGAGAAAATCAAAAAACTAAAACAGACGGCATGGAAGGTCAAAAAGATCGCCAAGCCATGGGTCAAGTGATTGCTCGGCAACTGCGCTTTGTGTTTCTTTTTAAAGCGGAGCCAGGCATCGGTCAAACAAATCAAAGCCGCGTGGTACAAACCGTAAACAATATAATACCAAGTCAAGCCGTGCCAAATGCCCATGATCAAAAATAAGGCAAAATAGCCGACATTGGAGGCGGTGATACGACTTTTGAAGACTTTCTTTTTAAGTAAAGTAAACATCAAACGCATGTAAATATAATCACGGAACCAAAAGGATAAAGTCATGTGCCAACGATTCCAGAACTCTTTGATATTGGGACTGATAAAAGGTTTGTTAAAGTTCATTGGCGTCTCATAACCCAAGAGATAACTCAAACCGACCGCAAACAAACTATAACCCGCAAAGTCAAAAAAGAGATAGAAACTGTACGTGTACATGTAGCCTAGGGTCCCTAAGGCGAAATTATGGCGCGTAAAAGCAAATTCTTGGACGACAGGCAATAAACGCGTTCCTAAGACATAGCCGATCAGAAATTTATATAAAAAGCCTAAGAAAATGTAATGGATCCCTTTGCCCAAAAGCTCCAAATACTTGGCGCCGGTTGGAGGCTCATGCAAATCTTTGACAAAACGGCGGAAACGATCGATCGGACCAGATGAGATCGTCGGAAAAAAGCAAAGAAATTGCCAATAATCGCTGGTTTTAAAGGTTTTGATCACACCATCGCGCATTTCCATCAAGACTTGGACGGACTTAAAGGTCAAATACGAATAGCCTAAAAAATACAGCCAAGGCGCCCCTTTTTGATCACTAAAAAAGGGGTGTAGCTTGATTAGTATCATCGGCAACAGACTCAAAAAAACTGCTAGATAGAACCAGCCACTTTGATTGGCGCGCTTGCGATAATAAAAATAAGCCCAGGTCAATACCGTCTGCCAAAGCACATAGATTATGAGCGCGATACCTTGCGCCTGGTTCGGTCCGGCAAAACTCATCCACAAAAAAAACAAAGCAAGGATATTTTGATACCACAACAGGCGACGTCCTTTTAAAGAGACGATGACAGAAGGGATCACAAGAATGGCAAAAAGGATAAAATAAGATGGTCGTTCATACGGCGTTAGATAAGGAAAATTAGCGAACCATGCACTCATTTGCCATTCACCTCAAACATCAATTGCTTGCGATCGATCTTGCCATTTCTAGTCAGGGGCAAGGCATCGACAAAGACAAATTTTTGCGGGATCATATAGTCCATGACACTTGCTTTTAACTATTCTTTAAGCATTTTAGCGCAAGCTTTGACATCTACTGTCGGCTTTTCCAAGACGACATAAGCGATCAGTTGTTGCACTTTATGGTCGCGATATTTAGCTACAACACAGGCGTTGCGAATCGCCTCATTCATCAGTAAATGGTGGTCGATATCGCCTAATTCGATGCGATAGCCATGCCATTTGATTTGGAAATCGAGGCGACCTTGATAAAAGAGCAAATCATCTTTGAGATAACCGACATCACCTGTTTTATACGCCCACTGCCCTGCCTTTTCAAAAAAGGCAGCTGCTGTTTTTTCCGGATTGCCATAATAGCCAGGCGACACACTCGGACCTGCGATCACAATCTCGCCAGGAGCAGCCGCGGTTTCTGGAGCGATCATAAGCTTGGTATCCGCTTTGACTTTCCCAAGGGGCAAGCGTTCATAGGTTTCTAAAAGGGCCGGCGTGATGGCGACACTGGTGACGGCCACCGTCGCTTCAGTGGGACCATAAGTGTTATAAATAAAGGCTTGTGGAAAACGTGTCACTAATTTTTCAGCCACGCGATGCGGTAATTCTTCGCCACAAAATAAGAAGTGCGTCACACTTGGCAAATGCTCCTGATCAAAAGTCGGGTCGACCAAGCAGATCTCGACTAAAGAGGGGGTCGACACCCACACATTTAAAGCAAGCTTGGGGAGACTTTTAAGTAACCAGGCCAAATCAGCGACCACACCTTTTTCCAAAGCCACTAAAGTCCCCCCAGTAAGAAGAGCCGGATACAGATCCATGACGGACAAGTCAAAGGAAAAAGGTGGCTGGCATAAGAAACGCTTTTGCTCTTGTAGGTGAAAATCACTGAGTATCCAAGCGGTGAAACTGACTAAATTTTGATAGCTGATCATGACCCCTTTAGGCAGACCCGTCGTACCAGAAGTAAAAATGATGTATAAAAGATCATCGCCGCAAACCGCGCGCAGAGGATCTACTGTGCCAGGTGCCGTTTCTTTTAAGAGCTGGGTAAATTCGTCCTGTTCAATAGCCGGTATTTCGTTTAAGGGCCATGCCTCAAAAGCTAAGATACAAGCTGGTTGCGCACAAGATACGATCAGCTGGATCCGATCAGCGGGTGTCTGGTCATCGATCGGAACGTAAGGATTGCCACTTTTTTGACAGGCAATAAAGGCGATCACCATCTCTTTTGAAAGTGAGCCAAACAAAATGATCGGCGCCTGACGTGGTACGTTTTGACACAAATAAGTCGCCAACTTATTCGAAGCTGCTTCCAATTGTGCGTAGGTCAAGGAATCGGTCCCCGTTTCAAAACAGACCTGGGTTCCCAATTCATCTGCCCATTTTTTGATAGTTGTCAACAATTTATTTGTTCCCATGTTCGTTCTCCCCATCTAAAACTGATTATAAATAAAGCCACCGCCACTGACATGACTAAAATGGTATAAATAGACCAAAGCTAGCATGATCCCAAAATATAAGGCCGTTTTCCCCAAAAAACCTAGCCAAAAGGATTGACGCTCAGTGACTGTTATACGGGTTCTTTTTCTCACTTTCATCTTCTTCTCCTTAAAAAATGTTTTGTCTTTTTATTTTTCAACTCTATTGTTACGCACTTTAGCGCTGTACAAATCCGTCGAAAGTCCGATTTTTTCATTAAGAATTGTTAAACGACTTTTTTACTCGGCGACCAGTTCGGCAAAAAATTGATCACAAAGCTTATTCAGATCCGTTGTTTCCTCGCGCTTGTTCGCTAAAAGGACCACTGCATTTTGGCCATCATTTGAAAAATCGAGCGTTGGTTCATAATTATTTTTGACGCCATGACCATGAAAATACCCCTCCCGATGATAAAGTCCTCCAGCATAGCTTTCATTCGGAAAAGTCGCCCACATTTGATCACGTAACGCTTCTGACAACTGCTCATTTTTTAGCACCGACTCATAATAGACAAACAAATCACGCGCCGACATGAAGACATTGCAAGTCCCCAATTCACGGGCAAACGCGGCTTGTCCTGGCGTCGTAAGTTCGCCACTCGCAGAATAAGCCTGGGCCTGCTGGGGATTTTCGTCCATGCCAAAACTGGTCTCGGTCAACTGCATGGATTTAATAATGGCTGCTTCAAATAATTCCTGATAAGACTTTTGATAGACTTGCTCCAAAATCCCAGCCAATAAAATATAATTGACTGGTTGATAGGAGAAGTCCTTGCTGCTTTGAGCATAGATATTGTTTAGGGCGAAAGCGACTGTGGCTTCAGAACTTTCTGCCGGCAAATGATACAAAATGTCCGTGTCTAAACCTAGACCTGAGCACATATTAAGCATTTCTTTGAGCGTCACCGTTTCACCGGTGACGACTGTTGGATAAAAATCGGCTAAGGACTCGTTCAAAGACAATTTACCGTTTGCTACGGCCTGCATGAGCAAAAAGGCCGTCTGTCCTTTTTGGATCGAGGCGATACAATATTGGGTATCTAAAGCATTTTTGATTCTTTTTTCCTGATCTGCATAACCAAAGGCAAGGTGCAAAGTCACCTGTCCTTTATGGTAAACCAAAACTGTCCCACTAAAGCCTTGATCCACTAGCGTCTGATTGATGTATTGACTAACAGCATCTTGTGGCTTGACTGCGTCTTGATAAGCCCTCTCTGCTGTAGACGGTACAGTGGCAGTTGACGACGTTGTGGTCTTCATTGTGTTAGTCGTCGTTTCTATCGCGCTTGCTGGGCCCGTTTCAATAGTGCTAGTTGCCGTCGTTTCGACAAATGGTGCGGATCCTTTTTGCCAAAGAATGAATAGCCCCACAAGCGCTCCTAGTAACAAAAAGCAAGTCATGAATTTTTGTCGCAACCGCCGCTTTTTAGCATGCTTTTTCTTATACACTGCGCACCCCTTTTTGACTTATCATTTAAATTCTAAATCACTATAGCACGTTAAAAACGAGAGCGAACTTTTTCATCCTGAACGTTGCAAATTCATGCCTGAACGTAGGCCTACTCTTAGAAAAAAAATAATATTTTCTACGTGTATTAGTTTACATAGAACACTAAGAAAAAACAAGGTCTCTTTACCAAAAATGAAGAATTCATAATAGGCTGCGCCAGTCTTGCAAAACATGGTATACTAGAAGCAAAAAAGGGGGCGCTTTTGTGTTAGACGTATTCATTTGTGAAGATAATCCTATCGAACGCCAACGGATCGAAACGATCGTAGCCAATAAATTGCTCATCGAAGACTGGCCGATGCAGCTTACTTTGAGTACAGCAGATCCTTATGTGCTGCTGTCGTATTTAGAGGCAAATCCGCAAACCAAGGGCATTTATTTTCTTGACATCGATCTAGATGCGACGATCAGCGGCATCGAATTGGGTGCTAAGATCCGCAACCTGTGTATTGATGGGAAGATCGTCTTCATTACCACCCACAGTGAACTCTTGGCGCTGACTTTCAAATACAAAGTCGAGGCCATGGACTTTATTGCCAAAGATGATCCCGAACTGCTACAAAAAGGCATTCAAGATGACTTGACCCAAGCCTTTACCCATTATGTTTCCGACAATAAATCACATCAAGACCGCGTTCGGATCGATATCAGCGGCCAGATCCGCTTTTTTCTATTGAGTGATATCCTCTTTTTTGAGACTTCCACCGATTCGCATAAAGTGATCATGCATCTGCTGAATAGCTCGATCGAATTCTATGGCAAAATAAATGAACTACAAAAGCTCTCTCACACCTTTGCCCTTGTTCACAAATCGATCTTAGCTAATGTTGACAACATCATCGCCATCGACTTCAAAAAGCGCCTGATCACCTTCAAAAACGGCGAAACCTGTGTCGGCTCTGTCCGCCAGATCAAGAATTTGCGAGTTTAAAGAATCCCGACTACCTCCTTTCGGGCGGTCGGGATTTTGCATTATTTTCTATGAACACAATTTGTGAGCGTCTTAGATAACCTTGCGTTTTATATACTGATCACAAAACAAAAAAAGAGGGGATTTAGTTGCTTTCTTGTCAAACACAGATCACCACCAAAGCTATCACTACTTTTGTTGACTTTTCCTTTAAAAAAAGGGCATCTTGTCCCAAACGTTGCAAACCTATACCTGAACGTAAAATAACAACTTGCTAATTGGCGGACACGTTTGTTTTTTTGACTAGCGTCAATTTTTGAATGAATTTATCCGCTGTGACCGTGGTTTCTAATAACAGTTGCGGATTGTTTTTTAACAAGTTATCGACATTGCTAAGTCCCAAGCCACGGTTGTTGCCTTTGGTGGAAAAGCCGGCTTGTTTGAGTTGGTATAGAGGCGGTAATTGGGGCCCCACCGTATTTTGGATCACGACCAAAACGGTATTCTCTACATTTAGAAGCGCTACTTCCAATAAACCACTTTGTAAGCTGACCAAGGCTTCAACGGCATTATCTAACAAGATCCCTAATATCCGCAAGAGCACCACTGGATCAGCTGGAAAATCTACTGCTTCTGGTACTTCGATCGTCATCTGGACGCCTTTTTGTTGGGCTAAGATCAATTTGGCAATAAACAAACTACGGATCGCTTCATTTGTGATCTTTTGCAGATCACTTAAGCGTAAATCGTTTTTGGACAAGAAATTTTTCGTCGGCGCAATCGAGCTGTAATAAAAATCACGGAGCCCCTTTAAGTCGTCCTCTTCCAAAAAGCCTTCCATGCCGATCAAAAGGTTCATATAGTCATGACGAAATTTGCGGATCTCTTGGTATTGTTGGCTGATCTCTTCGGTATAAGTCGTCAAGGCCTCATACTTTACAGTTTCTCTTTGCGCTTCTAATTCCATTTTTTGATTGGAGGAAATGAAAAAGAAAGTGACCGACCCGATGAGGATCAACAAGACCGAGAAGACGATCAAAATGATGAACATGGTCTGAAAACGAAAAACTTCTGGGTAGTTCAATAAATAGTTATAAAGATCATAAAAACTCTTTCCCACAAAACCGATCGCTAGTAAATAGCCCAGGACCCCGATCCCTTTTTTAGAGCTCTTCACTAATATGAATTTGTTCACAAAAAAGCCCAAACAACTAACAAGAGCCGTGCTTAGCGTTAGCAGCAGCAGAGGATGTGTGAATAGGAGGTCCACTTTAGCAAAACCGTCCATGATCAGACTGGGTATCATGATCGAAAAAACGACTCCAAAAAGAAGTTGCCCGATGCTTGCTTTATCAGATAAAGATAATGACAAACCGAAAAGGAGGATAAATAGGAGGATGTTCTCCATTTGCGAAACCTGATCGGCCAACAAGTAGGTGATCAAATAAATGAGGAGCAACAGGAACAAGTTGCGTTGGCCATTTCTATGAATAATGGTTTTATGATTCAATATGAAAAATAGCAAGATGGCCTGTAGTGTGGGCGCATAAAACAAAGCAAAAAACAGCATGTCATGATCCTCCTTATGCCAACTATTATAGCATGCGGGCGACTTTTTTTCGCTTACATTTTTGTCATTTTTTTACGTTCAAGAGCGATTTTTAAACGTTGGGGCATAAAATGGCCTAGGAAGGGCGTTTCGTGCTAAAATAAAACCAAACTAATTTAGGAGTGATCACGATGAAATTCAAAAAAATGTTTTTGGCTTTCCTATTACTTATTACCCTGGGAGCAAATACGTCAGTTATTCACGCCGATACCCTTTCAGAAGATGCATTGGAAATAACCCCTTATAGTAGAGTAGTCTTCATATTCGATACTTATCCACCTAAAAAATACAAGAATTATACTCTGATCCATGTCAGAAAAGCCAATGACCATAAATACTATGGGTACTACATCTCATGAAATCATTATATGTCTTGCTCTGCCTCCTGTTGCTTGAAGCTTTGTTTGATCCGCTTCATTTAGGCCATTCCTTCATTTTTAGCTTAATAGCCGCTTTCGTTTTGCTCGTCATTTTACTGGTGACCGCTTATCAAGAGAA